>NZ_NXGV01000001.1:1200000-1538907 GCF_002407605.1 Marinobacter sp. ANT_B65 | reverse complement strand
TTTTTCATTGAGCTTGCGAATCTGCAGTTCACCGTCATCGTCGTGACCGGCTCTGTCCTTATGGGTAGCAGAGACAATAATGGACACAACAACTATCGCTGCAATAACAAATGTGACCACTTTGGCCAAAAATAAACCGTATTCAGTCAGAAACTCCAAATCCCTTCTCCAGCCAGTTTTCAATCACGAGAGTGTAACTTACCGAAACTCTGCTGATAAGCAGAGCATAAAAATTAAAACAAGCGTTCGATCGAGCTTGACAGCCATTAAATCTCACCATAAAGTCGAATGGCGAAGTCGGCTCTACCCGGCTGCCGCCGAGGCTTGCAAGGCCTGGCATATAAAGCCGCTATCATGACAAGACAACTATCAAAAAGGGTAAAATAATGTCTGTAGATCAAATCTTTCAAAAACTTGAGCAGAACTTCAACGCAGACGCAGCTCAGGGCCTGGACCTGGTGTTCCAGTTCGATATCGAAGATGACAAGACCCACCATCTGGCCATCAAAGACGGTACATGCAACCTGCATGAAGGCCCTCACGAAGACCCTTCCGTTACGCTGATCATGAACTCCGAAACCCTGCAGGGTATTGTATCCGGTGAAACAGATGGCATGCAGGCATTTATGGCCGGTCAACTTCGCGCTGAAGGCGACATGATGCTGGCTACCAAGCTGGGTGAACTGTTCAATATGGGTTGAATGACACCTGTAGCGATCATAAAAAACCCGCGCTTTGCGCGGGTTTTTTTATATCTGCAGTTTTATTCTGATCAGGCCAGCATCACAGGCCAACTTCATCCATGGAGGTTTCCGCCAGTCTTAGCAGATCCAGATTCTTATCCTCGCGCTTGCCAATACTTTCAATATAGTACTCAAGAGATGTCAGTGCATCTGCCAAGGCTTCCAGAATCTGATTCTCCGGAGCTTCGCGGGCGTCAAGCAACCGCTCCTGAATGGAAGCAGCTACACGCTCAAGTACATGGGCTGCACCAGAATCATTCACCATCGTGAGCCCGCCCCAGATACTGTGCAAAGTTGCCGGTAAATTGGCGAGATGGAGCTTGTCATAATCTGACTCAACAAAGGCAGTAATAGCGCGTTTCGCCAGGGTCAGGGCTCCCCGCGCCTCGTCGGCTACAACATAAACCGCTTCCTGGAAATATACAGACTCCTCACGGCTCAGTTCACCGCCCACCAGCGCATCGGTTTCGGCTGTAATGCCGCGATTGACGATCTGCATGACAGCGTCTTCAATACCCAACACTGAATCTGCAAGACGGAAAAGCTCGTCTTCACCAGGCAATCGGGACTCTGCTTCCCATGCTCGCAGCCTTGCGGCTTCTTCGCGGGCAACAGATGCCAGCCGATTGAGGTCCAGCATTACCAACGTATTGCCGAGACGCTCAAGAGCCTCTGCGATGGATGAAAGCTCGGCCAGGTCAGGCTCAATGCCACGCTCGATGATATCGAGTTTGTCTTTAAGCTGATTCAGCTCGTCCTGCAATGCCTCGGTGAGTGATTTCAGTACGTCAGCACCCGGACCGTACAGACGGCGGGCATGGGCTTCCAGAATGGAATCCGGGAACTCGGCCGGAGTCAACCGGAAAGCAGAGAGAACCGCTTTAACTTCCGGGTTACCGGAGCCGCTGCGATACAGAAGATAAATCAGATCACGAATAAGCGAATCCGGAGCATCTTTGGTAGTTGCTACCTTGCCCACGTAAACCAGTTCCCGCGCGTATTTTTCAATTCGCATGAACATGCGCTTGCGGGCCTTGGTGAAAGGCATTGCACGGTCCAACATGGTATCCGCTGTTATCGCGACAAGGCACCACATCTGCCCCATCGGTGCGCCTTGGCACAACCGGGCAAAACCTCGTGCTGAACGGCTTATCAGCTTCTGGCTGACTACGGGATTGCGATCCCGGAGCATACCGAGAAGCGCAACCTGAAAGGTCAGCCTCATTCGCCGGGCAAGGATCTCGTATTCTGCTTCTGCTCCTTCAAAAGCCGGAATCACCAGGCCGCCGCAAAAATCAGGTTTGTCCTTTAAGTCGACTTCAAAAAAGCGGGATTCGGGATAGGGTTTCTCGCGACGCGCTTCGCGAAGTTCGTTAATAACCGGCAGCAAAAGTTCAGGGTGATCTTCCCTTTGCTGATGATAATACTCAACGTAACGCCGCAGGATAAATAGCGCGTTACTCAAGGTAGTAAGCAAGATGTTTTTGTCGTCGTTTGCACCAACAGGGACATCATTTGCCATGATGACAGCTTCCTGGCAGAGCAAAATGCCGCCACGAAGTTCTACCAGAACAAAGATGCCGCGAAGCTGATTCAAAAAGTCCAGACAGTTCTGCAGATCCTCACCGCTCTCACGGTTTTCCTGAAAGCGTTCAAGACTGGATTCTGCCTGCTTGATAGTCTGTTCTATTTCACTTTTGACCAGATCAAACGACTGCGATTTCGTCGCCAGAGACGATTGAACCATAAACGCTTCCTGTTAATCTGCGGAAAGCTTCCGCGCCGTCCAAGTGAAATGTAGCCTGACACAGATGGTGCCACGCCTTTTTATTATAAGCCGGTTTAATCCTTCCGACTAAAGTCCGCAACCAAAAAACTGGCGTACTTATCATTACTTATAACATAGAACTCAAGTACCTCAACAAGGCTGGAATGTAACAATTAGTACATACAGACACAGTTCTCATTCTGCAGCTTCAAGTTTGTTCCAGACGGTTCCACCGGCCTTTTTCTCAAGCGCGGACATAAACGCATCATGAGCCTGAGTCTCAGCCTCAGTCGGTTGGATAACAGCCAGTCGTGGTCGATCTGAGCCCAGCCTTCGCATCCCCCGTGAACCGCCTCCACTATCAGAGTCGGCATCAAGGGACAAAGCAGTTTGCCCACCTGTCAGAAGCAGATAGACATCAGCCAGAATTTCCGCATCCAATAACGCGCCATGAAGCTCCCGGTTACTGTTGTCAACGCCATAGCGCTTGCACAGTGCGTTCAGGTTATTCTTCTGGCCAGGGTGCTTTGCCCGGGCAATCGCAAGGGAATCCACAACACCACAGTAATCAGCAGTTTTTCGCACAGGCTTTATGCGAGCGAACTCTGTATCCATGAAACCTATGTCGAACGCAGCGTTGTGAATAACAAGCTCTGCGCCTTTGATGAATTCAAAAAATTCATCCGCGATTTCAGCGAATTTAGGCTTATCCAGCAGAAACTCGTTAGTGATCCCGTGAACGGTAATCGCTTCCGCTTCAACTTCGCGTTCCGGATTAATATATACGTGGTAGTTGCGACCAGTAAGTTGGCGCTCCATGAGTTCGACACAGCCGATCTCGATAATCCGGTGCCCTTCCGAAGGATCAATACCTGTTGTTTCTGTATCCAGTACAATCTGTCTCATAATTCCCATACCGGTTAGATTCAGGGTGCATTTCAGCCATTCATCAATTCAGCGACGCCCCTGTTGGCAAGCTCATCTGCGAGTTCGTTATCGGGGACGCCCGCGTGGCCTTTAACCCAGTGCCAGTTAACTTCATGGTTTGCGGCCTGCAAATCAAGCTCACGCCACAGGTCATCATTTTTCACCGGCTTTTTTGCCGATGTTCTCCAGCCATTGCGTTTCCACCCGGACAGCCACTCGGTAATACCTTTTCGAACATACTGGGAATCCGTATACAGCTCAACGGCACAACCGCGTTTCAGCGCTTTCAGCCCCTGGATTGCAGCCATCAGCTCCATACGATTGTTAGTGGTGTGAGGTTCCCCGCCATACATGGTTTTACGTGCACCCCCATACCGGAGCACCACACCCCAGCCTCCGGGACCCGGGTTGCCTTTACAGGCTCCATCGGTATACAGAATTACCTTTCCGGACATTAAAACTCCTGATATTGGTATTGGTAAGTGGCTCGTAACGGCCGGTCAGTCTTCAGGCTGATTCAGTTTCTGGGGCGGGCAGCCCCTGGACGCGCTTACAGTTCCAGCCCCTCGTACCCCCAAAACGTTTTTCTGACGCCATGCGGGTCGTCTGGGAACGCGGGCGCTCACCCGTTTTTTTGCAAGAATACAGTAATATGCTCCGACTGGCAGGAGCCCGTTTCCCGTCAGGCGCTCACCAAACTTGCCCGAGGTTCTGCGACCACTGCGCTGAAGAGGCAGACGGAAAAAGCGCGTCACCGATACTTCAACCTGAAAACCGAGCAGCCGCAGCCAGTCTTCCATGCGCCGGCGCAGAAAAAAGCGTCCTCCCCAAGGGCCCGTATGGTGCCTTGACATCACTCTTCGCAGCCCCCAGCTACTTAACGGGTTGAAGCCTACAAGAACGATAGTGCCCTCACCTCTAAGAACCCGGGCGGCCTCCCGGAGCGCCTCGTGGGGGAGCGGCGAGAAGTCGGCAGTATGATGAAGCACCGCCAGATCCATTGAATCACCAGGAAACGGAAGCTCATCCGCATCACACACAACAACCCCATCAGGAATACTGGTAAACCATTTTGGGGTGGTCATTACTTTCTGGGAAAAATCGGTGCCATTGGTTAGCGGAATGCGGTGGCTGACACTTACCTGCAGCTGTCTCGCACCGGTGAGACTGCCAAGCTTATGATGCAGAAAGTGGCGCTGGTCCGCTAACATGGCACGACCAAGAGGCGTCTGAAACCAGTCTTCAAAGCTTGCGTGCCGGGACGCATAATCGATGCACTCAGGTTTCTTCACACTGCCATACTCCCGCTTATCAGAAAGAACCTGTTTAAAAGCCGATGGTCTAGAGGTTGTTGGGACTATGGACTTAATGCTCTATCATATCAGGCACATTTGCCAAGCATATACGGGGACATCCGATGCTCACCATTTCTGCCATCCCTGCATTTAATGACAATTATATCTGGTGCCTTGCAGACACTGACACGGGTAAAGCCCTGATTGTAGACCCCGGGCAGGCTGCGCCGGTAGAAGAATATCTGGCAAAAAACCGGCTGACGCTGGATACCATTCTGGTCACCCACCACCACCCTGATCATGTTGGTGGAATCAAGACACTTGTAAATGACCACCCGGATTGCCGGGTAACAGGACCTGCCGAATCACCTTTCAAAAGTACAACCAGCCGTGTCCATCCCGGTGATGAAGTTGTATGGGAGCATGTCACGTTTCAGGTAATGGGCGTTCCGGGACACACTCTGGACCATATAGCATTCTATACTGATACAGAGATTGCTGGCCGGCCTGCACTGTTTTGCGGCGACACGCTTTTTGTGTGTGGTTGCGGCCGCCTGTTTGAGGGTACGCCGGCACAGATGCTTGAGTCACTGAAATCCATCCGTGCTCTCCCTGAAGCCACAGCAGTGTATTGTGCTCACGAGTATACTTTAGCCAACCTGCGGTTTGCCCGTAACTGGCTACCCGATGACCGCGAACTTGAAGCCTTCGAGCAACAGTGCATTAAGCGCAGAGAAGAAAACAAACCAACTGTTCCCTCAATACTTGGGGATGAGAAAAGACTTAATCCGTTTTTACGCTGGGATGATTCCGCCGTTGTAAACGCCGCAAGAAAGTACTGCAAAGAGAATGGCCTGCCCTCTGACTCAGACACTGCGATTTTTGCAGCTATACGGCACGGTAAAGATAATTTCTGAGCGGTTAACAATTCCTTTCAGCGCCGTAACGAGAGGTTTCTTGACCGCTGGAAACCTGCTCCCATAGAATCGTTTAACTTTTTGCTTGTAACTTATTAAATATGCCGGGCTTTCAGAGATGATCCCCGGCTATAACCCGGAGCTGGACATTGCCTATGTCGGTCAAACGATTGCCCCTGCTGCTATTCATCAGCGCCCTGGCAGGTGGCTGCAGTTTTCTTTCCCCGTCAGCAGATACGGCGCAGAAAAGCCCGCTCGATTCGGACAAAGTTACTCTCGCAGCTGGTGATGAAGGGCTCAAGGAGTCCATAGAAACCGGCGAAGACGCCGATGCCGTTCGCGAAGATCCGCTTGATGACGCCATGGCTCCTGAACTCAGGGAAGCCGCGCGCGAAGCCCGGGAAAAGCTGGACAACCCAGCTCAGAAAACGGCAAATGCCGAAACGGAACAAACCGATATATGGGGTCGCCTCCGTGCGGGCTTTGTTCTTGATCACAACGTCGACAACAAACGTGTCAGAGATCAACTGAGCTGGTATGCAAAACACCCCAATTATATTAACCGTGTAGTCGACCGCGGAAGCCGCTACCTGCATTACATTGTCAGTGAAACAGAGAAACGTGGGCTACCAACCGAATTCGCACTGCTTCCCATCATTGAAAGCGCATTCGACCCATTTGCATATTCCCATGGCCGCGCGGCAGGGCTTTGGCAGTTTATCCCTTCAACAGGAAAATACTTCGGCCTGACTCAGAGCTGGTGGCACGACGAACGCAGGGATGTTATTGCAGCTACAGATGCGGCTCTCACCTATCTTGATCGCTTGTCTAACCGGTTTGGCGGCGATTACACGCTGGCTCTTGCTGCCTACAACAGCGGAGGCGGCACAGTTTCCAGTGCCATGCGACGTAATCGTAAAAGTAACAAGCCTGAAGATTTCTGGTCATTGCAGCTTCCAAAGGAAACACGGTATTACGTACCCAAACTGATTGCCCTGGCGAAGATATTCGACAATCCGGAAGCTTATGGTATCAAGCTACCCGCCCTGGCCGACGAGCCTTATTTTGATGTCGTGGAAACGGGCGGACAACTGGATCTGGCACAGGCCGCCGAGCTGGCTGGCGTTGATATTGATGAAATTTACCTGCTGAATCCGTCCTATAACCGTTGGGCAACCTCACCAGAGGGGCCGCACCGGCTTCTGGTCCCCCATCAGAACGCCGAGACGTTCCGCCTGGCTCTGGCGGAAATCCCACCGGGCAAGCGCGTTTCCTGGCGCAACTATGTGGTCAAGTCCGGCGACAGCCTTATCACCATCTCCCGGAAGTTCTCAACAACACCGGCAGTACTGCAACAGGTGAACAGCCTCAAGGGCGACCTCATCCGTATCGGACAGCGCCTGATGATACCGTCGGCGTCCAAAAACTCCGACACCTATGCACTAAGCGCATCCAAACGGCTTGAGCGAAAGCAGGACAAAAAACGCAATGGGAGCAAACTTCGCCATACTGTCCGTAAGGGCGATACTTTCTGGGACATCGCCCGGGAGCACCGAGTATCTGTCCGGCAGGTTGCCGCCTGGAACGGCATGGCTCCCGGCGACCCCCTGATTCCTGGTAAGGAGCTGGTTATCTGGTCCAACACGGCGCAGCCTGCTCTGGCATCCGCCAGTGGTGCTCGCGGCAAAGCCATGGTTCGTAAAGTGGGGTACAGCGTCCGCAAAGGCGATTCGCTTGCCCGTATTGCCAACAGGTTTTCAGTGAATGTGCGGGATATTGCGAGCTGGAACGATCTGAACACCTCGCGTTATCTCCAACCGGGGCAAAGTCTGGTACTCTACGTCGATATCCGTAACAGCCCCTGAGTACACTAGGTTCACGGGGCAGGATGCCCCGGTGCGCCGGCCTGAAACTCCAGAACGTGCGAGACCCATGACAAGAACTCCAATCGCCTCAAGCCTCACATTACTTTTTAATTTCGTGGCCCTGATGGCCGCTCCCGGTTTTCTCTTTGCAAACGCTCAGAGCTCCGCCCCTTCACCGCTGAATCCGGAGCCTGTTCACGGCATTGCCATGCACGGAGCGCCAAAATATCCCGAAGGGTTCAGTCATTTCGATTATGTTAACCCGGATGCGCCCAAAGGCGGCACTCTGAAGATGGCCGTAGTATCCAACGGTTTCGATTCCTTCAACCCCTTCGACATACGCGGCGTGGCGGCCGCAGGCATCAGCAGTTATGTCTATGACACTCTGCTTGAATACTCCGCTGATGAAGCCTTCTCCATGTACGGATTGATTGCCGAATCACTGGAAACGCCGGAAGACCGCAGCTACGTAGTGTTTAACCTGCGAAAGGCCGCCAGGTTTCAGGATGGCGAACCCATTACCGCAGAAGATGTAAATTTTTCATTCGAAACCCTCACAACGAAGGGCCATCCGTTCTACCGCAATTATTACGCCGGCGTGAGTAAGGTAACGGTGGAGAACCCCCACCGGATACGCTTTGATTTCAAGCAGAGCAGTAACCGGGAACTCCCCCTGATCCTGGGTCAGATGCCGATCCTGCCCTCGCATTACTGGCAAAGCCACGAGTTTGGCGATAACGGCCTCACCCCACCCGTGGGCAGCGGCGCCTACCGGATTGGCAGTTTTGAAGCAGGCCGGTCCATTGTTTATGACCGTCTGGATGATTACTGGGCAAAAGACCTGGCAGTTCGTAAAGGCCGGTTTAACTTTGACCACATTCGCTATGATTACTATACCGACGACACGGTTGCATTAGAGGCGTTCAAAGCCGGTAACTTTGACTTCAGAATAGAGAGTTCAGCCAAAAACTGGGCAACGGCTTACACCGGTGAAAAGTTCGATAAGGGCATAATCGTCAAGGAAGCCATAGAACACCATCGCCCTACCGGTATGCAGGGCTTTGTGTTCAATACCCGCAGGGAAATATTCAGCGATCCACTGGTTCGGCAAGCGCTGGCCTACGGTTTCGACTACGAGTGGACGAACAAGAATCTGTTTTTCGGTCAATATACCCGTACCAGGAGTTACTTCGAGAATAGCGAACTGGCCTCAAGTGGCCTTCCCACTGGTCGGGAGCTTGAAATTCTTGAAAAATATCGTGGGCAACTGGGAGAAGATATCTTCACAGAGCCCTATACCGTGCCGTCCACTGACAGCCCTCAGGGTCTCAGGAAAAACCTGCGTACAGCAATGGAGCTTTTGCGTTCCGCCGGCTACCAGATTCGCGATGGCAAGATGGTCCACGCAAAAACAGGCAAGCCTCTCGAATTCGAGATTCTGCTGTTCCAGAAAACCTTCGAGCGGGTTGTACTGCCCTTCAAAAACAATCTGGCCAAGCTTGGTATCGACATTTCTGTGCGTCTTGTGGATAGCAACCAATACGTTCAGCGCGCACGGGAATTTGACTTTGACATGATTACCCAGGGCATCGGCCAGTCCGACTCTCCCGGTAATGAACAGCGGGAATTCTGGCACTCCTCCACGAAAGACGCCAAAGGCTCCCGCAATTATGCAGGTGTAAGCGATCCGGTCGTTGACGAACTTGTGGACCTGGTCATTCAGGCTCCGGATCGCGAGGAACTGGTACAGCGAACCCGGGCGCTGGACAGGGTTCTGCTTCATGGACACTATGTGATTCCTCACTGGCATCTTGCTAAAGACCGTGTTGCCTACTGGAACCACCTCAAGCACCCGGACATAACACCCAAAAACGGTACTGACCTCGACAACTGGTGGGCTGAGCCCTGAGGAATCTGCCGCTGCATGGGCATCTATATACTCCGGCGCCTTGCGCTGATTATTCCAACCCTTATCGGCATACTGCTGCTCAACTTTGTGATCGTACAGGCGGCGCCTGGCGGGCCGGTTGAACAGTTGATTGCTGAAATGGAAGGTCATGGCGGTAGCGCCCTGGCCCGTGCCTCTGGCGGCGAGACCGGAGCCGAGGTTTCCAGTGCCTCAGGTGACAGGCGAGGCTCCCGCGGCATCCCGGATGAAATGCTTAAAGAAATCGAAGTAATGTATGGCTTCGATAAGCCCGCCCATGAGCGTTTTTTCAAAATGCTCAAAGACTACGCAACATTCAATTTCGGCGATTCATTCTTCAGAGAAAAAAGTGTTACCGAGCTTATTCTCGACAAAATGCCTGTTTCAATCTCCCTCGGGCTCTGGTCTACGCTTATCATCTACTTTATTTCCATCCCGCTGGGAATCCGCAAGGCAGTTTCAGACGGTTCCCGTTTTGATGTCTGGAGTAGCTCCGCCATCGTAATCGGCTATGCGATCCCGGGATTCCTGTTTGCAATCCTTTTGATTGTTTTGTTTGCCGGGGGCAGTTACTTCGACTGGTTCCCTCTGCGCGGCCTTACCTCCCCTGACTTTGATCAACTCAACTGGTATCAGAAAATCGGAGATTACTTCTGGCACCTTGCACTACCGATAGCCGCTAATGTTATCGGGGGCTTCGCCACACTTACCCTGCTTACCAAGAACTCATTTCTCGATGAGATTGGTAAACAGTACGTTGTAACCGCCAGAGCCAAAGGACTGGATGAAAATCAGGTTCTTTACGGGCATGTATTCCGTAACGCCATGCTTATCGTCATTGCGAGCCTGCCCGGCGTACTCGTTACCCTCTTCTTTACCGGATCACTGCTCATTGAAGTTATTTTCTCCCTTGATGGACTGGGCCTGCTGGGCTTCGAGGCCGCTCTTAACCGGGATTACCCGGTAATTTTTGGCACGCTCTTTATTTTTACGTTAATGGGACTGGCACTTAAGCTGATCAGCGACATCACCTATGTGCTGGTAGACCCCCGCATAGACTTCGAAAGCCGGGAGGGCGCATAGCGTGAAGGCGCTTACACCTGTTCAACAAAGGCGTTTGCGTAATTTCCGCAAAAACCGCCGGGGTTTCTGGTCGCTATGGGTGTTTTTGGTGGTTTTCGGGCTCACCCTGGTGGCAGAGTTGATCGCAAACGACAAACCACTTGTGATTTCCTATCACGACACACTGTACTTTCCGGTTGTGGAGACTGTACCGGAAGAAACATTTGGTGGTTTTCTTCCTACAGATGCCGATTACCGGGACCCGTTTATTGCAGATGAAATCCTCGCCAATGGCTGGATGCTCTGGCCACCGATCCGGTTCAGTTACGACACAATCAATTACGATCTTGATGTGCCCTCTCCTGCTCCTCCCAGTGCAGAGAACTGGCTGGGGACAGACGATCAGGGGCGTGATGTAGCCGCACGGGTTATCTATGGTTTCCGCATATCCGTGCTGTTTGGCCTTACACTCACTATCGCCAGCTGCATTGCTGGCGTCACTGTCGGCGCAATACAGGGCTTTTACGGTGGGAAAATTGACCTTGTCGGGCAACGGTTTATTGAAATCTGGTCAGGGCTTCCGGTTCTGTATCTTCTGATAATACTCTCGGGCATAGTCCAGCCAAACTTCTGGTGGCTGCTTGGTATCATGCTGATGTTCAGCTGGATGGGGCTGGTAGATGTGGTGCGCGCAGAATTCCTCAGAGCCCGTAATTTTGAATACGTGAAAGCGGCAAGGGCACTGGGGCTGGATAACCGGAAAATCATGTTCCGTCATATTCTCCCGAATGCCATGGTAGCCACACTGACGTTTCTGCCGTTTATCCTTACCGGGGCAATTACCGGCCTTACCTCTCTGGACTTTCTTGGTTTTGGCTTACCGTCTGGTTCACCATCACTTGGCGAGCTGATTGCTCAGGGTAAAACAAACCTGCATGCTCCCTGGCTTGGCATTTCGGCGTTTGTTTCTCTGTCATTGATGCTGACCCTGTTGGTTTTCGTAGGTGAAGCTGTACGTGATGCCTTTGACCCCCGCAAGAATGCTTAAGGGCACACTGCTATGAGCAAGCTGTTAGAGATAACGAATCTCTCGATCTGTTTTGACCAGGGTCAGAAGGCCGTAGACTCACTGTCGCTCAGCCTGCAACAGGGTGAGACTCTCGCACTGGTTGGCGAAAGTGGCTCAGGAAAATCCATCACTGCATTGTCTGTGTTAAGGCTGCTGGATGAACGGCATGCAAGCTATCCCAGTGGCGAGGTTCGCTATCGTGGCGAAGACCTGTTGCAAGCCCCGGAAAAACGCCTTCGCCAGATTCGCGGGAGGGAGATCAGCATGATCTTTCAGGAACCCATGACGTCCCTGAACCCTCTGCACAGCGTTGAAAAGCAGATCAGTGAAACGCTTGCTCTCCACAAGGGTATGCGCGGCCCCCAGGCCAGAAAACGCTGCCTTGAACTTCTGCAACTGGTAGGTATCGACGATCCCGAAAACCGCCTTGACTCATACCCGCATCAGCTTTCCGGTGGCCAGAAGCAGCGCGTTATGATTGCCATGGCACTGGCCAACGAGCCTGATCTGCTTATAGCCGATGAGCCAACCACTGCCCTGGATGTAACCGTACAGAAACAGGTATTGGAACTGCTGCAGGACTTGCAGAAGAAATTGGGTATGGCGATCCTCCTCATTACCCATGACCTGAGTATCGTTCGCCGCTACGCTGACCGGGTTGCAGTACTGGAACGGGGCAAGCTGGTTGAACAGGGAGAAACCCTGGCACTGTTTGCAACGCCTACCCATCCATATACCCGAAAACTTCTGGATGCCGAGCCCCCGGATGGACCACTCCCCCAACCCATGGGCGGCGAACCACTTTTGAGCGTCAGCAACCTGGACGTCCGGTTTCCGACCCGAAAAGGACTGTTCGGCAAAGTAAAAGAGTACTTTCACGCGGTGAAGCATGTCAGTTTCAACCTTGAGGCTGGCCGGACGCTCGGCATTGTGGGTGAAAGCGGCAGCGGAAAAACGACGATTGGCCATGCTCTGCTCAAGCTGACAGCAAGCACAGGCAGCATGAAACTGGACGGGCAAGAGTTGGCCGGACTCGACCAGAGCGCATTCCGGCCCTGGCGGCGAAGAGTACAGATCGTTTTCCAGGATCCTTTTGGCAGTCTTAGCCCCCGCATGTCTGTTGCCGAGATTGTTAGGGAAGGACTGGAAATACACGATCCGGAAAACACTCAAACCCACGACCAGAAGGTAATAACAGCTCTGAGTGATGTGGGGCTTGATCCCGAGGCAAGGCACCGTTACCCCCATGAGTTCTCAGGAGGACAACGCCAGCGCATTGCCATTGCCCGTGCCCTGGTGTTACAACCAGACCTTATCATTCTGGATGAACCTACATCCGCTCTGGATCGGACCGTTCAGAAACAAGTGATTGAGCTGCTTAGGGATATTCAGGCACGCTATGGTCTAAGCTATATCTTTATCAGCCATGATCTGGCCGTTGTGAGAGCCCTCAGCCATCAATTGCTGGTGCTCAAACAGGGTGCCATCGTTGAATATGGGGATGCCTCTGATATCTTCCAGGCACCCAAGGAGCAATACACACAAGAACTGTTACACGCTGCGTTTTTCTATCAACAGAAAGATGCTCACGTAACTAAGACTATTTGAGCGTTACTCCTGCGGGGACACTTCGTGGATAATGCACCAAAATCAGGAACACAGGGAGAATCACCCATGGGAATACTCAGTGGCAAGAAAGCGCTGATTGTAGGCGTAGCCAGCAAACTGTCCATCGCATACGGCATTGCCGAGGCATTTGCTCGCGAAGGCGCCGAGCTGGCTTTTACTTACCAGAATGAAAAACTCAAACCGCGGGTCGAGAAGTTCGCTGAGGGCTGGGGCAGTAACCTGGTTTTCCCTTGCGACGTTGCCAGCGATGAAGAAATTGACAATGTTTTCAAAGAACTGGGAAAACACTGGGACAACATCGATATTATCGTTCACGCTGTTGGTTTTGCGCCAGGGCATGAGCTTGATGGTAATTACGTTGATGTCACTACCCGTGAAGGCTTTAAAATCGCCCATGACATCAGTTCCTACAGCTTTGTAGCTCTGGCGAAAGGCGCCCGTTCCATGATGCACGAAGGAAGCTCTCTGATCACCCTGAGCTACCTTGGTGCGGAGAAGGTTCTGCAGAACTACAACGTGATGGGTCTTGCCAAAGCATCTCTGGAGGCCAATGTTCGCTACATGGCTGCCAGCCTTGGCAGGGATGGCATCCGGGTAAACGGGATTTCCGCCGGACCAATCCGTACATTGGCGGCCTCTGGCATCAAGAGCTTCCGCAAGATGCTGGCAGAAAACGCAAGACGTGCTCCCCTGCGCCGTAACGTAACAACCGATGAAGTAGGCAACGCTGCTGCGTTTCTGGGTTCCGACATGTCCAGCGGTATCACCGGTGAGATCATGTACGTAGATGCCGGGTTCAACATTACCGGCATGGGAGAACTGGAAGAATCAACATCTGAAGATTGATTTGTAAAGCAGGGAGCCTGCCCCCAGGCTCCCTGCTCCATACCCTCAGCTGTCCTGCCGCACCCCACTCTGAAGCTCTTGCCTCAGAACGGATCCATAACTATCGCAACAGCCTCTGTCCATTCAATATGAGCGGTCTGTTCTGATTCTACAATACTCAATCCGACCAGATAATCGGTCCCATGAGGACGACACCAGATCACTTCGACAGTCAGGGCAAAAGGCTCTGAATCGTTCGACAGAGAAACAGATGCCGGAAGCAATGCACCAAGTTCAATTCGTTCATGGGACACCAGACGCAGCCCTGTGGTCGACATGTCGCGAACACAACACTCTACTTCACGCCCTGATGTAACAGGCACTCCCCGGGGTTCCGGGCAACTGGCTTCGGTTTCGAGCATAATCTGTGCCCGCGCGGTCAGACGATAGTGCGAACGGTTGTCCCTCTCTCCAGGTGTGTCTTCCTGAGTTCCAAACGTATAGTCAGTATCTTTCATTATTATTCCTGGCTTTCCGCTCTATCAGTTTCGACCAACACGAATACGCCCGACTACCTGGCTCAAGGTATCATCGAACTCTGATGCACCACCCAGAACGCGAACACGCTCTTCCACAATACCCAGAACCAGTTCATCTTCCTGAAATTCCCGACGGTTCAGGCCAAGGCGGTCCACAAAAATCAACTTGCGGGATGCATTTGTGCGAACAGCCAGTTTAAGTCTGACCGCTTCAGTTTCTGGCCGGTCTGATACCAACAGAATCCAGCTGCCCAGACTGATATCGTCTACCTGCTTCTGCGCGAGAGCCATTTTTTCATTGTATATCCGTTCCTGCTCGGCCTGTTCATTCGCCCTGCGCCTGCTTTCCGCTTCCTGCCGTTCACGTTCGAGGGTTGCCTGCATCGCAGCAGCCTCTTCCCGACGCCTCAGCTCTGCGGCTTCCCTTTGCTTACGCAGGTCATCGGCGCGAGCCCTGGCAGCCTCTGCAGCCTGCTCACGTTGCTTGCGCTGCTTCTCAAAGGCCCTGGCCAGAACCTCTACTGTGCTACAAAGCACCTCACCAAATGGAGTCAGAACCGGCAGCGGACGAATGCTGCCTGTCGTTTTTGCATCACAGAACGCTTGCCAGGACTGCAGGCCAAGTTTCACTCCCGTACCGTTGGTCCAGAGAACTTCTCCTGTATCTTCAAGCAATGTGAAAAAGTAACGACGTTGTTCAGAACTACCTTCTCCTTCAACAAACCACTGGTTCTGGAAAGGCTGAACATCAGCGCTTCTGGGGGCCTCAAAACTGAGCCAGTCCGGATTCCAGGGAAAGCTCCCATCGTCCGGTAACGCCTCAACCAATTCAGGCGACTCGCCCCTTAGTCTCGACATCATGACGGTTCCAATGCCGGCAAGAGCATTTGGTGTAAGGGGGTGACCGAAGACACGGCTCCATACATCGAGAAGCCTGTCGCCTATCTGCTCGCCTACGGTATATAGCCGGTTTCGGTCCTTATCCGACAGCGATGGATCCCCGACCCAAACCAGCCATTCCAGCAGTTTGCTTCCGTGCCGACAGGTCTCACCATTAACACCTGAGTCCCATACAGCTTGTTTAAGCAGCTTTTGCCAGTGATCAAAAATAAAATGCAATACCGGCTGGGGCAGCTTCCGTCCCTGCAAGGCCCGTCCGATCAGGGCCCTTGAAGTCTGTTCTGCGCGCCTTTGGCGTGCGGCGCCCTGCTCGGTTTCCAGCAACCGCTGCCGCAATTTTCCGACCTGTGCGCTGCGTCTGAGCGAATCATCCTGCCATTGCCGGCAAAAAGCGCCGACGGGGCCGGTAGTGCCTGACTCGAACCCGGCAGAAACGGCAATAACCAAAGTATCCAGCTGTTCCAGCAGGGCTTTGGATGAGCGCCCGCCAGAATCACTCCAGCCTCGCCACTCCTGAAGGCTGTCGAGCCAGGACAACAGTGTGTCACTAAACGCCTGGTTGCCATCCAGGTTCATTCTCCATGCGAGATAGAACCTCAACCGTGCAATGCGTTGGACAATCTGAGGGTGAAGCCCGCTGGTCTTGAGGAATACGTCCATAATGCGATCGGCCACATAGGCCGCATTGACCTGACGCACTGACCAGTCAAGTTCAACGGAGCGGAGTACACGGGAGACCCGTTCGTCGCGCTGCTCTTTCCAGCATGAAAATAGTATGGGTTGCCAGTCACTTATTGCTTCTGGCGAAAGTTTCCCGGCAGGATAAGGCAGGTCGGGGACTCTAATACCGGCAAGGACATCGTCAATTTGCTTGGCGACCACCTTACGCGAGGCCACCTGGTGCGACTTCGGCCTGTTTTGTAACATCCATTCCCCATGCTCAAGAAGCGTTGAAAAGGCCCTGCAAATAAAGCAGTATAACGAACTCGCCGGGG
Organism: Marinobacter sp. ANT_B65; assembly: GCF_002407605.1. Taxonomy (NCBI): domain Bacteria; kingdom Pseudomonadati; phylum Pseudomonadota; class Gammaproteobacteria; order Pseudomonadales; family Marinobacteraceae; genus Marinobacter; species Marinobacter sp. ANT_B65. The sequence continues at coordinate 1,522,446 of NZ_NXGV01000001.1, read as the reverse complement.
TTGGCCACAACTGGGTCCGGCGCTATTGTAACGATAAGAATCGGGGAAACAGCAGAAAATGTCCGGCAATAAACTAGAAGACCTTAACGTGGCGAGCCAGGAAACACTGATTACCCCTGAAACGCTCAAGCAGAAGATGCCTCTTTCGGACAACGCAGCCCAAACAGTTGCAGATGGCCGCCAGGCAATTTACGACATTATTGATGGTAAAGACCACCGTTTGTTCCTGGTTGTTGGCCCCTGCTCTATCCACGACGTGGAAGCAGCCCGTGATTACGCCGTGCGTCTCAAGAAACTGGCCGACGAAGTCAGTGACACCCTGCTGATTGTCATGCGTGCATATTTTGAAAAACCGCGTACAACCGTGGGCTGGAAAGGCCTGATCAACGATCCACATCTGGATGATACCTTTGATATTGAATATGGTCTCAAGCTGGGCCGACGCCTCCTGCTCGACATCAATGAGCTTGGGCTCCCGGTAGCAACAGAAGCTCTGGATCCGATCTCGCCACAGTATCTGCAAGACACAATTGCCTGGTCCGCAATTGGCGCGCGCACCACAGAATCCCAGACTCACCGTGAAATGAGCAGTGGTCTTTCCATGGCGATCGGCTTCAAGAACGGCACAGACGGCAGTCTTGATGTCGCGGTCAACGCGATGAAGTCCGTTTCCTACCCACACAGCTTTCTTGGCATTGACCAGCAGGGACAGGTGGCTATTATCCGCACCAAAGGCAACCGCTATGGCCATGTGGTTCTTCGTGGGGGTGGAGGCAAGCCCAATTACGATTCGGTCAGCGTTACACTTTGCGAGCAAGCTCTTGATAAAGCCGGGTTACGCAAGTCCATCATGGTAGATTGCAGCCATGCCAACTCAAGTAAAGACCCCGCTATTCAACCACTGGTCATGCAGGACGTCAGCCATCAGATCCTCGAAGGCAATACGTCAATTCAGAGCCTGATGATTGAAAGCAATATCAACTGGGGCAATCAGCCTATTCCGGAGAACCTGGCTGATCTTGAATATGGCGTATCGGTAACCGATGCATGCATTGACTGGCCAACAACAGAAAAGGCCATTCGGGAAATGCACAACAAGCTCAAGGACGTACTTCCAGGCCGCAAGACAGTCTGACGGGCTGCCTGATAAGCTGAAGCCTTATACATAGACAGAACGGAACGTCAAAGCCCCGATAAACCGGGGCTTTGACGTTTGGCCTCATAGCTATACTCCGGGTTTTCTTGCCCATGGATAACTCAGGACATCCATTCGTTATTTCACGATTAGATTAAACTACGCCATACATCCCTTTATTATCATTAAGCTTGATCATTCCCATAACCAAACGGTAAACAAACCAGAAGAAAAGCACGACAAAACCCAGCAAACCGACAAGAAAATAAGTCAGTACCAGACTGATCAAACTCCACAAAAGGCCCCACCAAAAGGTACGAATCTGCCATTTGAAGTGAGATTTCGCGACAGAACTTTTCATGTCACTCATTTTCACATAATTTACGATTATTGCAGCAATACTAGTCAACCCACCGGTAAAAAAACCTAGAACATGAAGTATGTAGACCAACCAGACAGTATTTTTTTCTGATGACAAACTTATTGATTCAGACGAACTCATAAAATCTCCAATAGAATAAAAACTCAATTAAAAATATTAATAGGTAAAACTGGCAGGGCCAACATTCCAAAGTAGAAGGCTAATACACTTTCTGAAGCATCGGGCAGTATCATGTAAGGAACTGCAAACTACTAAAAAGTTAAGGCAGGCAAGCCTCCAACCCAGTCCAGCCGGTCTCTCAAAGCGACCACGTGCCCAACGATAACCAGTGTCGGAGCCTGAACCTTATTATCTTTTACCCGCTGCACGATCGTTTGCAGTGTTCCGGTGATAACCTGCTGTTCCCGCGTCGTACCCTTTGAAATCAGGGCTACCGGCATATCCGGCGTCATACCATGCAGTACTAGTTGCTCGCAGATAATCGGCAGGCCAACCAGCCCCATATAAAACACCAGCGTCTGATTATTCTGAACAAAATCCTTCCAGGGCAAATCACAGCTGTCGTTTTTGAGGTGTCCGGTTACAAAGCGTACTGACTGGGCATAATCACGGTGAGTAAGGGGAATACCCGCATAAGCTGCGCAGCCAGAGGCGGCTGTAATACCGGGTACAACCTGAAAGCGGACACCAGCGCCCGCCAGGGTTTCGATTTCCTCACCACCACGGCCGAAGATGAACGGATCGCCGCCCTTGAGCCTTACAACCCGGTATCCTTCCTTCGCAAGATCCACCAGCCTCTGGTTTATCTGGTCCTGGGGCAAGGTATGGTTCGCTCGTTGCTTACCAACGTGGATCATTTCGGCTGTTTCAGGAATCAAGGCCAGAATTTCCGGCGACACAAGCCTGTCGTAAAGCACAACCTCTGCCGACGTAATGAGCCGCCAGGCTTTCAGTGTGAGAAGCTCCGGATCCCCTGGGCCAGCGCCGACGAGAGCCACCTCACCAGCCGAACTGTTCGGGTTTGCGGTAACAGGGTTCGCTTTATAGCGAACCGGCGCAGGCGTTGCTGCAACACCCGCGCCCAGTTCATCCTGTGGTTTTCCTGTCATTGAAGACGCTCAACACCGCCCATGTAGGGCTTGAGCACTTGGGGAACCAGAATACTGCCGTCTTCCTGCTGGTAATTTTCCATAACCGCAACAAGTGCACGGCCAACAGCCAGGCCGGAGCCGTTCAGGGTGTTAACTGGCTCGGGCTTACCGGTTTCCGGATTACGCCACCGCGCGCCCATCCGGCGTGCCTGGAAGTCACGAGTGTTTGAGCAAGAGGATATTTCCCGGTACTTGTTCTGCCCCGGCAACCATACTTCAAGGTCGTAGGTTTTCGCTGCAGAAAAGCCCATGTCACCACCGCACAGAGCCACCAGCCGATAAGGGAGCTCCAGTAACTGAAGGACTTTTTCTGCATGGCCGGTCAGTGCTTCCAGCGCCGCATCGGAATCTTCGGGGCGAACCACCTGAACCAGCTCTACTTTGTCGAACTGATGCTGACGGATCATGCCGCGGGTATCGCGACCATAAGAGCCGGCTTCACTGCGGAAACAAGGAGTATGACAAACCATTTTCAGCGGCAGTTCTGCGGCATCAAGAATCGTATCTGAAACCAGGTTGGTAACAGGAACCTCTGCTGTGGGAATCAGATAAAGCGGATGCTCTCCCTGAATTTTAAACAGATCTTCCTCAAACTTCGGCAACTGGCCGGTACCATAGAGCGCATCTGCGTTAACCAGATAAGGCACGTAGGTCTCGGAATAACCATGCTCACCGGTATGCAGATTCAGCATGAACTGTGCAAGTGCGCGATGTAGCCGGGCTACCTGCCCGCGCATGACGGCGAAACGGGAATGGGCAAGGCGTGTGGCGGTCTCGAAGTCCAGACCGCCAAGGCCTTCACCCAGAGCAACGTGGTCTTTGGGCTCGAAATCAAAAGATTTCGGTGTACCCCAGGTACGAAGCTCTACGTTGTCTTCCTCACTTTCGCCCGCTGGCACACTGTCATCCGGAAGATTCGGAATACCTGCAAGAAACCTGTTAAGTTCTTCCTGAAGGCTGCGCAGTTCATCCTCAGCTTCCGACTTGCGTGATTTCAGACTCTCAACCTCATCCAGAAGCGGTTGAATATCTTCCCCTGCAGCCTTGGCTTTACCAATAGATTTCGATTTTTTATTTTGCTCGCCCTGCAAGGTTTCAGTGCGAATCTGAAGTTCCCGGCGACGTTCTTCAAGCTGCTCAAAGGCAGTCACGTCAAAAGTATAGTTCTTGATGGCCAGCCGACGGGCGATCTCTTCAGCCTGGTTACGGACGAGTTTGGGATCGAGCATGGTTATCCTGGATTTTCCGGTTTCAATGTATGTAGATCAGAACGCCATTATACCTTTGCCGGCGCTTGTGGCTACCGCAGACACCAGAGGTTGTTCCTGAATCAGGTGTGGCGTTTTCTGGGGCTTTGTTCGTTAAGGGCGTCGAGCCTCTGGCGTTTTTCGGAAAGCTTTATTTCAAGACCCCGGTCCACCGGCTCGTAATACCTGCGCTGATAGATCGCATCCGGCAGGTAAGACTCCCCGGCTGCAAATGCATGCGCTTCGTCATGGGCATAACGATAGGAGTCACCGTGCCCCATGCTTTTGAGGAGCTTGGTGGGGGCGTTGCGCAAGTGAACGGGCACTTCATAATCCGGATCCTGACGGATATCTGCCATGCACCGATTAAAGGCTTTGTACACTGCGTTGCTTTTCGGTGCCAGGGCCAGATAGGTCACCGCCTGAGCCAGTGCGAGCTCCCCTTCGGGGCTCCCGAGCCGCTCCTGAGCATCCCAGGCATCCATACTTAGCTGCAATGCTCTGGGGTCGGCATTACCTATATCTTCACTTGCTATCCGGACCAGGCGACGGGCAACATACAAAGGATCGCAGCCACCGTCGAGCATCCGGCATAGCCAGTATAATGAACCATCCGGGTCTGACCCCCTGACAGATTTATGCAGCGCTGAAATCTGGTCGTAAAAAACATCTCCACCCTTATCAAACCGGCGCAAACTGGTTTGCATCACCTGTTCAAGGTGCTCCGGGCTTACCCGATTCTTCCCGTCAGCGTCGGGCTCCGCCAGGTCGGCTGAGATTTCCAGAATATTCAGTGCTCGCCTGCCATCACCGCCAGATGCCGATGCCATCATGCCCAGCACGTCATCGGAAACTGCAAGCTCACCACCAAAGCCTTCTCCGGAATTCAGGGCTCGGGTCAGCAACTGGAGAATATCCGCTTCTTCGAGATTTTTGAGTACGTAAACACGGGTGCGGGAAAGTAATGCACTGTTCAGTTCAAATGAGGGATTCTCGGTGGTGGCACCCACAAATATAAAGGTGCCATCCTCGATGTGCGGAAGAAAAGCGTCCTGCTGGCCTTTGTTAAACCTGTGAACCTCGTCCACGAACAGGAGGGTGTCCTGTCCTTGTGAGAGCTTGCGATTGCGTGCCCGATCGACGATGGCACGAATATCCTTTACGCCACTGAGCACAGCGGAAAGTGTCTCAAAGCTGAGATCGCCAACGCTCGCCAGCAGTCTTGCGAAGGTTGTCTTACCAACTCCCGGAGGGCCCCAGAGAATCATCGAGTGAAGCTGCCCCTGCTCTATCGCCCTTCGGAGCGGCTTTCCCGGCCCTACAAGATGTGACTGCCCAACGTAAGCATCGAGGCTTTCCGGGCGCATACGAGCCGCCAGAGGCCGAAAACCGACCTGCTCTGTGAACAGGTTACTTTGCATATCAGCCTTCGTCACCGATTACGTCAACGCCATCCGGATATTCAAGCCTGAATGCATCATTGCCGACGGTTTCGTTCAATCGGATATGATCAAAACTGAGGACGCTGAGCTGCGAAAGCGAATCCTGCATGCGCATTTCCTGAAGCTCACCCTTGAAAAACTTCAACTGCAGAGAGACAAAAAGCGAATCCGCACTTTTGGGTTCAAGCGTGAACTCCCGCGTATCGCCACTGACCTGACTCCCGGATACCCGGTAAGTTTCTTCAAGATTGTCCACTTCACCACTCAACAACAGCGCCGGAGTAGTCTGAACCCGGTCGTCCAGCTTGTGCACGGTAACCTGCTCAAGATCGGGGTCGTAGACTTCAACAGTTTTCCCGTTACTGACAATAAACTGAGACAGAGGCGCACGAGTTTCCCAATAAAACAGGCCCGGCCTCTTGGCCTTCAGGGAGCCCCGGGATTCCTGAACCTTACCGCCGTTTTCGTTGACTACAATCTGGATGAAGTCGGCCTGATAAGTCTCATAACTTTTAAGCAAGGAGGCGAGCTCGGCAGCTTCACCACTCCCGCTGGCAGCTACCACAGAGCTGCTGAATACCAGAGCCATCACCAACGCTAATACGGGCTTCAGAATAAACTGCTGCATATAAAAAGACTCCTAATCTCTTGGTGGGGGCGGTGCCAGTACTTCGCGAGCACCGTTATGGCCCGCGGAGCTGACCACTCCCGAGGCTTCCATCGCCTCAACAAGGTTGGCCGCACGGTTATAGCCTATCTTGAACTTACGCTGTACAGAGGAAATCGACACGCGACGCCCCTCCGTTACAAACGCCACAGCCTCATCGAACAGAGCGTCACCTTCGTTGTCGCCACCATCAGACAAGGTAGGAACACCTGGAAGGCTCTCCCCCTCAGCACCATTAAGCACGTCATCAACATAAACGGGCTCGCCTCTGGCTTTCCAGGCACTTACCACACGGTGAACTTCATCATCATCCACAAATGCGCCATGAACCCGGACCGGAAGACCAGAGCCCGGAGGCAGGTAGAGCATGTCGCCATGGCCAAGAAGTTGTTCAGCACCGCCCTGATCCAGCACCGTACGTGAATCAATCTTGGAAGAGACCTGGAAGGACATGCGCGTAGGAATGTTTGCTTTGATCAGGCCGGTGATTACATCCACCGAAGGACGCTGGGTTGCAAGAATCAGGTGAATACCCGCCGCCCTCGCCTTCTGGGCTATCCGCGCAATCAGCTCTTCCACCTTTTTACCGACTATCATCATCATGTCGGCAAACTCATCGATTACCACCACAATGAACGGCAGTGTTTCAAGCTCTGGACGCTCCTGTTCATCGTTGGCCAGATATTCATCCGGCTTCCACAGAGGATCGAGAAGAGGCTCTCCGGCTGCCACCGCTTCTTTGACTTTCCGGTTGTAGCCCGCAACGTTCCTGACACCCATAGTAGCCATCAAACGGTACCTGCGTTCCATTTCCGCCACACACCAACGCAGCGCATTTGCCGCCTCTTTCATGTCGGTAACAACAGGCGCCAGGAGGTGCGGAATGCCATCGTAGATACTTAACTCCAGCATCTTCGGGTCGACCATTATGAAGCGGACTTCATCCGGGCCGGCTTTCAACAGCATGCTCAGCAGCATGGCGTTGACACCTACGGATTTACCGGAGCCAGTGGTACCCGCAACCAACAGGTGGGGCATCTTGGCGAGGTTTGCAACCATCGGATTGCCGCCGATGTCATTGCCCAGCGCCATCGTCAGCGCCGAACTCGATTCAGTGAACACCCTGGAGCTCAGCACTTCACTCAGGCGAACGATCTCCCGCTTTTCATTGGGAATCTCGATACCAACAACGGATTTACCGGGAATAACTTCTACAACCCGCACACTGAGCACGGCTAGAGAGCGGGCCAGATCCTTGGCCAGATTGGAAATCTTGCTTACCTTTACACCTGCTGCAGGCTTGATTTCAAAGCGCGTGATAACCGGGCCGGGGTTAACCTCAACCACTTCTACAGATACACCGAAATCCGCCAGTTTTTCCTCAAGCAGGCGAGACATATGCTCAAGGGCTTCTTCAGAGTATCCGCTTTCCTTGTGTTCCTCGGGAGGGTCAAGTAGCGAGACCGGAGGGATCGGGCTCTCTATATCTTCAAGTAAGGAAGGTTGAGCGTTTTTCCCATTGTTCGCCAGGGGTGGCTGCTCATCTTTTTTGAAGGGCGATATTTTCAGGGAACGGGTGCTCGCAGAAGGTGATTTCTGTTTACCGGCAACCGGTGCCGGTTTGACAGCTTTTGCAGTTGCCTCGTCCTGGGAACTGAAACTTTCCAGGCGTGGTGGTTCCGGATCATAATCAGCAGAAAAGCCTTCAAGGGCCGGTTCCCGGCGCTCGCTCACCGGTTTTTCCTGTTTTTCACTCCTGGCTGCGCCAAACCCGGGAATACTGTGCCACCAGCGTTTACGGGGAGATTCCGGTTCGGGATCCTGAGTTTTATCACTGGCTGAGAAACGCGGCTGCGCTTCAGGCTTGTCGGCTTTTTGTGCTGGCGCCGGTGTCATATCGGGTGCCGGACCGGATTTGTCCGATACCAGAAGGTTTTTTAGTGCCTGGCTCAGGCGAAGCGCAAGCCCTCCCACCTGATCCATAAGCCAGAACCATGACAGGCCCACAGTGACGGTCAAGGCAAAGAGAAATATGGCAATAAGCAGCAGTGTTGTTGCCGGCAGGTTGAAAAAACGAACCATGGCATTTGCAACAGTGGTCCCAAGCACTCCGCCTGACGTGGCACCCAACCCGAATACAGAGTACAGGGACAGCAGGCTGGTGGCTGACAGGAGGATCAGCAAAAACCCGCCAAACCGCATCATGAATAAGGGCCAATGCAGATCCAGCGGCTCATTTCTGCGACGGATCAGCATGATTGCAAATCCGGCAACCATCACCGGAAAAAGGTAGGCGACATGGCCAAAGAAGTCCCTGAGTAGACTGGCAAGCCAGGCCCCGGAACGGCCAGCTGAATTAAGCACGCTGGTCTGGTGGCCGATACTGGCCCAGCCCGGATCCGCAGGGTTGAATGTGACCAGAGCCATTGCCAGGTAGATACACAACGCTATCAGCCCGATCACTGCACCTTCACGCGCACCTTGTGCTGCCAGGCGGCGAAAGCGGAGTTGTTTCTCTGTCAGTTCCTGTGGTGATTTCTTCGCTTTTGCAGATTCGGCCATGAATGCTCAAACGTTAAGTGTTGCTTGCGTTCTGAAGTGCCTGAAAGCCTCTTTGCAGGTCTGTTTTCAGGTCTTCGACTGCTTCGATACCAACCGAGAGCCGTAACAGGTTCTCGGTTATACCGGCACTGGATTTGTCCTCAGGCGACAGCCGCCCGTGGGTTGTGGTTGCCGGATGGGTAATGGTGGTTTTCACATCGCCAAGGTTTGCCGTGATTGAAATCATCCGTGTCGCATCAATGAATTTCCAGGCTTCCTCACGACCACCCTTCAGGCAAAACGCCAACACACCACCAAAACCTTTCTGCTGCTTTCTTGCAAGTGCGTGCTGTGGATGGCTTTCAAGCCCGGCGTAGTAAACATGCTCCACTTCCGCTTGCTGCTCCAGCCATGTGGCCAACTCTAACGCATTGTCGCAATGGGCTCGCATACGGATTGGTAAGGTTTCCAGACCTTTATGGAAAACCCAGGCGTTAAAGGGGCTCATTGTTGGCCCTGCAGATCTCAGGAAACCATAGACTTCATCCATGAGTTTCGCCGGGCCGACGACAACGCCACCTACACATCGACCCTGACCATCGAGGTATTTGGTTGCAGAGTGGACGACAATATCTGCGCCATGCTCCAGAGGCCGCTGCAACACTGGCGTACAGAAACAGTTATCAACCACCAGCAGGGCGTCGTTTTCGTGGGCAAGCTTTGCCAGCGCCTGCATATCGGCGACCTCACAAAGCGGGTTAGACGGAGTTTCGATGAACAACATACGGGTGCCCGGTCGCATTGCCGAAGACCATTCGTCCATATCCGTAAGGCTCACGAACGTTGTTTCAACACCGAACTTCGCCATGTATTTCTGAAACAACACGTTAGTGGTTCCGAATACACCACGGGAACAGATCACATGGTCGCCACTTTTCAGCAATGCCATGCAAGTGCTCAGAATGGCAGCCATACCCGATGCAGTTCCAACTGCACGTTCCCCGCCTTCCATTGCGGCGATACGCCCCTCAAAAGCCTGAACAGTCGGATTGGTAAAACGGGAATAGATATTTCCCGGCTCCTCACCTCCGAAACGGGCCGCCGCCTGTGCAGCACTGGTGTATACGAAACTTGATGTGGGAAAAATCGCATCACTGTGTTCAAGCTGCCCTGTACGGAGCTGCCCTGCCCTGACGGCCAGAGTATCCAAAGACATACCGTCAAGGTCCGATTCTGGAATCAGGACAGTTTCTTCACGATGAAAAGTCATGCAATTCTCCTGGTATGGCCCGGTGTTCAGTCTTCGTCGTTATAGAGATCAATAATGCCATTGTCGCCTGAACCTGAATTCACGTCTCCCGATCGAGTGACGTCGTTACGGGATTCATCGAGGCGAGTAAGATACGCAGCATCAATATCACCGGTTATATATTCTCCGGTGAACACAGAACACTCCCACCCATCTATGCTTTCATTTACATCGCTCACACAGGTCACCAGATCCTCAAGATCCTGGTACAGCAACCAGTCTGCCCCGATCAGATCGCGAATTTCATCAACGGTCCTTTCATGTGCGATCAACTCATGGGCCGACGGCATATCAATTCCGTATACATTTGGATACCGGACAGGGGGCGCTGCCGATGCAAAGTAAACGTTTCTGGCGCCGGCATCCCGTGCCATCTGAACGATTTCCTTACAGGTGGTGCCCCTCACAATGGAGTCATCCACCAGCATGACATTCTTACCCCGGAACTCCAGGTCAATAGGGTTCAGTTTCTGGCGTACAGACTTTTTACGCATAGTCTGACCCGGCATGATAAATGTCCGGCCGATATAGCGGTTTTTAATGAAGCCTTCCCGGAATTTCACGCCCAGACGATGCGCCATCTGCATGGCGGATGTACGGCTGGTGTCAGGAATCGGCATGACCACATCAATATCGTGCTCTGGATGCTCCCGCAGAATCTTGTCGGCCAGCGTTTCACCCATCCGCAGCCGCGCCTTGTAGACAGCCACGCCGTCGATGATTGAATCTGGCCGGGCAAAATAGACCTGCTCAAAAATGCAGGGGTAAAGGCGCGGTGTGTGCGCACACTGCTGGGCATAGAGAGTGCCGTCTGTCTCGATGTAAACAGCCTCCCCTGGCGCTATATCTCTCACCAGAGTGTACCCGGCTGCGCTGAGCGCAACACTCTCGGACGCAATCATGTATTCCTTGCGGCCAGATTCGGAAGTGCGCTCACCATAACAGACCGGACGGATACCATTAGGATCCCTGAACGCAACAATACCGTACCCGGTAATCATGGCGATAACTGCATAGGCCCCACGGCAGCGCTGATGAACGGCCCTTACCGCCGAGAATACATCTTCTTGTGTCGGATCGAGCTTACGCAGTTTTTGCAGTTCGTGAGCAAAAACGTTCAGCAGCACTTCTGAATCCGAGTTGGTATTGATGTGGCGAAGATCTGTGCGGAACAAGTCCCGACTGAGCTCGTCTGCGTTGGTCAGATTGCCATTATGAGCGAGTGTAATACCGTATGGGCTATTCACATAAAACGGCTGTGATTCAGCAGAACTGGAACTACCCGCAGTCGGGTAGCGCACGTGGCCTATCCCTACGTTGCCTACCAGGCGGTGCATGTGGCGAGTATGAAATACATCGCGAACCAGGCCGTTATCCTTTCTCAGATAAAAGCGATTATCCTGAAAGGTAACAATGCCCGCTGCATCCTGGCCCCGGTGCTGAAGTACGGTCAGCGCATCATATAGCGACTGATTGACGTTTGAAGTACTGACGATGCCGACAATGCCACACATGGATAAGGTAATCTCCGAGTGTTAATTCTGAGTGTTAGCGAGACGCGGACGTGGGTTCCACGGCCTTTTGGGATTCGGGCCCGAGAAAACGGGAGAACTCGTCACCAAAAGTTCGCCTGGACCAGTCTTCGACAACTCCAAGGCGATCTATCATGACTGACGTCCTCCACCAGGTATCCTGAGCCAGAGGGGTATAACGAATAAATGCTATAGCGACAATTACAACGACCAGCCCGCGCAGCAGACCAAATCCCATACCCAGCACCCTGTCCGTAGCAGAGAGGCCAGTGGCGCGCACAAGGTGCCCGATCATGTTATTGATAATAGCGCCGACAATGAGCGTTCCAAAAAACAGAATGGCAAATGCCGCAATAAGGCGTACAAGCGGTGTTTCAACCGTATTTTCAAGCAAGGCTTGCATCTGGGGGTGGAAGGTTCGAGCAAGTATGAATGCGCCCACCCACGTCACCAGAGACAGAGCTTCTTTAACGAAACCCCGTTTCAGACTGATGAGAGTGGAAACTGTAATGAGGGCGATGATGACCCAGTCAATCCAGATCAGCGCTTCCATGAAAATCCCGATGGAGAAAAGGAAGCGCGAATTCTATCAGGAAACCCCGTCTCACCAAACCGCCTGAACGATATAAAGCAGCTAAAAAGGTTATTTGTCGCCCGAGGTGACGAGACTGTTGAGACTGAATGCCTCATCCAAAGCCCGCTTTGCGGATTCTGCCTCGGTTTTTTCTGCAAAAGGCCCGCTAAAAACCCTTGTCAGCGTACTATCACCCCGAACCACCTCCTGAAGATGGGAACTGTAACCCTTGTCCCGAACCTTGTCTCGCAGGCGGCGAGCATTATCACCGTTACCAAAGCTTCCTAACTGCACAACCCAGGCTCCCTCAAGCGACCGGGTAAACTCTGCATTCACCGGCTTTGCCTGTTTCGGGGGTTCCGTTTGCGCAGATACAGCAGGTTTTTCCTGAGGGCTCACAGGGGGAACCGGCTCAGTTCTTTCTGGTGCGGCGACTTCAGGAGCTGCTTTGATACGACTATCAGGAACAGGCTGAGCGGCGGACTCGTCATTTTCGAGGATACGATAGTCCCGGTTAACCGAGCCTGATCCTTCGCTTACTGCAGGGCTTTTCTGGTACGGAGCTGGAGGCGCTATATCTGACGCAGGGGTTTCAACTTCCGGAAAAGGGGGTTCCTCGGGAATATTAATCGAAGTCGAAGTGCGCTCAGAATGAGGCTCATCGAAGACCATAGGAACAAAGATAACGGCCAGTGAAACCAGAACCAGCGCACCGATTATTCTTTGTTTCAGTCCATCCACGTTATTTGACTCCCCGAGTATTTGCCCAGCCACATACTAACTGCCCTCTAGCGATAACTCAAAGCCCTGAGCCGCGCTATGGACAAAGTTTAAGCTCCCCGGCTCACTAACTCAGATAAACAGCGAACGTGCTTCGGCGACCGTAAAGAAAGAGCCAAATACAATAATAATGTCGTTCGCTGTCGCATCCGCCTTTGCCGCAACAATAGCACCTGCAACCGAATCACGGATGCTGAACTCTGCCCGGGTATTAATCCTCTCCCGCAACCTGTCCGGATCCAGACCTCGCGGTACATCAAGGCCGGCCAGGTACCAGCCATCGACAACCGGGGCCATTGCATCAACCACGCCTGCCACATCCTTATCGGCAAGCGCTGCATAAACTGCATAAACCTTCCGGCCTGTGCTTTTTATCGCCTGCAGTCGTTTGCAAAGCCAGTTGGCAGCATGGGGATTATGCCCTACATCCACATACAGATCCGGGTCTCGCTCCAGGCGCTCAAACCTTCCCGGGGCTTTTACACGGTTCAGCGCAGCCTCAATAACAGCGGGCTCAACTTGGGGCTCAAGTGTCCGCAGTGCGATCACTGCGGCAGCCATACTCTGCACAGGAAGAGGTCCGGGCGGTAGCCGAAGCGAATTCTGCTGAACATGGAGGCTTACAATACTCTCACCGGAATCGGTTTTCGTTTCCTGGATTGTATAATCCTGCCCTACCCGGGACATGGCTACTTTTTGAGCCGCGGCCTGCTGGAGCACCGAACGAGGAGGATCCATATCGGCAAGCACCGCCGGTATGCCCGGACGAAGAATCCCGGCTTTTTCGAACCCGATTACCTCGCGGTTGTCGCCGAGAAATGCAACGTGGTCTATATCAATGGATGTAATGATCGCCAGATCAGGGTCGATGACGTTCACGGCGTCAAGGCGACCGCCAAGCCCGACTTCAAGAATCCAGTCCTGAACACCAGATTCACTCAGCGCAACAAAACCAGCAAGCGTACCAAATTCGAAATACGTGAGTGTTTCAGAGCCTCGGGCCGCTTCCACCTTTTCAAACGCGGAGATCAGGTCAGCATCACTGATATTCTGACCATCGATGCGGATACGCTCGTTATACTTGTGAAGATGGGGTGATGTATAGGCGCCGGCACGCCGGCCCGCCGTTGCCAGCAGTACCTCAAGGGCCGCCACAGTGCTGCCTTTACCATTGGTACCAGCAACCGTAATGATTCGTGCTGTGGGCTTTTTCCGGAACAACCGACGCAGAACCACCAATACCCGGTCAAGCCCGAGATCGATCTCAACAGGGTGTATCGATTCAAGCCATGAAAGCCACTGATCAAGAGTGGCACCCGCCCCCGGTGATTCCGGGGGTCGGGGCTTCAGGTCATTCTTCAGGGGTTTCAACGTCTGGCTTTTCCGTTATTTCGAATTCAATCGGGTCTTCAGTTTCAGGACGGTCCTGCCCGGTGAACTTCGCCAACACATGTGCAATGCGTTCGCGCATCTGATGACGATGCAGGATCATGTCGATCGCACCATGTTCCAGCAGGAATTCACTGCGCTGGAAACCTTCAGGCAGCTTCTCACGAACAGTCTGTTCAATAACCCGAGGCCCTGCAAACCCGATCAGAGCATTAGGCTCAGCGATATTGAGATCGCCCAACATTGCCAGACTCGCAGATACACCACCGAAAACAGGATCTGTCATCACTGAAATATACGGAATGCCTTCCTGCTTCATACGCTCAAGAACGGCTGCCGTCTTGGACATCTGCATGAGAGAAAGAATGGCTTCCTGCATGCGAGCACCACCACTGGCTGAAAAGCAGACCAACGGAATACGTTCAGCAAGTGCCACATTGGCAGCCTGCACAAATTTTTCACCAACAACCTGCCCCATAGATCCGCCCATGAAACTGAATTCAAAGGAGCATGCAACCAGCGGCACGTTAAGTGTTGTACCTTTCATGGCGACAAGAGCGTCTTTTTCGCCAGTAGCCTTTTGAGCCTGGGTCAGCCGATCCTTGTAGCGCTTGGTGTCTTTAAACTTCAATCGATCCCAGGGCTCAAGATCAGCACCAATCTCTTCCCGTCCTTCGGCATCAAGAAAAACATCGAGTCGTCTGCGGGCATTAACCCTCAGGTGATGATTGCACTTGGGGCAAACGTCCAGGTTTTTTTCCAGTTCCGGCTTGTATAGAAAGGCACCGCACTTCGGGCACTTTTTCCAGAGCCCCTCAGGAACACCTGTTCTGCGATTGGATTCCGAGCGGATTTTGCCCGGCATTATCTTGTCCAGCCAGTTACTCATGGTTATATCCTGTTCTTTGTTTCCGACTTACCTTCACCTTCCGGGTCAGGAAGCCAGGCTGTCCAGTGCTTCGCGCATCGGGTTGAGCAGATCCGTAAGTGCCCGTTTAAGCCCTTCGATATCTGCCTGATTTCTGGCTATTGTATCGACCAGCACGCTGCCAACAATTACACCATCGGATACCCGTCCCACGGCTGCCGCTGTTTCTGCATCGCGGATGCCGAAACCGACACCGACAGGCAAAGCAGTCAATTCGTGAATATGAGCCACTTTGGAAGCCACTTCATCCACATTTATTTTGGCAGCGCCAGTCACACCATTGAATGAAACATAGTACACATATCCCGACGAGTGACCTGCAATTGCACGAATTCTTTCATCGGTAGTGGTTGGCGCCAGAAGGAAAACAGGGTCCAGCCCCCTTTGAGCAAAAAGAGGTGCAACGTCATCAGCCTCTTCCGGCGGCAGATCCACGGTGAGAACTCCATCCACTCCAGCCTCTGCGGCAGCGTCGGCAAAAGCTTCATACCCCATGGCTTCCATAGGGTTGGTATAACCCATCAGCACGACTGGAGTCGTGTCGTTGGTTTCTCTGAACTTTCGCACCATCGCCAGAACGCTGCGCAAGGATGTGCCGTGCTTTAGCGCTCGCTCGCAGGCCAGCTGTATCACCGGACCGTCGGCCATTGGATCGGAAAAAGGCACACCCAGCTCAATAATATCGACGCCGGCATCGACCATAGTGTGCATCAGGCCCACTGTCTCATCCGGGTGCGGGTCACCTGCGGTAATAAAGGGAATAAGTGCCTTGCGCCCTTGTCCTTTGAGGGTCTTGAGAACCCCTTCAATTCGGCTCATGCCTGCTCCTGTCGATTAATCAGAGTTCAATACCATCCAACTGCGCAACGGTATGAATGTCTTTGTCGCCGCGACCGGATACGTTAATGACAACCACCTGGTCTTTATCCATCGTGGCTGCAAGCTTGACTGCATATGCCACAGCATGAGCAGATTCCAGTGCCGGCATAATGCCTTCAACCAGCGTCAGCATACGGAATGCGCTCAGCGCTTCTTCATCAGTAACTGAAACATAGTTGGCGCGCCCGATATCTTTTAACCAGCTGTGCTCTGGCCCGACGCCTGGATAGTCCAGACCTGCGCTTACCGAATGGGTACCTGCAATCTGTCCGTTTTCATCTTCCATCAGATAGGTACGGTTACCATGGAGTACACCCGGACGCCCCGCACAGAGCGGTGCAGCGTGCTGACCGGTTTCAATGCCAAGCCCGCCGGCTTCAACGCCATAAAGTTGAACCGACTCATCCGTCAGGAACGGATAAAACATGCCTATCGCGTTGGAACCACCGCCAACGCAGGCTACAAGCGCATCCGGCAGTTTCCCGGTCTTTTCCAGGGACTGACTGCGGGTTTCACGCCCGATAACTGACTGAAAATCCCGGACCAGAAGGGGGTACGGATGCGGGCCCGCAACTGTGCCAATGATATAGAAAGTATCATCAACATGGGTGACCCAATCGCGCATAGCGTCGTTCATTGCATCTTTCAGTGTACGGGTACCGCTCTCGACTGCATGCACCTGGGCACCCAGAAGTTTCATACGATAAACGTTCAACGACTGACGCTGAACGTCCTCAGCACCCATAAACACGTGACACTCAAGACCGAGGCGGGCGCAGACAGTAGCCGTCGCAACGCCATGCTGCCCTGCACCGGTTTCAGCGATTATCCGCTTTTTCCCCAGAAAACTGGCCAGCAGAGCCTGGCCAATCGTGTTGTTTATCTTGTGCGCACCCGTATGGTTAAGGTCTTCCCGTTTAAGCCAGATCTGGGCTCCTCCGGTTTCGCGGGTAAGCCTCTCAGCAAAGTACAAGGGGCTGGGGCGACCAACGTAATCCGCAAGATCCTTGTCAAACGCGGCCTGGAAATCGGGATCCTTCTTCAGTCGAAGGTATTCCTTTTCCAGGATCATCAGGGAATCCATCAGAGTCTCGGAAACGAATCGTCCTCCGAAGGCACCAAAATGACCCCGCGTATCCGGCAATGCAGCCAGCATTTCTTCAGTCAGTGTTACAGACACGGTGAACCTCTTTAATAAAGTCAGAAATTTTTTCGATGTCTTTAATGCCTTTGCTTTTCTCAACGCCTCCGCTGACATCTACAGCCCAGGGCTTCACCTGTTCTACCGCACAAAATACGTTATCAGATGACAATCCACCGGCCAATATGAGTGGCAAGGAACGCTCCGGAGGGATCAGACTCCAGTTGAACGAATGCCCGGTCCCACCGTAGCGGTCAGGGTCCCACGCATCCACCAAAATCCCTGCAGCTGAGTGATATTCAGCAAATGCCTGTTCAATCTGCCCTGCGCTCTGAACGCGCACGGCCTTAATCCAGCGACGACCAAACTGGTCGCAGAAGTCTGCAGTCTCGTCACCATGGAACTGGAGTAAATCCAGTGGAATGCGATCAAGAACTTCCCTGACCTGCTTTGCCGATGGGTTCACAAACAGACCAACAACAGACACGAACGCTGGCACATGACTGACGAGCAGTTCGGCCTGAGCGACAGTAACCGCACGAGGGCTGGGCTCGTAAAACACAAACCCAAGAGCATCCGCTCCATTTGCAACGGCCCCTTGTACGTCCTCAACACGGGTCAGACCACAAATTTTGACGCGTGCGCTCATGGTATAGATACCGGTTGTTTCTGATGAATGTACGTCGGATATACAGGCTTGTTTTCTGCACGACTGAACCAGGGCCTGGCAAAGCCCGGTCCGCACTCTGCGGCAGGGATACCAAAACTTTCAGGATAGCCCACATCAACGAGATACAAACCATCCGGAGGCGCAGTCACACCAGCGAGTTTACGATCTTTTGCCAGCAGTATGTCACGAATCCAGGCAACCGACTGCTTTCCTGTACCTACAGCCATGAGCGCCCCGGCTATATTCCGAACCATGTGATGCAAAAACGCATTGGCCTGTACATCAATTACGACGAAACCCCCATTGCGGGTTACTTTAATTTGCTCCAGAAAGCGCACCGGGGTTCGGGACTGACAGCCAGCAGCGCGAAACGAAGAGAAATCATGTTCTCCGACAAGGGCTTGGGCTGCATCGTTCATACGCTCTGCATCCAGCGGCCGAAACGTCCAGCTTACCTGCCCCCGCTGAATCCCCGGACGCACCGGATTGTTATAGATAATGTAGCGATAGCGCCGGTAAATTGCAGAAAAGCGGGCATGAAAATCGTCACAGCCATTACCTGCCCAATGCACAGCAATATCGAACGGCAGAGCAGTATTGATGCCCATTACCCAGGACCGGGGGCTACGGATTGCCGACGTCTCGAAATGAGCGATCTGATAACTTGCGTGAACGCGGGCATCGGTCCGCCCGGCACACACAAGATCTACCGGGTGGTCAGCAACTTTGGATACGGCAGCCGCAAGGTCAGCTTCCACCGAACGAACTCCGGACTTCTGTAGCTGCCAACCATGAAAGTTGCGGCCATCATACTCGAAAGCCAGTGCAACCCGCCCGCTGCCAACGGTCTTATCTGCTGAAAGTTCCTGGAGATCGAGAAACAAATGTGGGTCCGGAAAGTATGTTGCTGGAAAAACAAAACGCCGGCTGAATGTCGGGGAATCCCCGACGGCCGGCGTTTGCTGCCTCAATAATCCGATTATAACGGATCAGGACAGATTTTTAAGCAAGTCCTGTGCTTCGGATTTCTGCTGGTCATCTCCCTCGAGTGCTACCTCTTCAAGAATATCCCGAGCTCCATCGCTATCACCCATCTCAATATAGGCCCTTGCCAGATCCAGCTTGGTTGCCGCTTCATCGGTTCCAGCGAGGAAATCAAAATCATCATCGTCACCGAGATCGTTCTCATCAATATCAGCAACTGGTGATTTTGCAACCTCATCCCGAACTTCATCAGAAGCTACCGGCAACTCATCATCCAGGGCTTCAAGTGAATCGCTTCCGCCCAGAAGATCGTCATCGCTGAGCGCATCATCCAGCGTCAGTTCATCGTCCAGAGACAACTCACCTTCATCAAGAGTGGTGTTTTTCAGGTCGTCAGAATCCGAGAATTCGTCCATCAGGGCAAGATCCTCATCAGACACGTCCAGCTCAAGGTCATCAAACGGGGACTCTTCTGAATCTTTGCCGCCAAGCACATCATCCTCGCCGGCAACCTTATCCAACTCTGCATCAAGCTCGTCAAGGAAAGACTCATCCAGAGATTCAATGCCTGCACTTTCCGCTTCGGGCTCTGACACATCACCGGACGACTGTTCAAGCGAGTCCAGTGATTCCTCGGGATCATCCAGATCTATTTCGAGAGAGGAAAAATCGCTTTCCTCTTCTGACACCTCAGCCCCTGCCTCGTCTTTGCTTACCGGCAGAGAAATCCCGGAAACATCGTATTCGATCAGCTCATCACTGCTGTTCTTTTCAGCCTCTTCTGCAGATTTCTCTGCATCTTCAAGAGTATCAAGATCGATATCGGAAAGGTCGGAATCATAATCACCGAATTCATTCTCAACTTTTTCTTCCCGGCTGGCGTCATATTGATCTGCGATCAGCTCATCCGACAGAGAAGCGTCAGCATTTTCGAAACCTTCCGTTGCATCAAATGGTTCCGATGCATCGGGTTCCGCAGCAAAGGACCCAGAGCGAAGCTGCGACTCAAGCTCGTCAATGCTTGGCATTGACTCTGCTTCCTCAAGGCGCGAGCGAAGATCACTGGCCTCGGCAATCGCTTCGTCATCATCCAGAGCCTGGATTTCACCAAACTGCTTCTCAAACGAATCCCTGTCCTGATTATCCGCGTAGACTCCAAGCAGTTTCAGACGAAGATCAGTGCGGCTCGGCTCTTGGGAAATAGCGGTTTCAAGAGTCTGGGCAGCCTGTTCATAACGGCCATATGCAATATAAGTGTCCGCTTCTTCCAGAGCACTGTTGCCCCCACCCTGTTCCGGATCTTCCTCATCCAGTGTCAGATCGAAGGTGTCGTCAGGTCCATCGGGCTCACTGCTTAGCTGCTCGTAAAAAGCTTTCTCACGACTGGAATTACGCCGGGCAAGCAGCAGGAGAATGAGTAGCAGGATAACCAGCCCACCGCCCAGTGCAATCTGGTAAAACATGTTACCGGTAATTGCGTCAATCACATTGGCAGGGAAGCTTTTTTCTTCAACTACAGGCTCAGGCTCGGGTTCAGGCTTAACTTCTGCTTCCGGTTGTGCCGGCTGTTCAACTGGAACGGCTGACGCATCGCTACCGGTATCAGTTGCCAGCTCTTCGTCCGCAACCCCGGGTACCGACTGATCTTCGGAGCCTGGCGCTGAAAGAGCTTCACCTGGTGCAGCCATATCGTCCTGGCTGACGTCCGTTTCTCCGGACTCCATCAGACTGGCACTGTCATCTTCAGCACCAGCCTCAGAAGCATCAGTTTCCCCTTCAGGGGTCACTGCATTGACAGCCTCTTCCTGACCAGGCTCAACTTCAGACCCGGTTTCGCCGGCAGGTTCAGGTAAGAAACCATCTTCACTGTTTTCGCCTGCGCCCACAGCCATTTCGGCTGAGGTATCAGTCGCATCGACAGCGCCCTGCTGAATCTCGGCAAGCTGGCTGTTTTTCAGTTCAAGCAAGCGCTTCAGGGTTTCTACCTGATCCTGCAGATCATCCACACGAGTGTTTAGCTCGTTGTTCTCTCTGCGAGCACTCTCAAGCTCTTCCATTGCCACTGCGGCACCAGCGTCCACGCCACCTGCTAGCTGGCCATCTCCGCCGGCGGATCCACCTTCAGATTCGCTCCGGTTACCTGCATCGTCCGCAACCAGAAGCTTGAGTTCATCACCGCCGACAGCCGCTTCAGAGGCAACACTTGTGTCTGGCTGCGGCTGAGCAGTAGCGTCGAGGGTACGTTTTGGCTGCTGGAATTCCTGGTTCTGCTGAGCAACGGTACGAGTTGCCTCGGCACGGGTCCGACTGCGAATCTGGTCCGCTGTCGGAACGCGCAGCACTTCGCCACGCTTCAGCCTGTTGATGTTGTTGCCGATAAACGCATCCGGGTTCAGGTCCTGCAATGCCAGCATGACCTGCTGCATGGAAAGACTGTCGTCCGGGCGAACACTGGCGGCAATAGTCCACAATGTGTCAGATGCACCTGTGGGCCCAAAGGTATCGGCACCGTAACCGGCACTCCGGGACGACTGACCTGCTTCGGCCTGACGACGAGCCGACTCTGCGCTCTGCGCAGACGTGGCGGGCCGGGACTGAGCTGCCGGGGCGCTTGAAGGCGCAGCCACCTGCTCAGACACACCAGATTCTTCGGCATAAACCGGGGGATCAACCAAAACTGCATATTCACGCATCAGCCGACCATTAGGCCAGGTCAACTCGAGCAGGAAGTTAAGGTACGGTTCTCTCAACGGCTCCTTGGAGGAAACATTGACAACCAGACTGCCATCAGAACGAGTCGCTACGTCGAAACGAAGCTTTCCTAAAAACCGGTTCCTTTGCAGTCCGAGCCGCTGATATGCCTTTTCCGGAGCGATATTCACAAACACATCGCCGGAATCAATGCCCTGACTTTGTGGCAGAGAAATTTCTGCGTTCATCGGCTCGTTCAGATAGGACTGAAGTTCAATCTCACCCAGCCCCAGGGCTTGAGCAACGCCGGATCCAAGTCCCCCAGCCAGAGCCAGTGCAACCGCAAGCTTGCGTACCTTCATGCTTTTTCCTTTCCAGTCTCCGTGATGCGTGACTGCTTTTTTCAAACAGAACCTGACTGAGCCCGATGACCCCTGCCTGGCTAATTCTTGTTTGATATGACGCATTTTTAATGTTCAGTCCGGCAAGTATTGTTGATAAAGCCTCTTTTATCAATCAATCAGCAGCAATCCTTGCACCATTTATTTACCAGTTGCCCGGAACTCCCTAGTCTTCTTGAAAATAACAGGGGCAGAGACTGAAATCAGCCTCTGCCCCCTGACCGGATTTCCGAAACCGGACACAGTTGGCATTAATTGCCTCTGTGTAACAATTCTTAACGCTCCTGCAGGATCCGTAACATGCGGCGCAAGGGCTCAGCGGCACCCCACAACAGCTGATCACCCACGGTAAATGCAGAAATATACTCCGGACCCATGGCCAATTTACGAATACGCCCGATGGGTACGCTTAACGTGCCGGTCACCTTGGCGGGAGTAAGCTCCTCAATGCTGGCATCGCGCTCATTGGGAATGACCTTCACCCAGTCGTTCGCTTTCGCAAGAATGGATTCGATTTCAGCTATCGGAAGATCTTTTTTCAGTTTGATGGTCAGTGCCTGGCTATGGGACCGCATAGCGCCAATCCGGACACAGATACCATCGATGGGAATCGGGCTGTCTGAACGACCGAGAATCTTGTTGGTCTCAACACCCGCTTTCCATTCCTCCTTGCTCATGCCGTTATCGAGTTGCTTGTCGATAAACGGAATAAGACTTCCGGCCAGAGGCACCTGAAAATGCTCTGTAGGAAAGCTGTCGGAACGCATGGTCTCGGTGACCTTGCGATCAATTTCCAGAATCGCTGACGATGGGCTCGCAAGCTCCTCGCCAACACTGCGGTTGAGCTCACCCATCTGATTGAGCAACTCTCGCATGTTCTGTGCTCCGGATCCGGAAGCCGCCTGATACGTCATGGGAGATACCCATTCGATCAGGTCCTGCTCCAGCAGGCCACCCAAAGCCAGCATCATCAGACTGACTGTGCAGTTACCACCAATGTAATCCTTTACACCGCTATTCAGCGCTGAATCGATTACATTGCGGTTAACCGGATCAAGTACGATCACAGAGTGGTCGGCCATCCGCAGTGTCGAGGCAGCATCAATCCAGTAGCCGTTCCAGCCCGCATCGCGCAGTTTCTGATAAACCGCACCGGTATAATCGCCGCCCTGGCAAGTCAGCACCACATCCAGAGTTTTGAGGGTTTCGATATCGAACGCGTCCTGCAATGGCGGAACGCCCTCTTTCCCCACGTCCGGGGCTGGCTGACCAGTCTGGGAGGTGGAGAAGAATACCGGATCGATATCAGCGAAATCGTTTTCATCGCGCATGCGCTGCATGAGGACAGAACCCACCATGCCACGCCAACCTACAAGTCCAACCCGCTTCATGTGCGACCTTTGAATCTCATCTTATGCCTGCCCTCAGCCTTTATCGCCGGCAGGGACAGGATGAATGTTCCCGCAACAACCGCATCGCGTTGCTATCGGGGATTATTAAATTATAAAGCAGCCAGCACCGCATCGCCCATTTCACGGGTCGACACAAGAGTACCGCCTTCAGACATGATATCCGCCGTACGCAACCCCTGATCCAGCACCTTGTCTACCGCCGATTCAATAGCTGCCGCAGCCGCCTCTTCATCGAGACTGTAACGCAACATCATCGCTGCACTGATAATCGTAGCCAGCGGATTGGCGATACCTTTGCCGGCAATATCCGGAGCTGAACCGTGACAGGGCTCGTACATGCCCTGCTTTTCGGAATTCAGTGAGGCTGACGGCAACATACCAATGGATCCGGTAAGCATGGCTGCTTCATCGGAGAGAATATCACCAAACATGTTACCAGTCACAATCACATCGAACTGTTTTGGTGCGCGCACCAACTGCATTGCCGCGTTGTCCACGTACATATGGGACAACTCGACATCAGGGTATTCACGCTGCAGATCATTCATGATCTCACGCCACAGCACCGTCACTTCCAGTACATTCGCCTTGTCTACCGAGCACAGTTTTTTACCGCGCTGCTGCGCAGCTTCGAATGCAACCCGACCTATCCGACGAATTTCCGATTCCGTATAAGCGTAGGTGTTGTATCCCTGGCGCTCACCACTCTCCAATTCACGGACACCTCTTGGCTGGCCAAAATAGATACCGCCGGTGAGCTCTCGTACTATCATGATATCCAGCCCGGAAACGACCTCAGGCTTCAGTGAGGATGCTGATGCCAACTGGGGATACAGGATTGCCGGGCGCAGGTTTGCAAACAACTCCAGATTGGAGCGCAGTCCAAGCAACCCTTTCTCCGGACGCTTTGCCATGGGCAGACTGTCCCATTTTGGGCCACCAACAGCACCAAGCAGAATTGCATCCGCTTTACGGGCCTTATCCAGGGTATCGTCCGGTAACGGGCTGTCTGTTTCATCCAGGGCAGCGCCGCCTACCAGGGCAGACTCAAAGCTGAGCTTAAGATCAAATTTTTCGTTAATTGCATGCAGGATCTTTTCAGCCTCTGCAACAATTTCCGGGCCGATGCCGTCACCCGGCAGAAGAAGTACAGTTTTGGACATGATGGATTTCCAGATCTTTGTGGGCCGGGTCGAGCCGACCCAGCATGTTATGCGTTATCGTCGGATTTCACGCTCACAGGGCGTTGTAGTATCCGGATTACTCTGCTGACCCAAACAGCCAGGGCGCTGTTTTCCGGCGCTGATCTTCATAGGACTTGATCTGCCCGGCATCTTCCAGAGTTACACCGATATCATCGAGACCATTGAGCAGACAGTGGCGACGAAAGTCATCAACATCAAACTCAAAGGATTCACCAGAGGGGGTAGTCACGGTTTTCCCGACCAGGTCCACCGTCAGTTGATACCCTTCAGCAGCCTCGGCTTCCTGGAACAATTTATCTACAATTTTTTCATCAAGAACAATAGGTAACAGGCCATTCTTAAAGCAGTTGTTATAGAAAATATCAGCAAAACTGGGAGCAATAACAACCCGGAAACCGTAGTCATCAAGCGCCCAGGGGGCGTGTTCACGACTCGACCCACACCCGAAATTGCTTCGCGCCAACAGAACGCTGGCACCTTCGTAACGGGATTGATTAAGCACAAAATCCGGATTCAGCGGCCGTTTTGAACTGTCCTGATCAGGCTTACCCTCGTCCAGGTAACGCAGTTCGTCGAACAGGTTCGGACCGAACCCCGTCCGCTTTATGGACTTCAGAAACTGCTTGGGAATGATCATGTCCGTATCCACATTGGAACGGTCCATGGGAGCTACAAGGCCCTGGTGTTGTGTAAATGCGCGCATGGTTCAGTTATCTCCTGTGGGTCAGTTCAGCAATTCGCGAACATCAACAAAATGGCCCGTTACAGCAGCCGCTGCGGCCATCGCGGGACTAACCAGATGGGTACGCCCACCAAAGCCCTGCCGACCCTCAAAATTTCGATTAGAAGTAGATGCGCAGTGCTCCCCCTGCCCGAGCTTGTCGGCATTCATAGCCAGACACATGGAGCAACCCGGATCACGCCATTCAAGGCCAGCCTCGATAAAGATCTTGTCCAGACCTTCCGCTTCCGCCTGAGCCTTTACCAACCCCGAACCCGGAACAACCATGGCCTGCTTTAGGCTGGCTGCCACTTTACGCCCCTTAACCACACCAGCCGCTTCCCGGAGATCCTCAATACGACTGTTGGTGCATGAGCCAATAAACACCCGGTCCAGTTTGATATCCGTGATCGCCTGATTTGGCTGCAGCCCCATATACTTCAGCGCACGCTGAATACCTTCGCGCTTGATCGGATCCTGCTCTTTCTCAGGATCCGGAACATTGCCATCAATACCCGCAACCATTTCCGGAGACGTTCCCCAGCTTACCTGCGGAAGAATAGCCTCGCCGTCCAACTCAACAACCTTGTCAAACACCGCATCCGTATCACTGTGCAGAGTGCGCCAGTACTTGACGGCGGCATCCCAGGTTTCACCCTTGGGAGAGAAAGGCCGTCCTTTTACGTAATCAATGGTGGTGCCGTCAACGGCAACCATACCAACCCGTGCACCGGCTTCAATGGCCATATTACAAATGGTCATCCGGCCCTCCATGCTTAGATTCTGGATAGCCTCACCACCAAACTCAATGGCATGTCCGGTCCCCCCGGCGGTACCAATTTTTCCGATAACCGCGAGTACAACATCCTTACCTGTAACACCTTTACCAAGCTGGCCGTTAACCTTTACCAGCATGTTCTTCATCTTCTTCTGCACCAGGCACTGGGTCGCCAGCGCATGCTCAACCTCGGACGTACCAATACCGTGAGCTAGACAACCAAAGGCACCGTGGGTCGACGTATGGGAATCACCGCAAACGATTGTCATTCCAGGCAATGTAGCCCCCTGCTCAGGCCCGATCACATGCACAATACCCTGACGCTGGTCCTTGATCTTGAACTCAAGGATGCCGAACTCATCGCAGTTCTTGTCGAGCGTTTCAACCTGGATGCGGGAAACCGGATCAACGATACCGTCGATGCCTTTATCTCGATCAGTTGTCGGCACGTTATGATCAGGAGTAGCCAGGTTGGCATCAATGCGCCAGGGCTTGCGATTTGCGAGACGCAACCCTTCAAAAGCCTGGGGGGACGTTACTTCGTGCAGCAACTGCCGATCAATATAGATCAGCGCAGAACCGTCGTCCCGCTGCTTGACCAGATGGTCATCCCATAACTTGTCGTATAAGGTTTTACCGGCCATGATTCTCTCTCACTCTCTGGAGGTACTGTTTTTAATACTGTGGTTTGACACTCTGAAGCACTCATTCTGAGCCCATCATACCGCCCACTATCAAATAACTGCAATTCATGTTCATTATTCATCGCATTCCAAAAGGTTATGAGATAGCATTTCCCGTTCAGACATATCAGGAAGACAAATTGTGGACTCAAATACCCTTAAAGCCTTCCTTACCATCGTCGACCAGGGGTCCTTCTCGGAAGCCGCCGAACAGCTGCACCTGACCCAGCCGGCTATCAGCAAACGCCTCGCCACACTTGAGAACCAGCTTGGCACAACACTGATCGACCGCAGCCACCGGAAAATTGGCCTGACCGACGCTGGCATCCGGCTGCTACCCCATGCCCGCAAGATACTCGATGAAATTCACAATGCCCGCATTGCGCTATCACCAGATTCCAGCCTGATAGAAGGCGAACTCCAGATCATTGCGAGCCATCATATCGGGCTGCATCATTTGCCAAACTGGCTGCACAGATTCAAGCGCGAATACCCGGAGGTTGCCATCAATCTGCAGTTCATGGAGTCAGATACGGCTTATGAGCAGATGCGCAAACGCAATGCCGAACTCGCCTTCGTCACATTGAGCGACAGCATGCCCCCCAGCTTCAACGTGTTCACTCAATGGCCAGATCCCATGGCCTTCGTTGTAGCTACGGATCACCCGCTGGCCCAACTGAAACACCCAAAACTCCTGGATCTTGCGAAGCACCCGGCCCTGCTTCCCGATACATCAACCTCAACCTACCGGGCGGTAAGCAGGCTCTTCCTTGAGGAAAACCTGCCTCTCAACCCGCAGATGCCGACCAACTATCTGGAAACCCTGAAAATGATGACCAGCGTCGGTCTGGGCTGGAGCGTACTTCCGCTGCGAATGGTAGATGGGAGCCTCAAGGTACTGGGCGATGTATTATCCAAGGCGGTAAAAACCGAACACCCGGTTACCCGATCCCTGGGAGCAATCGGACTGAGCGGAAGGCAACCAGGCAACGCCGCGCGAGCGTTGTTATCCATTGTTCAGGAGGCGGAAGCAGACTCGACACCCGGAGATGGCGGCGCCTGAAGTCCGCGAACGGTGATTGCAATCGCAACCGCCATGGCTACTGCTCCACCCCAGAATGCCGCCGACGTGCTGAAACCTTCAACAAGAAAACCCGACATCCATGCCCCCAGCGCGCCACCGGCACCAAAGGTCAATCCGCTGTACAGAGCCTGCCCCTGACCATGGTGATGCCGCCCGAAAAAACCCTGAACATACTGCACTGATACAGCATGAAGCGCGCCATAGGATGCCGCATGAAACAGTTGTGCAACCAACAGCACCGGCAAAACATCCGTCAACTCAGCAATCAGAATCCAGCGGATCATTGTTAACGCAAGCGCACCAATCACGATCTGCCGCACCGTGAAGTGCCGGGTTAACCGGTGCATCACCAGAAACAACCCTATCTCGGAAACCACACCAAGCGACCACAACAGCCCGATCGCAACATTGCTATAACCGTGCTGTTCAAGATGAATACTGAAAAACGTGTAATACGCACCGTGGGAAACCTGCAGCAGGAAATTCATCAGGAAAAACGAAATGACAGCAGGATGAGTCACGATTGCCCGCAAACTTCCCTTTGGCGCAGCTGGCTCAGGCTCCCCCCGCTCAGCTGGAACCAGAAAAGCGGATAAACAAATCCCTGCAAATATCGGTAAAAGCAGTAAAGGCAACCACTCAATCCGCACCCACTCCAGAATCAGCCCTACACCAGCCACAGAGCCAATAAACCCCACCGAGCCCCAGAGCCGCACCTTGCCATACCTGTCCCGCCGCTCCCCCAGCGAACGCAGGGTAATCACTTCATACAGTGGGAGAATGGCATTCCAGAAAAAAGTAAACGCCAGCATTACCAGCAGCAGCCCGTAAAACCCGGGCTCAAGGAACACTCCGGCGAAAAACAGCGACCCGGTTATCGCGCCAAACCGGACAAGCCGGACTCTCTGGCCGGTTTTATCCCCCAGATACCCCCAAAGGCTTGGCGCGAAAATTTTTGTAAGCTGAATTGAAGCCATCAGAGTGGCGATTTGCAGATAGGAAAAGCCCTGCCCCTGGAGATACAGAGACCAGTAAGGCAGAAGCCCCCCAAGGAGGGCGAAAAACCAGAAGTAGAGGTTGGAAAGGCGCCAGTAGATCTCGGTATCTCCCAGTCAACATGGATAAAAAGCCTGACTGGATCGCTTAACCGGACAGCTCGGCTCAGAGCTGCCCGATAACAGGAGTTGAAACAACAACATCACTGTTCTGACCACGGTGACGCAGGTAATGGTCCATCAACACAATCGCCATCATGGCCTCAGCAATCGGCGTCGCCCGAATACCCACACAGGGATCGTGACGGCCCGTAGTGACAATCTCCACCGGGTTGCCATTCACGTCAATACCATGACCTGGCAAACGCAGGCTCGACGTCGGTTTCAATGCGATACTCGCGAGAATAGGCTGGCCAGAGGAAATCCCCCCAAGCACACCGCCTGCCTGATTGGACAGAAAACCATCCGGAGTCATCTCATCCCGATGTTCTGTTCCCTTTTGAACAATGCATCCAAACCCTGCACCTATCTCTACACCCTTGACAGCATTGATACTCATCAGAGCATGGGCCAGATCTGCATCCAGACGATCAAAAACCGGCTCACCCAAACCCGGCGGTACGCCTTCAGCAACTATGTTGATCCGCGCCCCTATCGAATCCCCTTCCTTGCGAAGAGCATCCATGTAGGCTTCCATCTCCGGAACCTTGTCAGCATCAGGACAGAAAAACGGATTCTGATGCACCTGATCCCAATCCAGTTTCTCAGCGCGAACCGGACCAAGCTCAGACAAATACCCCCGGATACGAACCCCCAGGCGCTGATACAGGAACTTCCGGGCTACAGCACCGGCCGCTACCCGCATAGCCGTCTCACGGGCCGAGGAGCGACCGCCGCCACGGTAATCGCGGACACCGTACTTATGCATGTAGGTATAATCAGCGTGAGCCGGACGGAATTGTTCTGAAATCTTCGAATAGTCCTTGGACCGCTGATCCGTGTTTTCAATGATCAGACCAATCGGAGTACCCGTGGTTTTTCCCTCAAACACACCCGAAAGAATACGCACTTCATCCGCTTCACGACGCTGGGTTGTGTGCCGCGATGTCCCCGGCTTACGACGATCAAGGTCAACCTGCATGTCCGCTTCCGAGAGCTCAAGCCCCGGCGGGCACCCATCAATAATGCAGCCTAACGCAGCGCCGTGGCTTTCACCAAATGTGGTTACGGTAAACAGTTTTCCGAATGAGTTTCCTGACATAATTCAATATCTTGTTAGGGTATTATAAGAAAATGGTTTAATACTTGCTCTGCCACTGACGAAGATCCTGCTCAGTGATAGCGAAAACACCGTCGCCACCATTACTGAATTCCAGCCAGGTAAACGGAAGATCCGGATAAGCTTCATCCAGCGCGACCCAGCTGTTCCCCACCTCAACCACAAGCAGACCACCGGGCGTAAGATAGTCCGCAGCGCCAGCAATAATTCTGTGTGCAATGTCCAGCCCGTCATTACCTGCAGCAAGCCCGAGCACCGGTTCATGGTGAAATTCCTGCGGCATATCTGCAAGATCCTCCGCGTCGACATAGGGCGGATTACTGATAATCATATCGTACCGGCCGCTGATATTCGCGAACACATCCGATTGTATCGTTCGTACCCGGTCACTGAGCTCATGAAGCTCGATATTTGATTCAGCAACCAGCAGAGCGTCCGGCGAGATGTCAGAAAGGTCCACGAAGGCATCCTCGAACACCGATGCCGCACCTATACCAATACAGCCGCTTCCTGTGCAAAGATCGAGAATACGCTCAACCGGTTTTTCTCCCAGCCATGGCTGGAACCCGTTCTCAATTAATTCACCTATAGGTGAACGTGGTACAAGCACACGCTCATCCACATTGAACGGCATACCCATAAACCAGGCTTCACCAAGAAGATAAGCCAGAGGTACATGCTCATCGATGCGTCGCCGGATACGTTCAAGGATCAGTTGGCGCTCTTCCCGGGTCAGCCGCGCATCCAGGAACAAGGTGTTGTTTTCCAGAGGGAGGTGCAGGCTGCGCATGACCAGATGGACAGCCTCATCCCACACATTGTCTGTACCATGACCCATGAAAACAGTGGATGCGGCAAACTGCGAGGAAGCGTAACGAAGATAGTCGCGAACGGTATGAAGATCGTCAATCGGGCTGGTCACAAACGCTGTTTCCTGTAGGTTCTGATTCAGCGCAGGATTATACGCTGTTTAACGACGTTACTGCAGCCACGTGATTACCCGCCAGCGACACTGACTCATATTGCAAGTGGCCCGGAACTGCTCCGGCTATCTTCAAAGCGATCAAGTGCTGCAGCCATGCGCTCGCGCCCAAGCTGAATCAACTCGGGCGCTTTGTGGAAGTCGTAGCTGCGAGAGACGTTCTTGGGAATGTTTACAAGCAGGTCAGGTGGATAGCCAGCAATCTTGTACTGCACCAGAGCACTCTGCATGGTTTCAATAGTAAGGTTCATAACATCGAACTTGCCAATCCCGAGCTTGTCCCAGTCGATAGTCTCGTGGTCTTCCTGGTGCTTGGTCTCGCTGTCTTTATGGTGCTCTTTTTTCTGCACCTCTTTCGAAATTTTGTCCTCAGGGGTATCCGCCCCATCAGGCCTGTTCGCACCCAGTGACTTCAGAGCATCCCAGTCAAACCAACGGGAAGCTTTGTCGAGCATAGTGTTCATCCACTCATCTGTTACGCCAGCGGCTGACGCATTCTGATTATGCGCAAAAGCGGCGTCAGGTATGCGCTGGCGCCGGTCGTCTTCACCGCTGAGGTTAACTGCAACAATCAGGTCTGCATGAGAAGAGATGGTCGGTATAATAGGTAATGGATTCAGCAATGCACCGTCCACAAGAACACGGCCACCAAGAACCAGAGGTGTAACAACACTGGGGATTGCGACAGACGCGCGTATAGCCTTGTCCAACGGACCTTCCTGAAACCAGACTTCCTTGTGCGCCAGCAAATCCGTAGCAACCGCAGTATAATGCAGCGGCAGGTTCTCGATACGGATATCCCCCAGCATCTCCCGAACGACAGAAAAGATCTTCTCTCCCCTGATTGCTCCGACGGAGTTAAACGTCAGGTCCAGCAGTTTAAGTACGTCAAACTGCCCCAACCCGGTTACCCAGTCCTTGTAATCCTGCATTTTTCCAGCAGCGTACATTCCACCTACGAGCGCCCCCATAGAGCAGCCCGAAATGGCAACAATGTTGTAACCACGCTCAGCCAGCACTTCGATAGCGCCTATATGGGCATAGCCGCGCGCACCGCCACTTCCGAGAGTCAGGGCAACTGTAGGGCGTTGACGGTCGGGCTTGCCCGCCGTCTTGTCAGTACTGGCATTCGCCTCTGTGGTCGATATGTCAGAGCTGTTTAAAACCTTGGACACATGATTATCGGGCACGCATTTACCTCGTTATAACCATGATTTCAACCCGGTCTCCCTGGCGGGCAGGGTCAGGAACAACTACCGCAGGACCAGCAACCACAATTTCCTGCTGCTGCCTGGGAACCCCCGTTTTGACAAGTACTTCGGAAAGCGACTCGGCGGCTTTCCGGGCACGAGCCATGGCATCGCTGAGTAGCTCGTCACCGGCAAGCACGGAGTAGCCGACAAGAACAACCCTGGCCCCATCGGTCCGGGCAAGCTCACTGATTTTCCGGCGATCCGTTGCCTGCCAGTCAAACCGGTAGGTAACTCCTCCCTGCCATGGCACAACCACAGGGCCAGAAACCCTGTCATTTTCAGCACCAAGGCCGGGAACTGTTGCACCAGCAGAAACTTTCAGGTGCTCAACCCACACATATTCTCTCAGATTACCTCTGGTTACCGTGTAAACAGACGTCAGCCAACGGCTACCGTCCTCTGTAACCAGGCCAGCCACCAGATAATCCTGGGTAGCATCGCGCCCATAGAGCACAGATTGACTGAAAATCTGATTTGCCCATACGTTACTTCGCCCACAGCGAATGCCCGAGCACTCAAAAAGGACGCTCGCGCCTCTTTCCTGAAGTAACCCCAGATAGTGCTCACGGGCTTCCCGCCGGCTGGCATCACGGGAGATCTGATATAACCTCCCCTCGCCCGAAACCGGCAGGCGGGCCAGAGATTCAGAACGAATTTCGTTGTTAACCTCGCGAACCGGGCTGAAAAGAACCAGATGCCCCGAAGATTCAATCGGAACGGTTGCCTCCAGAGTGGACTGGGCAAATGCTTGCGGCATAGCTTCCGGAAGCTCTGCACTGGCAGCTCCGGCGACTGTCGAGAGTATTACAGCAACAAGCAGACGAAACACAAAATACTTTGACAAGGTATCACTCATTCTCAAGGAAATTTCTTACAACATCAGCAACCGGCCGGGTATCCCCATCCAGGTGACAATGGTGTCCGCCCGGTACGTCCACTATTTGCAGATGGGGCACTGCATCTGCCCGATCATCCATTCCCGCCCGACTGATAAACAACCCATCCTGCGCCCGAACGAACAGACTCGGAGCCTCAATGGCGCTTAGCGAAGCAACGACCTGCTCCTCCGTCATCATTAATTGCGACGGATGCCGCAAACGTGGGTCTGTACGCCAGCTGAAGCCATCATTTTCTGCCTTCAGGTTGCGGGGTATCAAGGCCAGCGCGGCTTCATGACTAAGTGGGCTGAGCCCGCCTTCACGAACTTTTGCCGCTGCAGCGATATCCGGATAAACCGCAGATTTACCAGAGCCTGCCATTCGCTTTTTGATGGATTTGCGCAACTGCGGAACTGTGTCACTCACAGGGCGACTGAGCGCGCCAAGGCTGTCGATCATCACCAGCCTGCGTACACTCTCCGGAAAAGCTGAGGCGTAAAGCGAGCCTACAATACCCCCAAGTGAATGGCCGACAATATCCACTTTCCCGCCATTGAAGTGTTCCTCAATCAGTTCGGCAATATCTGCCACATAATCCATAAGCAGATAGCTTTGTCCCGGCGGGCGATGCCCGGAATGACCGTGACCAGCCATATCGATGGCATGCAACGACGCAAGTTTCGCCAGCTCCGGTGCTATACCGGTGAACGTCAGACTGTTATCAAGCCAGCCATGCAGCATGATAATCGGCGGGTTAGATGATGAAACATCCACGGCAGACCAGCTCAGGCCTGCCAGAGTAATATGTTGCAGCGGCCATTCCGCCTCACGTACAACCGGTTTGTTTTCGCGAAGGTCTGGCGAAGTTGCAATATCATGCATTTCTGAATCGCACCTCACATTGTATGCGTCGGGCGATCAGAGCTCAGGGAGCCGGCAAGATAAGATTCAATCTTGGTCCTGGCACTTTCGTCATCACCATTGAATTGCACGCCTATACCTGCGGCACGGTTACCCTGGGCCCCCTTGGGAGTTATCCAGATAACCTTCCCCGCAACGGGTATCTTTTCCGGTTCATCCATAAGGTTCAGCAAAAGAAAAACCTCATCGCCAAGCCGGTACTGCTTCTGGGTGGGTATGAACAGACCACCCTGGCGGATGTATGGCATATAAGCGGCGTACAGAACCGCTTTATCTTTAATGGTCAGGGTGAGAATGCCACTGCGTGCACCAAATCCGGGCCCCATATCTGACACCTTCTAAAAATTGATTAGTGATAGAAAACAATAAATCGTTTCAATGAAAATTGAATAATTTGAGCGCCAAACAAAAACGTGCGGGAGAAAAATCCCTGATAATTCGAAATCATAGCAGTTGTTGCCCCCAAAAGCGCAATCAGGACGCACGTCGCTTCGAAGGCATCAGGTTTCGCCAGGCTATCAGCAACCGACTCGCTTCCAGTTCCGGATTAGCATTATATACGCCGGCAGCCCGGGCTTCCCGAACCAGTTCCAACAGTTCATGGGCGCGCCAGGCCGGGTTGATCCCAGCCAGAAACCCGAGCATTTCTGAAGCTTCACGGTCGTTAGCTTCACCTCCGGCACAAAGCCGCGCCAGGTCAGCTGCCCACCCTTCAAACAGCCAGAGCATATCCTCCAGCCCCAGAGCCTTGAAAGCCTTGGCGGCTTCAGACACAGCAACCTGACCCTTCATGAATTGCCGGAATTTCTCAAACGCCTCATCCCGCAGTACCGGGAACTCTCCTGTGGCATATTCAAGCGCCAGGCGAGGAGCGTTACCCGCCAGCATTAAAGACTTTGCCATGAGTTCGGATGATGGCTGCTTGTCGCCTTCAAGCTCCGCAACCTTTCCAGCCAGCCAGGCACCGGCCTGAGCCGCTGAAGGAACGGGAATCGATAACACCTGGCATCGTGAACGAATAGTCGGCAAAACAGGACGGCCACTTTCCTGCAAAAGCAGGAGTACAAAATCAGGCACCGGCTCTTCAAGAGTTTTTAGCAGAGCGTTGGCTGAATTGATGTTGAGCTGGTCAGCCCTGTCGATGATGGCAATCTTACGTGCTGAAACCTGCGGCGACGAAACCGCAAAGGCCGAAAGCGACCTTACCTGATCAACTTTTATCATCCGGGATTTTTCAGGCGAATATACCCGAACATCCGGATGGCTTGATGCGGCCACCAACTGGCACTGACGACACTGTCCGCAGGCAACCGGCTCACCTATGTCCTTATTTACCGGGCTGGCACACAAAAGGAGGCCTGCCACTGCGTCTGCCCAAGCCCTTTTACCAACACCACACTCCCCGGTAAGCAATAACGCATGAGGAAACCTGCCCTCAGCAAACTGCTTCTGTACAACCTGCCAGGCATTCTGGAGCCAGGGCATTTCAAGGGCAATATCAGTCACTGTGCTTTCCTGATTGAAGACTGTGTTTTTCTGATTCAAGCCTGGTCCGGAAGGTTCCGGGGCGCTTCCTGGCAGCTCTGCGAAGTTGTCGCTTCATGGTAGCCAGTAATCTGCGTAATCGTTTGAGGTTGCTGGCATCATCACCCGTGGATTGAGGCATATAGTAATGGCTGTTAATCAATCGGGCAAAAAGCCGGGCGAAATCTCCGAGCGCAGGTTCTGCAGCTGCCAGCCTGGAAGCCAGCATCTCCGGAGTTTCACCGTTTCTTACCGGCACGCCAGCCCGTCCACACAACTGGTACCAGCTACCCAGCATCCGTTGGTAGCCATCCCGCCGCTCGCTCCGGCGCATCTGTAAAGCTGATATCAGACCAGCAATCAAAAGACCTGCACCTACAATGCCTGCGGTAAGATACCCGAGTTCCCGCAGCCCGAACCCGCCAGGCAAGCGGGACATAAGATCCATCTGGCTTTCCCCCTGGTAACCAACTACCCAGCGTTGCCATTTGTAATTGATCCGGTCAAGTTGTTGACTTGCCCACTGAATAACCGCCACATCCCCGTAACGTTGGGCAGACGTCCAGCTATCTTCCAGAAAAGAACCCTCCTCAGCCACCGCATCCCGTAAACCCGACTCTATCCGGTCGGGGGCAATCGCTGCAGTGGGATCAACGCGCATCCAGCCACGACCCTCAACCCAGGCTTCAACCCAGGCGTGGGCGTCGTACTGCCGGACGATAAGGTATTCATCGCCTGCGCCGTTATCTCCGCCCTGGTAACCGACCACTACGCGCGCGGGAATCCCCGCTGAGCGCAGTACAAAAGTCGTTGCCCCGGCATAGTGGGCGCAGAAACCTCGCTTCTCGTCGAAAAGCAGGCTGTCGATCCCGTTATCAGGCATCCTGGGCGGGCGCAGCGTGTAATAGTATGGCTGCTCGCGAAACCGGGCCAGCAGAGCACGGATCACGCCAATATCATTGGTCGACTGCTTCAGCTGATTTGCCAGGGCCCGGGCTCTGGGGTTGCCTTCTGCAGGAAGCTGAAGATAACTACGGGCCTCCCCCCTTGTCAGAGTTACTGCTCCAGGCTCGCTGCCCCCTTCCCTGGCAAGCCGGTAACGAACAGGACTATCTGCCGGTCGGAGAAACCGGAACAGATCGCTGGTTTCCTTTATTACGTTATCCGATACCGCAACTGAACCTTCCAGTGCAAAGGCCCAGCGCTGATCCGTCGGTTCCATCAGCACATCATATTCCCGGGGTTTCAGCTCACCAACACCACCATCAATGTTGACCCGCCCGGGCGATCCATATAACTCGCGCCCACTCTGGCGCCATGTGCCATCTTCAAGCGTATCCAGGATCAGCCCGCGCCAGTATCTGTCCCGATACTCAGGCATTGGACCGCCAAAAGTAACCCTGAAGGCTCTATCACTGCTCTGGGCAAGGCTGGATATATCTCCCGGCCGCATAGTATCACTGATCCCGGTACGCGCCTGGCCTGACACAAGAGGCACACTCCACAAAGGAGCCATCCGCGGGAAGAATACAAACAGCAGCACAACCACAGGCAGGACTTTCAGGAGAAGGCCTCC
Source organism: Marinobacter sp. ANT_B65 (assembly GCF_002407605.1). Lineage (NCBI taxonomy): Bacteria > Pseudomonadati > Pseudomonadota > Gammaproteobacteria > Pseudomonadales > Marinobacteraceae > Marinobacter > Marinobacter sp. ANT_B65. The sequence goes on along the minus strand of NZ_NXGV01000001.1, from coordinate 1,485,312 downwards.
CAGCCTGTACCAGCCAGCCTTCATTCCGCCAGTGAGGTCGGGAGCATTGAGAACCTGAAGCCCCACCAGCAATAAGGCAATCGCGCCTATATTGATCAGTGCCCAGTGGATTTCCTGGTGAAACAGAAAATTCACGGTGGCCAGGTACACCAGAATATAGAACACCACATAAAAGTCCCTGGGCGTTCGGGTTTCAAGCCACTTCAGGCCAACCGTCAACACAAAGAATGATGCGGCGGTATCAACGGTAAAGCTTCCCTGCTCCCTGAGCAGGTAGGCCGCAACCAGCGCCAACATGATCCCGGTGCGCAGCCAGCGACCCGGCAGGCGAACCCTGCCCTGCTGAGCAATCCAGCGCCAGCCAGCCAGAATAAGACAGACAAGGATCAGCCACACAGGTAACCGATCGAGCTGAGGCGTAAGGAGTAATGCAAAACTCAAAATCAACCAGAACAACGCCCGGGAAGGCAGATTTTCGCTGTATTCCTCAGAGGCCTTGTTCTTCCGCCTCCAGAAGCTCATGGCCGGCCTCCTGACGTTGCCTGTTCCGGGTTACGCAAATCCACGCCGCTACGTGTTCCGTGGCGTTCTGTCTGGCTGTCCCGTGGTTTTTTCTCACCCCAGACTGCCAGCGCTCTAAGGCAACGCAATGTATGGGGCGAACCACTGTCCGGTTCTATAAACTGCCCGGGGAGGTTCAGGCCGAACAGGGCTCCTGTTTTACCACGCTCGACAACAAGCCAACTGAGATAGCTGAGCCGCAACTCGTGGTCAGTCCCGGGAAAAGCATTGAAATCCAGCCAGTGGGGGCTGCCCTTTTCCGCTTCCCAGTCCGCCACCACCATCTGACCACTGCGGGCAAAACGCTTCCACATTACTCGCTGGCTCATATCTCCTTCACGCCAGGGCCTGAGCTCGGCGTGATCATTACCTTGCGGAGAACGGGAACTGGCATCCTGGCTCCCGCCCTCTACCGCGCTGAGAACATCCGGTGCTGCAACAGGCCGCGGGAAAACCACAGCAGCAGAAACGGGCCTCATCCACGACCATGCTTTCAGCAAGCCAAACGGGAAACGGGTTTCAACCCTTATCTTATCGGGCCTTAAATAACCCCGGAATGCAGAAGGCACCGGCAGGGTCAGATCTACCGACTGACCAGACGGCACATGCCCCAGGTACACTGAGACATCATCCACGGAGAGTGTAATCGCTATTGCATCGTCTTTACCGGCCGTCGCACGCAAGCGAAAAAGAATGTCGTCACCGGCAAATCCCTCGCCCACCTGAACCAGTGACAGTTCAAGACCCGAGAGATTCCTGTGGGTCTGATGCATGGCACCCACGAACACAGCTCCCAGCAAAAACGTCACCAGATAAATCAGGCTGTTCTGATAGTTGATACCGGTAATCAGCATAGTCAGCAAAAGTATGCCGAACACTACACCGGCGGCCGCAGGCAGAATGAAAAGGTTTCTCTGAGTGAACAGCTGAGTGTCCGAACGCGGAATCCGCCGGTTGATCCAGCGCTCCCAGCGGCTAAGGATTAAATTGCTCATTGTTCCTCTGGGGCAGGTATATTCATAAAAAGTTCAACCCATTGAAAGTTCACTGTTATCTTAACCGGCCAGACAGGAAAGACACCCGTCTTATTCACGCTTTATTTGCACCAGTTTTGACGCTAAAGCGGGCCAACTCGGCTAGAATGCCGTTTTCTGACCTGAGTATCATCGTTTCAATCAACCGGAGCTAATTTGTCACTACCTGTTCTCTCTCCGCTTACACAGCAAGACTACGAACAACTGCTGGACCATGCAGCCAGTCAACCGGACTTCGCATATCTTGGCAGCGTGGGAGCCAGCGGTGGCCGCGGTTCATTCAGCGGATTTTCGGCGTGCGCAATTACTACAAAGTGTATTTCCCCGCGAGATAACAGCTTACAGAATACGGGTGGGCTATCGGACGAAATGGAACAGCTGATCCGGTACTATGAAGTTCCAAAGCAGGACACTCAATGCTATCTGGCAGGTGGATGGATAGGATTTCTGAGTTATGAGTTCGGTTACATCAAAGAAAAGCGCCTCTCAAGTCTTTGTCCGGCCCCGGCAACACCCCTGCTCTCTGCAGGCTTTTATCTGTGGACGGCCAGCCACCACCGCGAAACCGATACCTACCGCCTCTGGGTTCACCCTGAATGCCCGGAAGAAACCAGGCGCACCATCCAGCTCTGGCTCTCCAACAAGCCGCGGAGCAAAGCCGCAGACTGGAAAATGCTTTCACCCTTCAAGGCTCGCCAGCCAGCCGGAGAATTCATGGCCGGAGTTGAAGCCGTTCAGCGTTATATCAACGCGGGCGACTGCTATCAGGCCAACCTTTCCCAGGAATTTCAGGGTAGCTATACAGGTGATCCGTGGATCGCATTCAAGGCACTGTCTGAAGCCAACCCTACCCCATACGGGGCGTTTCTTAAAACCGGTTCCGGGGCGGTACTGTCTGTCTCTCCAGAGCGCTTTCTGGAAATCCGCGATCGCACTATAAAAACCAGTCCGATCAAAGGCACCCGACCCAGGGGAAGAACTCCTGACGAAGATGCCAGTTTCGCCGCTGAGCTGGAAGCATCTGAAAAAGACCGGGCTGAAAACCTGATGATTGTGGACTTGCTCCGCAATGACCTGAGCGTCCACGCAACGCCGGGATCCGTTTCCGTAGACCGGCTTTTCGCACTGGAGTCATACCGGAATGTGCACCACCTGGTCAGCCATATACGGGCCGGGCTCGCAGAAGGTGCGTTGCCCATGCAGGTGCTGTTTGATGCCTTCCCCGGCGGCTCGATAACCGGCGCGCCGAAAATAAGGGCGATGGAGATTATCCGCGAACTGGAGCCCCACTGGCGCGGACCCTATTGCGGCTCGGTGTTCCATAGGGGGCTTGATGGCACCCTGGACAGCAATATCGCCATTCGTACGATGCTGTGTGATAACTGGTTGCCTGACGGCGAATCCGGAAGAAGGCGTGCGGAAAACGAAGGGACTATCCGGTGCTGGGGGGGCGGAGGCATAATCGCAGACTCAGATCCGGCCAGCGAATATCAGGAAACACTTACGAAAGTGAAACCACTGATGAATTTTCTCGAGCAACTGAATCAGAACGGCTAATACCGCTCTGATTCAGCAAGCTTGTTTTCAGGCGCTGTGTACAGCACTCGCCTTCAGAAATTCCTGTTTCAGATCCTCAAATTCATGCACAGCCGGGAACTGGGGGAACTCCTCAATAACATTCTGAGGTGCATGGAACAGAATGCCTGCTTCGGCCTGTCCCAGCATGGTGGTGTCGTTGTATGAATCACCCGCCGCAATTACCCGGTAATTCAACAACTGGAACGCACGAACCGACTGGCGTTTGGGATCCCTCTGGCGCAGCAGATAGTTAGTGATCTGGCCATTTTCAGCAACTTCCAGCTTATGGCAAAGCAGCGCAGGATAGCCCAGTTTTTTCATCAGCGGCATTGCGAATTCGTAGAAGGTGTCAGAGAGAATCACCACCTGAAACCGCTCCCGCAGCCAGTCGAGAAACTCCCGGGCTCCTGGCAGAGGATCTAACTCTCCGATCACTTCCTGAATCTGCGGCAGGCCATATCCGTGTTGATCCAGCAGCTTTAGCCGCTGTTTCATCAGGACATCGTAATCAGGAATATCCCGGGTTGTCGCCTTGAGTTCATCAATACCGGTTTTCTCCGCAAATGCGATCCAGATTTCCGGGATCAATACGCCTTCAAGGTCAAGACATGCCAGTTCCACAGTGATCTCCTGATTCAATATTCCAAGTGAGAATTCTGATCGGGGGCAAGCCCTGCCCCCCTGCTACTAACGCGGTATCATAAGAAAAACCGGCAAAGAATGCATCGTACATTGCGCCAGAACAACAAGGTTTTTTCTCACATACAAGCATATTTGCATAACTATATAGATTGTCATTACTTCATGGAATTAGCAATTTAATGCTAATCTTCATGAAACCCCGCATCAGGTACTGATATTTTATGAGCAATATCCGTGAGCTACAGGACGAACTGGCTAATGAGAGCCCAAGATCGATTCTGAAAACCGCCTTCAAACGCTATGACAACATCGCTATTTCCTTTAGTGGAGCCGAAGACGTGGTGCTCATCGAGATGGCCCACAAGCTCACCGATAATCTCAAGGTATTCACCCTCGACACGGGGCGCCTGCACCCCGAAACCTACGAATTCATCGAGCGTGTTCGCAAACATTATGGAATCAGCATTGAGGTTCTGTTTCCAGACACTGTCGAAGTTCAGGATCTGGTAAACCGGAAGGGACTGTTCAGTTTTTACGAGGATGGCCACAGCGAATGCTGCGGTATCCGCAAGGTTAACCCGCTCAAGCGCAAACTGGCAGGAGTTGACGCCTGGATTACCGGCCAACGCAAGGATCAGAGCCCGGGTACCCGCAACGAAGTGCCCGTCATTCAGGAAGACGCCACCTTCTCCGGCCCGGGCAAGGCACTGATCAAGTTCAACCCGCTGGCGAACTGGACATCAAAAGAAGTATGGGACTACATCCGGATGTCGGAAGCCCCCTATAACGAACTTCACGAAAAAGGCTTTGTCAGTATCGGCTGCCAGCCCTGTACCCGCCCGGTCTTACCCGGTCAGCACGAACGCGAAGGTCGTTGGTGGTGGGAAGAAGCCACACAGAAAGAGTGTGGCCTGCATGCAGGAAACCTTATAACCCGCCAGTAAATAACTGGCGGGAATTCCCACTCATCAGTAGGTCGGCAACTCTACATCTTTGAACAAGGCTTCTATCTCACTGCGACTGCTCTGGTGAGCAACCGCCTGATCAATAGTTTCTTTCGTCAGGTGAGGTGCGAAACGCTGGATGAAATCATACATGTAACCACGCAGGAAGGTTCCCTTGCGGAAGCCCAGGCGCGTGACGCTCGGGCGGAACAGCTTTTTGGCATCCAGAGCCACAAGGTCCGGATCAGTTTTGGGATCAAAGGCCATACTCGCAATAATCCCGACACCCAGGCCAAGCCGCACATAGGTTTTGATAACGTCGGCATCCGCAGCAGTAAACACAACTTTAGGAGTTAAACCTTTAGTCTGGAATGCCTCATCAAGTTTTGAGCGCCCGGTAAAACCAAACACATAAGTCACCAGTGGATACTCAGCCAACTCTTCCAGTGTCAGCTCAGACAGCTGTGCAAGCGGGTGGTCCTTGGGCACAATGACAGTTCGGTTCCAGCGGTAGCAAGGCATCATGATCAGGTCGTTGAACAACTCCATGGCTTCAGTGGCAATGGCGAAATCAACGGCTCCGTTAGCAGCCATTTCAGAGATCTGCATTGGCGTGCCCTGGTGCATATGCAGAGACACATCCGGGTAGGACTCGATAAAGCCACTGATAATTGGCGGCAATGCATAGCGGGCCTGAGTATGGGTTGTTGCAATGCTCAGATCACCCTTACGCTGATTACTGAACTCCTGAGCAATTTTTTTGATGCCTTCAGCTCGGCGTAGAATCTCACCAGCCTCACGAACAATAATTTCGCCGCCAGGGGTGATACGAGTCAGATGTTTGCCACTACGGGCAAATATTTCCAGCCCCAGCTCATCTTCAAGAAGCCGAATCTGTTTGGAAATCCCCGGCTGAGAGGTAAAAAGACTCTGGGCTGTTGCCGACACATTGAGATCATGGTGAGCAACTTCCCAGATATAGCGTAACTGTTGTAGTTTCATTGACTCTGTCGCTCCCTGAGTTTCCGGCCTGTGGCGGACTGCATATAGATTTCTGTTTGCGCACAAAATTCAAGAATACGCATAAACCGGCAATTTTTCATTCTGTTTTAGTATAGAAGTGCGCTTTGCCTCAGTTTAGACCAAAATTTAATCTGCGCGCTTACCTCTCGATAATCCGCCGGAACGGAGGCAGCGAATCCAGCAGCAACTGACCATAACGCCTGGCAACAATGCGCCGGTCAAGAATTGTAACCCGGCCGGTATCTTCTTCAGTCCGCAGCAGTCGACCGACAGCCTGTACCAGCTTGATTGAGGCATCCGGAACCGTGATTTCCATAAACGGGTTACCCCCGCGCTGGGTTATCCACTCTGCCAGACCCGCTTCTATAGGGTTATCAGGAACCGAAAAAGGCAGCCGGGTAATCACCACATGGTGCAGATATTTACCGGGCAGATCGATACCTTCCGCGAAGCTGGCCACACCAAACAAGACACTGGGACGACCGTCATCAACCTGCTGCCTGTGCTGGCGTAAAACCTCACCCCGGGACATATCGTCCTGAGTAATAATCAAACCCGGGTACTCAGGCGCCAGCGCATCCCTGACCTGATGCATCTGGCGACGGGAAGTAAACAGCACAAGCGTAGCCGTTTCTCCGGCCCATACCGCAGGCAGACGCTTGATCAGTTCGTCCGCAAAACCATCATCGGTGGGCATGCAGTCCATCGCCGGCACTTCAACGGTCGCCATCTCGCCGTAGCGGAAGGAGCTGGGGACTACCAGCATGCGGCTCGCTTCCGGCAGCCCTGCTCTGGCCTGGAGCCGGTCAAAGCGGCCCAGGGCCGTTAATGTCGCACTGGTGAGAACAGCACCATAGGCTCTTGACCATAGCCTTGAATAAAGCAGATTGTCTGCCAGTACCGGAGAACTGAACAGGGTGATGTCTTCACCATGATCCCAGCGTTGGCGCACACTCCAGCGTGCCGGAGGCGGGCTTTTCCCGGGGCCGTCAAACTGCTCCGTCCAGGCTGTCCATAGTCGCAACTGGTCCTCAGAGCGGCTGTGAAATGCTCCGATAACCGGATACCAGGCTTCTGCCGTATCACGGTCTATCTCATGCTGTTTTCGCTCATCAAAAGCGCCTTGCAGTTCATCCGCCAGGTTGCCCAGATGCCGGACCAGGTTCGCTGTGGCAATCCGGCTTTCAGATGCCAGTTCGGCCAAGGCTTCGGGCAACTCACCTTCAGGATAGCGCCACTGCGCGGAGCGTCGCTCTTCATTAAACTCCCATCCGGTATTCTGTTCGGTTTCTTCGTAAACACGGGCCAAAACCAGATCTACATCCCGGGATGCAGTGCTTATACGATCAATGCTTTTGGCAGCCGGGGTAGCGGGCGCCAGATAGGGCTGCATTTTCGTGAGAGCCTGGGACAACTGCTTAAGCCATTGCCGGGTGGAGTTCAGCGGCACAGACGCAGCAAAATGGTTCAGCGCTTTGTCCGGCAGATGGTGGCCTTCGTCGAATATGAACAGTGCATTCTCCGGTTCCGGCAGAATCGCTCCGCCCCCCAGAGCAAGGTCCGCAAGCACGAGGTCATGGTTCGCCACCACGATGTCCACATCGTCAAGATCCTTGCGCGCATCAAAAAAGGCGCAGCTGTCGAAATAGCTGCAGTGGCGATTAGTACACTGACGGTGATCCGTTGTTACCTGCCGCCAAACATCATCAGGTATCTGCTCCGGCCAGTGATCCCTGTCTCCGTCCCACTTCCGGGAGCCGTAGCTTGCAAGCATTTCCTCAAAAAATGCCCGTGTGCCCGGCTCTTCCGTACCGGGGCCGTCCAGAAGGAACAAGGGCATGGTATCGCTGTCACCGTTACCCTCGTCATGCAACCGTGACTCCAGGCGGGACATACACAGGTAGCGACCACGGCCTTTGGCGAGCGTCCAGGTAAAGTCCAGCTTACTGTGCGCCTTCAGATCCGGCAGGTCCTTCTGAACGATCTGGTCTTGCAAGGCCACAGTTGCAGTGGAGATCACCAACGTTTTACCCAGGGCCTTGGCCACCGGAATGGCTGCGATGAGATAGGCCAGAGTCTTACCGGTACCCGTACCGGCTTCTACCACACAGACGGCTGCGGGAGAGGTTCGCTGGCCGTCATTCTCAGTGATATCTCCCATGTAGCGGGCGATTTCGGCGATCATCAGGCGCTGGCCATAACGGGCGCGGACACCTTTGCCTGATAATACATCCCGATAACTCTGCTGGATCTGCTGCTTGATATCGTCGTTCAATGGCATCAGCGCGGGCTCACCCAGTCACGGACAATGCCCACCCGAAATTTTCTGCCCTGCTTGCTGAGCACCACGCCGTCTTCAGTAACCTCTTCGACTGTAATGCCGGAAAAAGATTCACCCTGGCGCAGGTAATGCCCGTTAATCATCACCCGGCTGGAATAAGGGTCCGTAGCGTAAATATGGCTGTTAAACATCAGGTCCGGGATACTCTTTTGAAATGAAAGGGGCAGCTCCACCAGGTGCGGCACTCTTGCTCCAGCCCCTGCTCCAGGGGCATCCCGGCTATACAGCGGGGCTTGCCGTTTTTGCGGCAACGATGGAGTGATAATGGTTGGCCGTTCGCGGACAGGCTCTGCCAAGGGCTCACTGGCCCGCTCCGGCTGCGCCTGAGAAACGACCTCAACCGGGGGTTCGGAGGCAGCTGGAATCTGTGTGGGCGGCGGGGCAATGGTGGGAACCTGTTCCGGCGCTGTCTCCAGCGCACCCGGTTCGGTACCAGAATCACTTATCCGTTCCGGCCAGAACAAAACTGCCAGCACCACAGCATTTACCAGCAATGCCAATGCCACCCAAAGCACCGGAGAAATTCTTCGTTTTTTGGGCCGGTGAATCAGCTGTACCTGCTGGCCGAGATCCGGAACCTTCCCCTGACGACGTTCGGTCTCGGACTTTCTGAGGGCATCAAGAATGTAGGACATAATCTATCCCTGCTCTCCCTTTCCAGAAGTAACAAGCCTTGGAACATCTGCCTTGAGATCATTATTGATCTGGATAACCGTCATGGCACCCGCAATTCCGTCTACGGTGAGGCCCCGCAGTGACTGATACCAACGTACCTGCTCCTTAGCGGTCAGACGCTTGATTCTCGCATTGTCGGCAAGGGAGTCCCCATGGGCATCCGCCAACTCCATCATCCGCGCCCCGATCCACAGTTCCTCACCAGCAGCATCAACGGAATCTGTGTTTCCGGTCATATAATCAGGAAGCTTCCAAAGCAGGCGATATTCACCAAACCAGAAGGGCTCCAGGCTGGCAAAGGATATCTGAACCGGGCCGCCAGGCAGAGCTATTTCCGCAACGTCGCCATCAAGTCTGCGCAATACAACATAACCACGATTGCCAGCATCATCCTGAAGCAAGAGCGCGGCTGGCCTGTCCAGAAACGCCAGGCTCCGACGACTACCTTGCCGTTCAAGGCAGGCAAGTCCTGATGTTCGGGCAAAATCGCAGGCAACCGGGAACGCCTGGGGGCTGTATTCAAAACCCCAGATATTAAATAACTGACGGAAAGCCTCAGCCAGATTCAGTGTCTGTTCCGGAAAATGGAAAGGCGGCATTTTTGGACCAGGGTTCGCAACAACCTGATCCACCACAGGAGGCTGAACCGCACCGTCCCCCGATGCAGGCGCTTGACTCTCCGTGGGTTCCATAACTGCTTCAGGCTCCGCATCAGTGCCAGTCCACTGCTGGTATAACCAGAACGTACCGATAACCGCCAGTAAAAATGAGGCGGCGAGAACCAGATACCCCGGCGAATCCGGTTTAGCTCCGGATGACGCTGGCCCCAGGTTCCTGCCTCCGACTTCCCTTGCTGCATGCCGGATGTGAGCGGAACTCACTTCGTGTTCGCCTTCAGCGTAGGCACCCAGCAACGCACGATCACTAATCAGATTAATCAGCCGCGGTATCCCGTTACTCAGGCGGTAAAGCTTTCTGACTGCCGCCGGAGAAAAAACATCGCCCCGCATACCAGCTACACCAAGCCGATAGCCAAGATAGGCCGGCAATTCGTTACGACTGATAGCATCAAGGTGATAGCGTGCGGTTACCCGCTGATTCAGCTGGCGCAGCTTTGGAAGAGCAAGCATCTGCTGTAACTCTGGCTGGCCCAACAACACTATCTGCAGCAGCTTTTTTTCAGAGGTTTCAAGATTGGTTAGCAGGCGCAACTGTTCGAGAACATTCGCAGAGAGATTCTGTGCTTCATCAATCATCAGAACCTTGTGGCGTCCGGCGGCGTGGGCCTTCAGCAAGTCCTGGTTGATCAGATCCACCAGTTGTTTGATGCTGGCGCCCGCCGGATGAACAATCTCAAGTTCATCACAAATAGCAGACAGCAGTTCCCGGGCAGAAAGCCGGGGGTTCAGAATCAGCGCAATATCAACATGAGCCGGTGCGTTCTCAATGAAACACCGGCTTACAGTAGTCTTACCGGTACCGACTTCTCCGGTAATCACGATGAAACCACCCTGCCCCTGCACACCATACATCAGGTGTGCGAGCGCCTCTTTATGGCGTTCACTCAGGTATAGGTAGCGTGGATCAGGCGCGATAGAGAATGGAGGCTCTCTGAAGCCGAAGAATTCGTAATACATGGGCGTCCAGTCAAATGCTCAGGCGCCGGGCTGATCGGGCATTGTCCGGGCCGGGCTCTATAGCAGCGTATCATACCGCCCGCTTCGCAGGCCTGTCACCTCACGATGTCCCGGAATCAACACTGTTTATCAGCCGGAGATCAGCGGCGCTGCGGCGATTTTGTTGTTTGAGGCGGCGCACACAGCGCTCCAGTGTTTTGGAGATACGTGCGTGAGAACGAATCATCGAAATTTTTGGCCAGGTAGCGCGCTCGCCCGCCAGAATCATTTCCCGCACGAAAACAGGCTCAGGGTTGGCGAGCATTCGCCGGTAATCCCTGAAGCTATATGATGGCGCAATGGTGACATCTCCGGAATACCGCTGGGCCATGATGGTATATATCTGCCCAGAGATCTGCCGTAACAGCTCAGGCCTGACCCGTTTACGGAGATAATCGAACACCCCCTGCCCGTGAAACTGAATCTCTGATTTCAGCAGGTGCAGCGGGAGACTCCCCAGAGACAGCTTTTCATCGAGGCCACGGACATTCAGAAACGGCACCACGTGTGGGTTGGTCTGGCTGACAATGGTGAAATTGACATCATAAAGGTGCATGAGACGTTCAATAGGCAAATCACTCACAACCGAGCCATCCACAAATTTCAGCCGCGACATGTAGGGAAGCGCCTGACCGTGGATATCTTTTTTCATCAGGGTAACCGGAGGAAATATACCCGGCACAGCCGCACTGGCCAGCGCGGCACTCCACACCATAAGATAGGGAGAAGTATAACCAGACAGCAACCGGGCTTTCTGGTGCGCCTGAACCGGCGATACACTCATATTGATAGAGCGACCGGTGCGCAGATATGCCTCTTCAAACGTGTACTCACCGATATTGGCTCTGAGACAGTTACGAAGTTGCTCCTGATCCATCAACCCCTCACCCCGCATGGCACTTAGCAGACCACGCCACTTCCAGGCTTTGAGATCATGATTTTCCGGCACAAGCATTTCGGGGATTTCGGCGTCAGTATGAACACCCAGCATGCCAGCTATGATGGCGCCAATGCTTGAGCCGGTAACAACCTGAGGCAGCAGCCCCTTTTCCCAGAGAGCCTTTATAACCCCGAAGTGAAACATACCAAGGCTGGCACCCCCACTCAGCAGCAGTGTCGGCCGCCCGTAGCTGGTCAGGGTATCGCGGAAAAACTGAAGTTTTTCGGCAACAGGAAAGCCGGGTACCGGTTGATCACACAAATAGTCCAGAGCTTCACATACCTGGGCAATATATTCTTCGATCAGGTGCTTGGTGCCTACCCGGGAATGGGTATACAACGCAGGGTTACCCATATTGCCCAGATCGTGATGAAGCCCCTCACGCAATGCCCGTTTGAGGCGTTCCACATCGTTTTGCTGGCGGTACTGTTTGATATTGCTCAGACGGTCATAAAGCAGTTCATAGTTATAGTATTCAGAGGCGAAATCTTCTTTCCACTCGGCATTGCCTTCAAGAAAATCCAGTTCCAGTGCTGCAGCTTTCCAAACCTCATAGTTAGGTGCTTCAGCCAGCATCTTCCGGAACTTGTGTATCCTCGGATCTTTCAGCACCGTGTACCTCCCGCCCGGATCAGAAATCGTCGAGCATCAGATCGTCATTATTATCACTGGCGAAAGGATCCCGCGTCACCTTACCGTCGTTGATGAGAAACTCCCGACGCTGCAGGAATGCATTACGAACAAAGGTATAGGTATCACCGGAAATAAAGCCCTCTGCCGGAATCAGATCTGCCCGCTGATCTACAACCTGAAGCCCCCGGGCATAATAATTTTCAGGACTGTCTACGTTATCCCACAGCGAGGGAAATACGAAGCCATCAGCACCCCACCCACTCAGGTGCCGGGGGCTGGATGGCCCGAGGAAGGGTAGCATCAGGTAAGGTCCAGATCCGGCCCCCCAATACCCCAGAGTCTGCCCAAAATCTTCCGGTCTTTCCGGCAGATCAAACACTGTTGCAACATCAATCAGACCACCAAGACCGAACACCGTGTTGTAGGTGAACCGGCCAGCGGCCACAACTGCAGACTCACCCTTCAGCTGAAGAATACTGTTAGTAAAGTTCCGGATTTCTGAAAGGTTATTGAAAAAATTGGTAATGGCCCGGTCGGCAAAATCCGGCATGAAAGTGCGGTAGGTTCTGGCGACCGGTTTTAACGCCCAGCGGTCAATCGTGTCATTAAAGCTAAAAACCTTCCGGTTCCAGTTCTCATATGGATCCTGAGGGTTTATCGATACCACTGGAGTATCACGAAGAGACTCTTCCGTATTCTGGGCCATGACGGGCTTTGCTGACACCGAAACGGCCAACGCAACCACCATCGGCGTGGCGAAGAACCAGCCTCGGAGTGAGAAATTTGTCATGGTCAACTCTTGGGTTGTTGATTTTCCCTTTACGGCGGGGCCCTGAAGCACCGCCGTAAAATTATCAGCGACGGCGGACTACAACACTACCAATGGAGTAACCGGCGCCGAAGGAACATATCACACCGATGTCACCGGATTTCAGATCGTCTTTGTGCTTATGGAACGCAATGATGGAACCTGCAGAGCTGGTATTTGCATACTCATCAAGAATCACCGGAGCTTCATCTTCATTCGCATCCCGGCCAAGTACCCTGCGGGCGATAAGCTGGTTCATGTTCAGATTGGCCTGATGCAACCACATTCTGCGCAGGTCTTCCGGCGCGAGCGACAAACTCTGAAGATGCTTCTGTATGGTTTCAGCAACCAGCGGTGATACTTCCTTGAATACTTTACGACCCTGCTGGATAAACAGTTTATCGGGCGCACCAATACCAGCTTCGTCCGCACGATTCAGGAAACCAAAATTATTCCGGATGTTATTTGAAAAGCTCGTTGTCAAATGGGTGCCAAGAATCTCAAACCCTTGCCCTGGCTGAGTATCTTCCTCGCGCTGCACAAGAATGGCTGTGCAGGCGTCACCAAAAATAAAGTGACTATCGCGATCACGGAAATTCAGGTGGCCTGAACAGATTTCCGGGCTGACAACCAGAACTGCACGAGCCGCCCCGTTCTCGACAGAGTTCACAGCTGCCTGCAAACCAAAAGTGGCAGAACTGCAGGCCACGTTCATGTCGTAAGCAAAACCATCAATACCCAGAGCTGACTGAACTTCGATCGAGACAGCCGGATAAGGTCTCTGCATGTTGGAACATGCCACGATCACCGAATCTACATCACTGGCTTTACTGCCTGCCTGCGCCAGTGCTTCGTTACAAGCCGCTACGGCCATATCACACTGGACCGAAGGCTCATCATTGCTGCGTTCAGGGATATACGGTGCCATGCGCTTCGGATCAACAATGCCCGACTTGTCGATAACATGCCGGCGCTTGATGCCCGAGGCCTTTTCTATAAACGCCGAAGAGGACGGATGAAGGGCGGTAATTTCGCCACGTTCAATTGCGTCCGCATGATCGGAGTTGTAAATCTCAACAAACTGATTAAAAGCTTCAACCAGCTCATCGTTATCAATGGTCGCCGGCGGTGTATACAGGCCGGTTCCGCTAATGACGGCTTTAATCACGCTAACCCCACGTCATAAACATGAAAACAGAAAGACAGGAATATTGTACTTTCGGGAATACTAACACAGTCCCGGGGTTTTGCCCGCCCCCGCGATCAGACCCTGGTGAGCTCCCACTGCTTATCCAGACGCTTGACAGACACAGTCATATTCGTGCCTAGCTGTTGCGCAAAAAACGACACCCGGTACTCCTCAAGCATCCAGCGGTAGACAACCAGTTGTGGATCACGAACGCCCTGTTTCTGCTGCTCATCCCGCTTGCTTGCGTATCGCTTCCACAGTGCGTCACTGGTATGCAAAAACTCCCGTTCGCGCCCCATTTCCCGCGGCATTTTTTCCAGCCGGATCATAGCCGCCTCAAAGTATCGGCCAAACTCAGCCAGCCATTGGGGAGGAGTAGCTACAAGAAATCCCGGATAAACAAGGTTTTGAAGCTGAAACTTCATGTCCGCCATGCTGTTCGCCAGAGCCAGGTTAATTTTGCCTTTCAGGCGTTTTGCGACTTTCTGATAGCCCGCCATTGCCTGATACAGGTGTTCGTCGGCTTGCTCCAGAGTGGGAATAAAATCCCCCCGGTGTCGATCGAACAGCAAATCAAAAGCCTCTCGGGTACCGGGAATCCCGTCGTCCAGAAAGTGCTGAACAGCAGTCGATACCAGCAAGTCATCCAGAAGCACCTTTGCCTGGCCAATGGGGGCAAACATCAGGGCTGACTGTTTGAAACGTGGAAGCTTGCGCTCAAGGTCATCCAGAGTATTACCGAACCGGTTCAGGATCAGGCGTGCAATTGCCTTCCGGGTAATGTCTTCTGCTGTAAGGCGATCAAGACAACGAATCTCGCGAACCTGCTTACCCAGATCCTCAAGGGCGGGATAGACCGTAATCTGCATGCCGCCCTTTTCAGTCTGTACCTGTTTCGGCAGTTCGCCGAATTCCCAATCCGTAAATTCTCCTGCAGGTTCCTGGCTCCGACTGTCGCTTGTTGCCGATGCGAGCGCTTCCTCGGCCCGCCCTTCAAGCTGGCCCTGGAGTTCCCCGGTTTCCCGGCTTTCAGCAATTACCTTACCGCCGTCACCGAGAACCCTGAGATTCATTCGAAGATGGCGAGGCAAATCATCCGCGGACCAGGCTTCAGGATCAATGCGTACACCGGTCATACGGCGCAACTGTTCTCCCAGCTGGAACGCCAGTGGTTCATTGGAAGGCTGGAGGTTCTCAATTGCAGCATCCACAAAGTCAGGTACCGGAACGAAATTCCGCCTTAGGGATTTCGGTAAACCTTTGACAAGTGCGATACATTTTTCCCGGAGCAGGCCCGGAACAAGCCATTCGAGGCGCCGGGAGGGAATCTGCCGGAGCGCCATCAGAGGCACCTGAAGCGTAACACCGTCACGCTCACTGGTCGGCTCAAACTCGTAGCTGAGAGGATAACGAACCCCCTCCCACTCCAGAAAATCCGGATACAAATCCGCTGCCTGAGCATCAACTGGTCTCTGAAGAACATCTGAGTCAGTCAACTCAAGATTACAGAGCTCCTCCGCAGAAAGCCCCTTCCACCAACGTTCAAAATGACGGCCACTGACGATCCCGGCCGGTAGACGCTCATCATAAAAGCTGACCAGCACCTCATCGTCCACGAGAAGATCCCGCCTCCGGGTTTTCTTCTCAAGCTCCTCTACGCTCGCCAGCATCTCGCGATTGCGGCCGATAAACGGGGCTTTTGAACGGTAGTCACCCTCTACCAGTGCATGGCGGATAAACAGATTCCGACACTCGACAGGGTCTATTTTACTGAAGGCTATGCGCCGCTTTGGCACCACATCAAGACCGTACAGTGTGATCTTTTCATACCCCATCACCTGGGCTCTCTTCTGCTCCCAGTGGGGTTCGAAATAGTGATGCTTGACCACATGCCCGGCCAAAGGCTCTATCCATTCAGGCTGAATGGCCGCAACCATGCGAGCGAATACACGGCTTGTTTCAACAATTTCCGTCGCAACAATCCATTTTGGCCCACTTTTGGATACCTTAGAGCCCGGAAAAATCATTACCTTGCGATTGCGGGTTGCCAGGTATTCCTTTTTTTCGACCTTGGTCGCCACCTGCCCTAACAGGCCGGCCAGAATGGCTTTGTGTATTGCGTCGTAACTGGCAGCATCCCGGTTAAATGCCAGCTTCTGATCGCGGCAAATCAGCGTGAGCTGCCGGTGGATGTCCCGCCATTCCCGCATGCGCATCCAGCTGAGAAAACTTTTCTGACAAACCTTTTTAAGCTGATTCTGGGATAGCTCCTGGCGCTGCTCTTCGAAAAAGTTCCAGATATTGAGCAGAGTAATGAAGTCTGATTCTTTGTCATTGAACTGGGCATGGGCCTGATCCGCTGCCTGCTGCTTGTCCTGCGGACGATCTCTTGGATCCTGAACACTCAACCCTGCGATAATAATCAGTGTTTCCGCAAGACTGCCATGATCGGCCGAGGTAACCAGCATACGGGCCAGGCGCGGATCCAATGGCAGCTTGGCCATAGTGCGCCCAAGCCTGGTAACCCGGCGCTGGTTGTCCACCGCACTCAGCTCTTCCAGAAGCTTGTAGCCATCATTGATCAGACGCTTGTCCGGCGCCTCCAGAAAAGGGAAATTCCGAATCTCGCCGAGGCCGGAGGTGGCCATCTGCAGAATAACGGAGGCCAGATTGGTACGCAGTATTTCCGGATCTGTGTATTCCGGGCGGTTGAGAAAATCCGCTTCATCATACAAACGAAAACAGATCCCCGGTGCAACCCGGCCACACCTGCCTGAACGCTGGTTAGCGCTGGCTTGAGAAACAGGCTCAACGGGAAGGCGCTGTATTTTTGAACGGACACTGTAGCGGCTGATCCGGGCCACACCGGTGTCGATAACGTAGCGAATTCCCGGCACTGTCAGCGACGTCTCTGCGACGTTGGTGGCAAGGACAATCCTGCGGCCACGGTGGCTCTGAAATACCCGGTTCTGTTCCTGATTACTTAACCGGGAATATAAAGGCAGCACTTCTGTATGCTGAAGTTCCGCGTGGCGCAGCATTTTGCTCAGGTTACGGATCTCACGTTCACCCGGCAGGAATACCAACACATCACCCGGCGGTAGCTTTTCGCTGCGCTCATGCCTCTCAATCTCTTCAAGCACAGCGAGGGTGCCATCATTCCAGCTCTGATCGCGATCGTCTTCATCGCCGTTAAGCGGATGGTAACGAACATCTACCGGAAACGTTCGGCCGCTCACTTCCAGAACGGGCGCATTGTTGAAAAACTCGCTGAAGCGATCCACTTCAATCGTGGCAGAGGTGATAATGACTTTAAGGTCAGGTCGTTTGGGGAGGAGTTGCTTCAGATAACCCAGCAGAAAGTCGATATTCAGGCTGCGTTCGTGAGCTTCATCAATAATCAGCGTGTCATAGCGCTTGAGAAAGCGGTCATGCTGGACCTCCGCCAGCAGAATCCCGTCAGTCATCACCTTGACCCGGGTCTGTTCGGAGGTGTTATCGGTAAACCGGACCTGATACCCGATCTGCTGACCGGTCTGCTCACCCAGTTCATCTGCTATCCGGGCAGCAACGCTTCGCGCGGCAATACGCCTTGGCTGAGTATGACCAATCAAGCCGGTCACTCCCCGGCCCATACTCATACAGATCTTGGGTATCTGAGTGGTCTTACCCGATCCGGTTTCGCCAGCGATAATTACGACCTGATGGTTTCCGATCGCTTCGCGGATATCATCCACGCGATCGGAAACCGGCAACCCAGCCGGGAAAGTGATTGGTTTGTGAAGAGCTGCTTGGGTATCAGATTGCAATATCAACGTATTTACTTATTTTCCGGTTCGTCGCGCAGTTCACGGCGCAAAATTTTGCCCACGTTCGTTTTTGGCAGTTCATCGCGAAATTCAAAGAAACGTGGCACTTTATAGGCAGTCAGGCGCTCACGACAGAACTCTTTTAATTCGTTCTCGGTAACACCTTCAGGCGCGGCAACCAGGTAAACCTTGACCGCCTCCCCGCTTCTGGCATCGGGAATTCCAACTGCGGCGCATTCAAGAACCTTCGGATGGCTGCTCACCACATCTTCAATTTCATTGGGATACACGTTGAATCCCGACACGATAATCATGTCCTTCTTGCGGTCAACAATGCGGATATAGCCATCTTCCTGAATCACCGCAATGTCACCGGTCTTGATATAACCATCTTCGGTGAACGACTTCTGCGTATCATCCGGACGCTGCCAGTAACCGCGCATAACCTGCGGGCCTTTCACGCAAAGTTCACCAGCATCACCCAGCGCTGTCTCATTGCCGTCATCATCAATGGTTTTGACCTGAGTAGAAGGAACAGGCAAACCAATGGTTCCCAGCTGGATGGCGCTCCGGGGATTGAAGGTAACCACTGGCGAGGTTTCGGTCATGCCATAGCCTTCCGATATCGGACAGCCAGTTACACGCTCCCATGTCTTCGCTGTATCAGTAGTCAGTGCCATACCACCTGAAGACGTAAGCTTCAGATGACTGAAATCGAGTTCCTGAAACTCTTCGTTATTGCACAATGCAACAAACAGAGTATTCAAACCAAGAAATGCTGTGAACTCGTGCTTTTTCAGCTCTTTAACGAAGCCAGGAATGTCACGCGGATTGGGGATCAGCACATTGTGACCGCCACTCTCGAGCATGATTCCGCAGTTAAGAGTAAAAGAGTAGATATGATAAAGCGGCAGAGGAGCAATAACTACCTCCTGCCCGTCAATTATCGTGTCTTCCATCATCGGGCGAACCTGCAGCAGGTTCGCTACCAGGTTTCCGTGCGTAAGCATCGCTCCTTTGGCGACACCGGTTGTTCCGCCGGTATACTGCAGAACCGCAATGTCGTCCTGCTTACATTCGACCCGGGTGAACTTTTCACGGGCGCCTGCGCTGAGCACGGCTGGCAGCTTATGTGCTTGCGGAATGCTGAAAGGCGGCACCATCTTTTTCACGTGCTTGATAACAGCATTCATCACCGTACGCTTGATGGGCGAATTCATGTCAGCAATTTCGGTAACAATGACATGCTCAATGCTGGTATGGGGCAGAACTTTCTCGGCGTTCTCAGCCATATTCGCCAGCACCACCAAAGCCTTTGCTCCGGAATCGTTAAACTGGTGCTCCATCTCGCGAGTGGTATAAAGCGGGTTTGTATTAACCACAATCAGACCCGCACGCATGGCACCAAAGACCACAACAGGATACTGAGGCAGGTTGGGCATTTGCACAGCAATACGATCGCCGGGTTTCAGATCCGTCTTGTTTTGCAACCAGGCCGCAAAGTTTCGGGTTTGAGTGTCCAGATCACGATAAGTGAGAGTTGCGCCTACTGCACTGAAGGCAGGACGGTCAGCGTACTTTTTTACGGCCTGCTCAAACACGTCCACCATGCTGCTGTATTTTTTCAGGTCGACTTCACGGGGAACACTGGCG
Organism: Marinobacter sp. ANT_B65; assembly: GCF_002407605.1. Classification (NCBI taxonomy): domain Bacteria; kingdom Pseudomonadati; phylum Pseudomonadota; class Gammaproteobacteria; order Pseudomonadales; family Marinobacteraceae; genus Marinobacter; species Marinobacter sp. ANT_B65. The sequence goes on along the minus strand of NZ_NXGV01000001.1, from coordinate 1,465,806 downwards.
GGGTATTTATCTTGATAGAACTTCCCAAAATCCATCACCATCTCCTGTTCTGGCGCTTTTCTTTTATAATAATTCCCATATGTCGCGCAGTACAAAAATCAACCCGACATAAGTATCATCTGCAAAAGTCGGGAGAGAATAGCAGTTTTGTTAACGATGAGGTAGTTTCAGCGCATAAGCATAGATACCTTTGCCCCCACGCCTCGTCCATGGAGTACCCGATGAGCGACACTCTCGATACACTTGAAAACATTACCTATAACGAGATTAATGAAGGCGATACTGCCACATTTATCCGGACCCTGTCAGAGGATGATCTGGTGCTGTTTGCCGCTGTTTCGGGAGACATTAACCCCCTGCACCTTGACCCGGAGTTTGCAGCAAACTCCATATTCAAGGAGCGAATCGCCCATGGCATGTGGAGTGGCGCGCTCATTTCTGCGGCACTGGCTACAGTCATGCCCGGCCCCGGCACGGTTTATCTTGACCAAAGCCTCTCATTCAAACGCCCCGTTAAACTGGATGACACACTGACGGTAGGCCTGACAGTCCTGCGCAAGGAACCCAGAAACCGGGTAGTTTTCAAGTGTGAAGTAACCAACCAGAACAATCAGAAGGTTGTGACAGGAGAAGCCAAGGTTATCGCTCCAACAGAGAAAGTTTCACTCTACAAACCAACACTTCCGAAGATCACGATTGAAGCCCAGAACTGAACTTTAGAAAAGCCATTGCTGGCCGACGACGACAAAAATGTCGAATTATTTGACGCAAGAACAGAAATGCATGGTGAAAACACCCGCTTGACTCGTCTGCAGGCTCCAATAATAAACTGATTTTAGACGCTTTTCTTTTTTTGGCCCTTTAATTGCTGAATTGATCAGGGCGGGAACGCGTCTATGCACTCCCGCCTGATATACCGAGCTTTGCCGATGCCTCAACCACATCGGCTTTTTTATTTACTCAGGTATTTCATCGCGGACTCAAGGCCTTCCACCGTAAGTGGATACATGTGGTTGTTCACAAGTTGCCGGGTCATCCCCAGAGAGCCGCCTGTTCCCCAATAATTTTCGGGTAACGGGTTGATCCAGACCACCTTGCGGAAATGGTCGCTGAGGCGCTGAAACCAGGTCGCACCGGATTCTTCGTTCCAGTGTTCAATGGAACCACCCGGATGAGAAATCTCATAGGGGGCCATAGTAGCGTCACCTATGAAGATCACCTTATAGTCCGGCGAATACTTGTTGAGAATATCCCAGGTGTCGGTGGTCTCATTCATCCGGCGAACGTTGTTCTTCCACATACTCTCATACACAAAGTTATGAAAGTAAAAGTACTCCATATGCTTGAACTCAGCACGTGCGGCAGAGAACAGTTCCTCACATACCCGCACATGGGGGTCCATGGAGCCGCCCACATCAAAAAAGATCAGCACTTTGGCAGCGTTATGTCGCTCAGGTACCATTTTAAGATCAAGATAACCCGCATTACGCGCCGTCGACCGGATGGTATCATCGAGATCCAGCTTATCAGCGGCACCCTGGCGTGCAAACTTGCGCAATCGCCGTAACGCTACCTTGATATTGCGGATCCCCAGGGTAACGCTGTCGTCCAGATCCTTGAACTCTCGCTTTTCCCAAACCTTGATTGCACGCCCATGACGGCCATTTTTTTGCCCGATCCGGAAACCTTCCGGGTTGTACCCATCAGCCCCGAAAGGTGACGTGCCTCCGGTACCAATCCATTTGTTGCCTCCGGCATGACGCTTTTTCTGCTCTTCCATGCGTTTCTTGAAGGTTTCGATCAGCTCTTCAAGACCACCCAGCGAGTCAATTTTAGCTTTCTCTTCCTCACTCAGGTTTTTCTCGAACTCAGCGCGAAGCCATTCATCAGGAATCAAGGCTTCCAGCATCTGATCCAGATGCTCTATGCCTTCAAAATAGGCTTTAAAGGCCAGATCAAACTTGTCGAAATGGCGCTCATCCTTAACCAGACACAACCGCGCCAGGTAATAAAACTCCTCCATATCCGCAAACGCCAGACGCTGCTGCAGCGCTTCCAGCAGATCAAGGAATTCACGCAGGCTGGCCGGCACCTTGGCCCGCCGCACTTCGAGAAAGAAATCAATCAACATAAAACCGCACTCTTGCCGAATTTCAGCCGCGACGGCGGGCCATAAACGCCAGCTTCTGCAACAGGTGCACGTCCTGCTCGTTCTTCACCAGAGCACCGTACAATGGCGGCAGCGCCGAGCTGCTGTCTTTATCCTGCAGCATCTTGGCGGTCAGTTCGTCTGCCATCAACAGCTTCAACCAGTCAATCAGCTCAGAGGTGGAGGGCTTCTTCTTCAGGCCAGGCACTTTGCGTACATCGAAGAAAACTTCCAGAGCATCCTTGACCACCTGCTGCTGAATACCCGGAAAGTGAACATCCACGATGCTCTTCATGGTGTCGTGGTCCGGGAAGCTGATGTAATGGAAAAAACAGCGGCGCAGGAAAGCATCTGGCAGCTCTTTTTCATTGTTACTGGTGATTACTATGATGGGCCGTTTTTTGGCTTTTACGAACTGCTGGGTTTCGTATACATAGAACTCCATCCGATCCAGTTCCAGCAAAAGATCGTTAGGGAATTCGATATCAGCCTTGTCGATCTCATCAATCAGCAGCACAACCTGATCTTCAGCTTCAAAGGCCTCCCAGAGCTTACCCTTAACGATGTAGTTGCTGATGTCCTTGACCTTCTCATCACCCAGCTGGGAATCCCGTAAACGGGAAACCGCATCGTACTCATATAGGCCCTGCTGAGCCTTGGTAGTCGATTTGATGTGCCAGGGAATCAGGCGCATTCCAAGAGCGCTTGCCATTTCCTCAGCCAGCAGAGTTTTGCCGGTGCCGGGTTCGCCTTTGATCAGCAGTGGGCGTTGCAGCGTGATGGCAGCGTTCACGGCCATCTGCAAGTCATCGGTGGCTACATATTTGTCGGTACCGGTAAACTTCATTTGTTGGATTCCTGTCAATTTCGTTAGTTTACTTTTTCTGTTCATCGTCCGGTTCAGTTTCCGGCCCATCGTAATCTGGCAAATCATCAAATTCGGAAAGGTCAAAATCATCCAGACCGAACTCTTCTTCATCGTCCTCTTCTACTGGCTCAACCAACTCCGGGATAACCTCCTCTTCGGGCTCCACAATCGTGTTGGCAACCGGTATATCCTCTTCCGCCGGCTCAACTTCCGGCTCAGGCTGCATGACGGGCTCAGGCTCGGGTTCCAGCACGGGTTCTGGTTCTGGCTCCGGTTCTGGTTCTGGATCCGGTTCTGGCTCTGGCTCTGGTTCCGGTTCCGGCTCTGGCTCTGGTTCTGGTTCCGGTTCTTCCATTACAACCGGGGCTTCAGCCTCAATTGCTGCCATTTCCTGGGACAGATCGTCAAAGTTCTCGATCTCATCACCCGAAGTTTCGTCTTCGCCCACCGCTGCACGGCGCTTTCGTGCCAGCAGAATAATGATCAATACCACAACCACGAGCGCCGCCGCTCCAGCACCCAGCATCCACAGCGGGACAGGAAGTACTGACTCAGCCTCCGGCTTATCTTCGGCTAAAGGCTCTTCTTCCTCTTCAGGCTGAGCCGGCTCTTCTGATTCAACGGACTCCTGTGCTACAGGGGGTTCAGCCACCGCTTCAGGCTCCGGAGGCTCATCGGATTCAGGTGCTGGTTCGACCTGCTCAGCAAGACTGATATCAATAGGAGGTTCCATGCCTGGCTCAACCATCCCCGTCGGCACGATAAACCGTGTGGTAGCTGTAAACTTACGGGCAAATGTCTTACCGTCAGCAACAACATCAATTCTGTAAAGACCTTCGGCCGGAAGCTTGCCAATAGTATCTGTATATACGCCGTCTTCCGGAGGTTGATCTTCAGAGAGGGCCTTGCTGCCACTTCGCCCGTCTTCAGATGTAAGACTGAGGTTCACGGTTATTACATCGAGAAACTCCGGGTCGGTCACCTTTTCTGTTTCTTCAAAAAACGCAACGCGGATCTCCACCGGTGATTCCGGGGTAAACGTGGCAGGCACAGGGCTGACCAGCATTCTCAGGTCACTTACGACGGTAACCCGGCTGCCCTCACCCGGTTCGCCGGTTACGCGCCATTCGCCAGCCTGGGGCCCTGAAATGGTAATCAGGTCATAAGCCGCCTCGCGGGCCCACCGGACATTATCAGGTTGCGCAGAATACAGGAGCTTTTGACCATCAGGACGGATCAGCTCCAGACTGACAGGTTCATCTGCTTCGCCAGTGTTGGCCCGATCGCGGAAGACCAACGCGGTAAACTCCTTTACACCGCCATCAACGATGAATGCGTTGCCCTCAAATGGAATCTGCTCCTGGGGTGCGGCAGTATTCAATGCATCGAGAAAGGCCAGATTAAGAGATTCTGCCGTATCGGCAACCCGGAAACTGCCTTTTGATTTCTCCGCAAGTGTCTTCAGAAAATCAGCGTCCGCCTGACCGGAAAGCGCAACTGGGTGGAAGGTCGCGCCTCTGGCCACCAGGTCTTCCAGCATCTTGCCCAGAATTCGCTCTTCTTCAGCCTGATTCACATCCGGGCTGTTTGATATGTCCACTTTGCCGTCTGTCAGAAGGATGAAATGCGTGTTCTCAAGAGAGCCTCCTGTAACAAAGTCGTCGCTGGCAACTTCAATGGCTCTGCCCAGATTGGTACGCATAGCCACGGAATTGATCTGGCCGGAGCGTTCAACAGCCGTGTCACGCCAGGATTCAGACACCTCCCCATGAGGCACCAACATATTCACGTACTGGCCGAAGGTCCATACACCGGCAGTACTGCCTTCAGGCAACACTCGGGCCAGTAGTCTTACTGCTGGTTGCCGCAGGTTATCGGGATCGGTTTCCTTCATGGAGCCCGAGATGTCCACAATGATCCGGACGTCCGGGTTTTCCGGCAATGTCAGTTTCGTTACTTCTTCAGCCCACAGAGTTGCGGGTATCAATAAAGCAGTGAAAAAAACCAGCGCAAAGAATCTCGACATTGTTGTTCTCAAAAAAATGTGTGGGTTATCTTATCGCCGGGATAAGCGGTAACGAACCATATCCAGAATCCAGACGAGGAGCATTACAACCCCTCCGATGCCAAGATTAAGCAATGCCCGGCCGGCGTTGTCGGCGTCACCAAGAACAAGTTCATAACTTCCGAAAAGCCATGCAGGTATCCACCAGCCCGCCAGTTCGGGAGATTCAACCGGGGTCAGAAGAAAAGCAACCAGTGCCGCCAGCAACAGGGTTCGAAAGCCGTATAACGGCAAAAACCGGAAAAGCTTCTTCATCATGAAAAAAAACACGATGAAAGCAATGACATAGGCAGCCCAGAAGATGCCGTAAGCAATGTGTGCGTCAGTATCGATCATTACAGAACCCAGTGAATGATATGTTCTTCCCAGTCTTCCTCGGCCACCTGATCCTCATGAATCACCTTGTGACGTATGGAGACACCGGCCTCGTGCACCGAATCCGGATTCCCGCTGCACAGCGGATGCCAGTCCGCCAGAGGCCTGCCCTCTGCGAGTGTGCGATAGCCGCAGGTATAGGGTAGCCAATAGTAATCTTTCACCGTATCCGGTGTCAGCACCGTACAGCCCGGCACCCTGCTCAGGCGATCCGGGTAAACCGTACATTGACAACTCTCGTTGTCCATAAAACGACACACCAGATCGGTGTGGTACACCTCGCCGGTATCTTCATCTTCAAGCTTGTTGAGACAGCATTTACCGCAGCCGTCGCACAGGGATTCCCATTCCTTTTGCGTCATTTCGCTCAGGCGCTTACGCTGCCAGAACGGAATCTGGGCAATCATGAATCTCTCAGCCCCGGCTTGGTGCGAAAATCAATTACGTAGGCATCGCGCTCTTCCGGCATCTGCAAAAAGAAGTCTTTGTCAGCAATGGCACTCAGAACCTGCTCTGCCGTTGCTCTGGCTAGTTTTCGCTCCGGTGTCAGTATCAGATCCATAGAATGAACCGGGCTGCCGAAAATCACCCTCAGGCTCTCAGGCAGATCATCCCATTTCTGTCCGCGACGAACGTAAATGTAGGTATCACTTTTTTTGCTGCTTCGAAAAACAGACACAAATTCCCGATCTTTCATGATTTCAGATAATCCTCAATATCACTCATTACCGGCGCAAGAATCTGGGCACGCCAGCCCTGGAAAAATGGGCTGGCCGCCAGGGTTCTGTCCTGAACAACCTTTTCGAGCCGCTTTCTTGGCGCCAATAATTCAATAGGTATATCAGTATCCTCTGAGGCTTTTTTAAAAAATTGTTTTAACTGTTTGAAAAACATCTGCTGGTCCCGGGTCAACGGTGGAGCAATGCGCTCAATCCCGGAGTCATCAGCATTGCGCCCTTCATCAACCAGCTCAACCAAGGCCTCACCATAACGTCTGACCACACTCGCCGGAACACCCTGAATATTGGACATTTCACTCAAAGATCTGGGCAACCGGTCAGCAATAGCAATCAGAAGAGGGTCTGCCAGCACCCGGCCCCGTGGACGATCCCGCTCTCTGCATTCCAGTTCACGCCAGACAACCAGCTTCTTGAGCACGACTTGCTGCTGAGTTGTCAGCGCCCAACCTCCGCGCAGGCGGAGGTAGTGATTCTCAAGATCGCCCTGCCCCGCAAGCTCATCGGCAAAGCGCGTGGATTCCTCCACAAGCGCAGCTTCCAGCCCTCTCTCACGGAGATGCGCACTAACCCACTCGTACATAGGCGCAAGAAAACGTATGTCATCAACAGCGTAACGCTGCTGAGCATCACTCAAAGGGCGGGAAATCCAGTCTGACCGGGTAACTGATTTATCCAGTGTCTCGCCAAAGAGAGTTTCCACAAGCCGCGCATAACCCAGAGAGAAACCAGCTCCGGCCATGGCTGCACCAATCTGCAGATCCACAACGCCCTTCGGGTTGATTCCAAGCCAGTCACGAAAAAGTTCGAGATCTTCGCTCATGGCATAAAGCAGTTTGCTAACCCCGGGATCTGCAATGACCTCCCTGAAACGCACAGAGCGCTCAGCTACATCCGGGTCTACAAGACAAAACTGGTCACCAAGACCAAGCTGAACCAGGCCTGGAATGGGGTAAAAAGTATTTACCCGCTCAAATTCGGTATCCAGGACCAAGGGAACACCCGGTACGCTGTCCAGCCAATGGTCCAACTCCTCAGGCTGCGTAATCCAGTTAATGGTTTCAGGGGCTGGGGGAACATCAATAGCCGGTAGGGAAAGGGTCATAGAGAAAACCAGTTAAAAGCGCCGTGCAATTGCAGGCGCAGGAATCAGTCCAGCAGAGGTTTTCTGCCGCGAAACGCATGAGTGAGCGTGAAACCGTCGACGTAGCCAAGCTCTCCACCTACCGGTATACCATGAGCAAGGCGGGTAATGAGGATATCTGAGCCATCGAGCCGATCGGAAATATAGTGGGCGGTCGCTTCACCTTCGACCGTCGGGTTTGTTGCGAGAATGAGTTCAGTCACCCCATCTGTGCGTACCCGGCGCAGAAGCCGTTCAATGCCGATTTCTTCGGGGCCCACACCGTCAATGGGTGATAAATGTCCCATCAGAACAAAATAGCTGCCTTTGTAATCGGCAGCCTGTTCAATTGCCAGCAGATCAGAGGGGCTTTCAACCACGCAGAGCGTGCCGTTGTTTCGGGCCGGATTCTCGCAAATCCCGCACACCTCGGTATCAGAGAAGTTCTGGCAGCTTTCACAGCGGCGAACGCCCGACATGGCATTGCTCAAAGCATCAGACAACCGTGTTCCGCCGGAGCGAGCCCGCTCAAGCAAGTGAAAGGCCATACGCTGAGCGGTTTTCTGACCAACTCCCGGCAAACAGCGGAGAGACTCAACAAGTTCATCAACCAGTGGGCTGAACGCCATGAAACATCCTCAGACTGCAGTTCAGGAAAACGCTTTAAAACGGCATCTTGAAGCCAGGCGGTAAACCCATGCCAGACATCATGCCCGATAACTTATCCTTCTGGTTGGCCTCTACGCGGCGCACCGCATCATTAACGGCGGCAGCCAACAGGTCTTCAAGAATATCCTTTTCTTCAGACATCAGGGATGGATCAATTTCCACTTTACGAACATCGTGACGACCGTTCATGGTGACTTTTACCAGGCCTGCGCCTGATTCACCGGTAATCTCCGCTTTCGCCGCCTCTTCCTGAGCCTTCTGCATTTCTTCCTGCATCTTCTGGGCCTTTTTCATCAGGCCACCCATATCGTTCATCATGCTTTTATCTCCTGCTTGTCTCTTTTGGCCGGCCGAATACTGTCTTCAACCACCCTTGCCTCAAACCGCTCCACAATGGACCTGACCAGAGGATCATTGCGGATAGACTCTTCTGCAGCACTCTGGCGCGCCGCACGCAAACGCTCGTCAAAAGCCGCCGGCGTATTCGGCCCCGGATCACCTTGCTCAATCTTTAACTGAGTGGCGTCGCCAAAGCGATTTCTCAAGGCGGCCAGAATTTTTTCTTCATGCCTGGCATTCAGAAGCCGGGCATGACCTGGGTCGATCAACAGTGTGATGGTATCGCCGGCACGGGACATTGCACCGTGGCTGGCCAGATTGCCCGGCATACCAACAATGCCAAGGCTGCGGAAATCACGCTCCCAGACAAACTCCCCATCCGCAACCGGTGCAGCAGCAGCTTCAAGCTCTGGCTCTGGCTCTGGCTCTGGCTCTGGCTCTGGCTCTGGCTCTGGCTCTGGCTCTGGCTCTGGCTCTGGCTCTGGCTCTGGCTCTGGATAATCAGGAGCGGACTCTGCCTGAGCGTCAAGACTTGCAAGCCAGGCGTCATCTTCTGGCGCATCAGCGTAACCTTGCATCTCCTGCTCCGCAGCAGGGGCAGTTACTGGCTCAGGTTCCGGCTCCACTGCTTCAGGTTCCGGCGCAATTTCAGGTTCCGGCTCAACCGCTTCGGGTTCCGGTGCAGGCTCAGATTGGGGCTCAGGGTCAGGTTCGTCCCGGGATTCCTCCTCAACACCAGCGCTTGTATTACTTACTGCAGGGGGCGGCGCACGTCTATCGGAGCCAGGACGGAATGCCAGCATCCTAAGCAGCGTCATCTCGAAGCCCATCCGGGCATCCGGCGTAATCGCCAGATCCTTGCGACCTATCAGAGCCGCCTGATAAAACAACTGGGCATCTTCTGCACTTAACTTGCGGGCCAGCGACTGGACCTGAGCCGCATCCCCAAGTGTATTGTCAGCACTACCGGGAATGACCTGCTCCATAGTCACCCTGTGGAACAGGGACAGAAGGTCCGCAAGAATAATGCTGTAGTCCGGCGCAAAATCCGCTATACGGCTGATTTCAGCCAGCAAAGCCGGACCATCGCGCTCTACCAGTGCATTTACAATCCGCTCGATATCCCGCTGGTCAATCGTACCAAGCATGCTACTGACATCACTGGCGGCAAGTTTCTGATTGCCAAAGGCAATAGCCTGATCTGTCAGGCTCAGCGCATCACGCATACTGCCATCAGCAGCGCGGGCCAGCAGCCAAAGGGCTGGTTCTTCAAAAGGGATCTGTTCAGCGGTCAATACGTTTGTGAGGTGCCCCGCAATGTGCTCCGGCGTCATACGCTTGAGATTGAACTGCAGACAACGTGAGAGAACGGTTACAGGCAGCTTCTGGGGATCAGTCGTCGCCAGCAGAAACTTCACATGCTCAGGAGGCTCTTCCAGAGTTTTGAGAAACGCATTGAACGACTGGTTCGTAAGCATGTGCACCTCATCGATGAGGTACACCTTGTAGCGGCCACGGCTGGGGGCATACTGAACGTTGTCGGTAAGCTCCCGCATGTCATCCACACCGGTGCGGGATGCGGCATCAATCTCGATCAGATCAACAAACCGCCCTTCCTGAATTTCCCGGCAACTGGAACAGGTACCGCAGGGGCGCGGTGTAATACCGGTTTCGCAGTTGAGGCAACGAGCCAACAAACGCCCGATTGTCGTTTTACCGACACCCCGGGTGCCAGTAAACAGATAGGCATGATGCAGACGCTGGTTTTCCAGGGCGTGAATTAACGCCTGAAGAACGTGTTCCTGGCCCACCATATCTTCAAAGGTTCGGGGGCGCCATTTACGGGCAAGTACCTGGTAGCTCATGTTCCGCCAAATGCTGAGAAAAACGCCTTTAACCTTAGCATGGTCAGGGTTTTATAAGAAGTTATAGAAGCTATTATGAGGCAGAAATCAGAGGGCTGGAGAGAACCGGTGGAAGAGGCCTGGGAACGGGCCTGAAGCTGAATAAAGCGAAAATCTGGGGGTGGCCCCACTAGCGACACTCCGGCACACAATTCCACCGCTGCGGCTGCTCCCTTCCGGGCCTGACCGGGTTCACGGTTTCATGTTGCGGAGGCACCAATGGAGCCACCATAACGGCGTTTCAGGACAATATCCCTGAAAGCGGCGCGAATATTAACAAAAGGGTTTGCGGACTACAACGGCAAATCTACCGCCCTGCAGAATTGTGGCTATAACAATGCCGATATAGGCAGGGGAATTACATCCTGCCTGAACCAGCATGCCAGGCTATAGCGCGTACGATGAGCCTCAAGCACCTCATGCCGGATTTCCTCACTCATGAACAACGCCACCCTGCCCGCCTCAGGTAATACCTGCGCGCAGACTTCATCTTCATTTTCCCGGCTATAGATCTGAAGCGCACCACCATCCGCAGGCAGCCAATGATCGTTCAGGTACAGAACCAGGCTCACAATGCGGGATGCACGGCCCTGAAAACTATCCACATGGGGTTTATAGAAATCACCACAATGATAAGTCGCGTAGTGAGCCTCGATACGCTTCAGCCCCAGAAAAAGCCGCTGATTCAATCCCAGTCGCAGGCTTTGAAAAAAATCGAAAATTTCGGCCTGAGCCGGCGTCGAACCCTGCAACCAGGCTATCTTGTCCCGGCGAATTGACCGATCCCGAACAGGTGCGCTGCCACGCCCGATACCCGCACTTTTAAGCGCATCATTCTGGTCGAGCACGATGATTTCTGCCTGAAGAGACTTCAACAGACCCTCCCCGAGCCAGGGCGTAATATCAAAGCTCATCCAGCCGTGTTCACTCAGGCCATCGGCAAGCTCGTCTAACCACTGCGATTTATCCAATGACATTCCTTGAAATGATATTCTCCAGCGTACCGCAGCTATTTTAGGGCCAGTTGTCGCCCACAACACAGTTTTGATTTACTCTCACTAATAAGCAAATGCACTTAAGCCCGGAATCGAGCCCTATGTCCGAGAGCAGCAACAAGCCACCCTTATCTCTTTCCCCGGGACAATGGTCTTTTACCCGCTGGAACACGATCGGACAGCTGGAAGCATTAGAGGTTCATCACCCCCTGTTTGAGGCGACCCTCTTCCTTCAGGGTGCACACCTGACCCGTTTTATCCCCAGGAACGAATCAGACTGGCTATGGCTCAGCCCTGCAGCCCGCTTCGAGCCCGGCCGCGCCATCAGAGGAGGCATTCCCGTGTGCTGGCCCTGGTTCGGTGATCCGGCCCGCAATGCTCCGGAGGTACGCAAACGGGTCAAAACAACAGCTCCTCACGGGTTTGCCCGCACAGCTCTCTGGAAACTTGAGGACGTAAGAGAAACGGCTCATGAAGTCGAGATCTCTCTCTCCCTTGATGCCAACAATGACTTCGCCGGGGTCTGGAGTGGCCACGCCCTGGCCCTGCTGACGTACAATTTCTCAGTCCGGGGCTGCCAGCTTGCTCTCACTACCACAAACCTGGGAAGCGACCCAATGGCCTTCAGCCAGGCACTGCACACTTATCTGCCAACGGTCGATATAGAAGGCTCAAGAATATCAGGCCTTGGATTCAGCCATTACATCGATACGCTGAACGACTGGGAATACTGTACTCAGGATGGCGCTGTCTATTTCGAAGGCGAAACCGACCGGATATACGAAAGTGGTGAACCGCTCAGCATCGTAACGCCCACAGCCAGGCGAACTCTGACAGCAGTTGGCAGCGACTCTACAGTTGTCTGGAATCCAGGCCCTGACAAGGCTGCAAAACTAAGCGACTTCCCCGACTCAGCCTGGCAGACAATGCTCTGTGTCGAAACCGCCAACGCAGCAAGTGACTACCGGGTGCTTAACGAAGGGCAAAGCCACACGCTCGGCGTCCTGATCGGTCGAGGCTGAATGTCGATAAATGGAGTGCGAATGAGCCTGACATCCTTTCTGAAATCCCGACTGGTTCCGGCAAAACTGGACGAACAAATCAATCGTATCCGTAAACCCATAGGATCACTGGGTTATGACCCCTGGGGCTATAACAACGAAACCTTCAAATACGGATTTTCTCTGACCAAGCCTATCTACGAAAAATACTTCCGGACTGAAGCCCAAGGCGTTGACCACATACCCGCTGAAGGGCCTGTACTGATTGTGGGAAATCACAGCGGGCAACTCCCGATTGACGGCGTACTCATTGGTTATGCACTGGCCTCCCGGGAAAAAAGCCCACGTATTCCCCGGGCAATGATTGAACGCTTTTTCCCCACCGTACCCTGGCTCGGCACACTGCTCAGCGAGGTGGGAGGAACACTTGGCGACCCGGTAAACTGTGCCAGAATGCTCGCCAACAACGAAGCCATTATCGTTTTTCCAGAAGGTATCCGGGGCTCAGGGAAACCCTACAGAAACCGCTACCAGTTGCAGCGGTTTGGCAGCGGATTCATGCACCTCGCAATGAAACATAACGCTGCCATAGTTCCCGTGGGCGTAGTAGGCTGCGAAGAAACTGTACCCGCCATCGCCAACATCAAACCCCTGGCAAAAGCCTTCGGGCTTCCATATGTTCCTGTCGCAATGCCCGTGGTATTACCGGCCAAGGTCCATCTGAATTTCGGCCCGCCCATGTACTTTGAAGGCGAGGACATATCCGAAGAACAGATAAATGAACGGGTCGAACAGGTAAAAGCCGAAATAAACCGGCTGATCGACAAGGGACTGACACAAAGGAAAAGGCTGTTCTGATGGCTGCTCTGACAACCAAGCAATCCAAACCCAGGGTCCTGATAACCGGCGCAGCTGGGGCACTGGCCAAACAGGTAATCGAAAGACTCAGGAAAACCTGCGACCTGGTAGTGGTGGACGCACGAATTCAGGTACACCTGGGCGATGATATTCCCAGCTACTGCCTGGATCTTAACCACCGGAATCTTGAAGACCTGTTTCGACGCTACCATTTTGACGGTGTTATTCATCTCGGCCGCATCCGCTCAAGCCAGCTCACACGGATGCGACGCTACAACGCCAACGTGTTAGGCACACAGAAGCTACTGGACCTGAGCCACAAGTATGGCATCCGGCGCATTGTGGTCCTCTCTACTTTCCACGTATACGGCGCAATGGCTTATAACCCGGCGCTCATCGACGAGTCAGCACCCATGAAAAGCGCAGGGCTGAGTGCTGACCTGATCGATTCTGTGGAACTGGAGAACCTGGCAAACATCTATCTTTGGCGCTACCCGGAACTGAATATCGCCATACTACGCCCCTGCAATATCGTCGGCCCAAGCGTAAGCAACACCATAAGCTCACTACTGGCAAGCCCGAGAGCTCCAGTGCTTGCAGGCTTTTCCCCCATGATGCAGTTCATCCACATTGACGACATGGCCGAAGCCGTTGTACTGGCATATAAAAAAGCTACTCGGGGAATATTCAATGTAGCCCCGAATGACTGGGTGGCTTACCAAAAAGCACTGGAACTCTGCGGCTGCACCAGAGTCCCAGTGCCATCCATTCCCCCTGCTCTGCCCCGGCTGATACTCCGGACACTGCGCCTGCGCAGCTTCCCCGCCTATCTTCTGGAATTTTTCAAATACCCGGTAGTCATAGATGGAGAAGCCTTCGCAAAAGAGTTCGGCTTTCAACCAAAACGGCCACCGAAGGAAATCTTCCGGTTTTACCGGGACAACAAAACGCCTTTGTAAGGCCTGAATATATGTATACAACATCGACAAATACTCAATAACTACATCCGGGAGTTGCACTGAGCCCTTGCCCACCTCAAACTACACATACCCCGGAAACAGGCAGATTTCATGCTTCCAGATCTTAGCGTAATAAGCCATGGCGCGGCCGCTACGGTATACGCAATCCTCGCGGTGCTTGTGGGCACCCGCTATTTGAGACGTGACATTGACCGTGCACTGTTTCTCGCAGCACTTGTCACCACCCTCTGGGCCTCTGCTCTCTTTACTCAAAGCATCTGGGGTCAGCCAGGCTTTTTTATTCGTTACCTGCTGGAACTACTCCGCGACACTACCTGGATTCTTCTTTTGTTTGCCATGCTCCGGGATACATTGCGGCAAGGGCAGCTGAGCGGACAAATTCAACGCGCCCTCGGAATTGCAACAGCTGTTCTGCTCGTAACACTGCTCGCCCTGGGCAGCCTAGAGTTTGTTTTCAATCTGTCGCTGGTAGGCGGAAAAACAAAACTCATCGGGCAGATTGCACTTTCACTTCTTGGCCTGTCTCTGGCTGAACAGATCTGGCGCAACGCACCGGCATTTGGCCGCTCCAGCATGAAGTACCTGTGTATTGGTGCGGCAACAATCTTCGCGTTTGACTTCTTCATGTACGCCGACGCTTTACTTTTTGGCAAGATGGCTGACTCCTTCTGGAATGCCCGCGGCTTCCTGAACGCCGCACTGGTGCCGCTGTTCGCCATCAACGTGGTCAACTCCCGCAAGCAGCCTATTGATTTCCAGCTTTCCCGTTCCGCGGTCTTTCACGTGGGCACTCTGGTTCTGGCCGGCGCATACCTTCTTCTGCTCTCCGTCAGTGGGTATTACATCCGCATCCTGGGCGGTAACTGGGGCGAAGCTCTTCAGGTCCTTTTATCGGCGCTAGCCCTGGTCTTCCTGGTAACGCTACTCCTCTCACGACGTCTGCGCTCAAAACTGATGGTCCTGATCAGCCAGAACTTTTTTGACTACAAATACGATTACCGGGAAGAATGGCTGAAGATGACGAAAGAGTTGTCGGATATCAGTGATCACCCTCCCCTTCCACTGCGTGCTATCCGGATTCTTGCAGGTCTTGTACAAAGCAATGCTGGCGCCATCTGGTTAAAGAGCGATCAGGGCTCTTACACACTCAAGGATTCAGCCAACCTGTCTACCCCCAGATACACCATCATCGATGAAGACGCTGACCTGGTTCGATTTTTTTCCGATAAAGAATGGATTGTGAACCTGGATGAATACCGGGCGGATCCAGTGAGTTACGACTTACTGGAAATACCGGACGCAATAGCCAAAACCCCGGATGCCTGGCTGGTCATCCCGCTATATCTGGGTAACGAGCTATATGGAATCGCGATGGTAGGCCGCCCTTACGCCCGGGTAGAACTGAACTGGGAAAACTTCGATCTCATCAAAGTCGTAGCTCGCCAGACATGTAACCTTCTGGCACAGGCCGATGCACAGAACCGGCTTTCGCGGGCGATGCAGTTTGAAGCCGTCAGCAAGGCCTCAGCCTTTATGGTTCATGACCTGAAAACGGTAATAGCACAACTATCCCTGCTGGTTAACAATGCCCAGAAACACAGGAACAACCCTGCTTTTATCGATGACATGATCACAACCACAGACCACGCGGTCAGCAAGATGACCAACCTTGTGGAGCACATTCGCAAGCCCACGGCCGATGACGATAATTCGAAAACGCTGGATCTGACCCAGCTGGTAACCAACCTGCTGGAACACTGTAACAGACAGAAGCCTTTCCCCACTCTGGAGGGAACTCCTCCACAGATAATGGTCAAAGCAGACTCCGAACAACTACGAAGCGTTATCGGCCACCTGATCCAGAATGCACAGGATGCGACGCCACCCGATGGCGAAGTTACCCTGTCTCTTAAAATCGCCAAGGGCAACGTTGTACTGTTCATTCAGGATACGGGCTGCGGCATGACTGATGATTTCATCAGTGAGCGGCTATTCAAGCCTTTCGAGAGCACAAAAGGCCTCACCGGCATGGGTATCGGTGCCTACCAGGCCCGGGAGTACATTCAGAAACTCGGAGGCACCGTTGATGCCACGAGCGAACCAGGGCTAGGCTCCTGTTTTTCCATTCGCATTCCGCTAGTAGATGATTCCGGATATCGCCCTGTAACGAATACAAATGACGAAAGCACAGTAAGTTAAACAAGCGAAAAACGACGATCGATCAGCAACGTCCAGTGGCCAATAAATACTGTCAATTAAATGACTATTCGCCACAACAAACAAATCGATCATTGCAAAGTGTCAATGTTCAGTTAAGAATCAGGTGTAGCGGAAAACTTAAAACAAAGGAATTGTTGCTGTTGTGACTAGACGACTGCTGATTGTAGAGGATGATCCGGGGCTGCAAAGCCAGATGCGCTGGTGTTTCAACGCAGATCTGGAGGTGAGCGTGGCCTCCGACAGAGAAGCCGCTCTTGCCGCGCTCAGGCGAGAAGAGCCTGACGTCGTAACACTGGACCTGGGCCTCCCCCCGGACCCGGGTGGCGCGACAGAAGGCTTCGCATTGCTCGAAGAAATCCTTCGTCTCGCGCCCTTAACCAAAGTAATTGTCGTTACCGGCCGTGAAGACAAGGAAAACGCGGTCAGAGCCATAGGAATGGGAGCTTCCGATTTTTATCAGAAGCCACTGGATGCTGACATTCTGAACTTTGTGGTTAACCGAGCCTTCCGGCTTGCAGAACTGGAAAAAGAAAATCAGGATCTCGCACAGCAAGGCAATGGCACCAACATTAAAGGCATTGTCGCCGCAAGCCCGCAAATGATGGCCGTATGCCGCACGCTCGAGAAGGTCGCGCCCACCGACGTAACAACCCTCGTTATCGGTGAAACCGGCACAGGCAAAGAAGTCCTCGCCCGCGCCTTGCATGATCTGAGCCCCAGAGCCGGCAATGTCTTCGCGGCCATCAATTGCGCTGCCATTCCCGAGAATCTTCTTGAAAGTGAGCTCTTCGGCTTCGAGAAAGGCGCCTTTACCGGCGCAACTCAAGCCAAAAAGGGCAAAATTGAAAGCGCCAATGGCGGAACCCTCTTCCTTGATGAAATAGGCGACATGCCTATGCCACTGCAGGCGAAGCTGTTGCGCTTCCTGCAAGAACGCGTAGTAGACAGAATAGGCTCGGTAAAACCAATCCCGGTCGACGTACGTGTAGTGTGCGCCACCCACCAGAACGTAACTCAGTTGATCGAAAGCGGGCAATTCCGGGAAGATCTTTACTACCGGATCAGCGAAATCACCCTGGATGTGCCAGCAGTAAGAGATCGCGACGGTGATGCGCTGGTTATAGCCCAGTCGCTACTCAAATCCCTCGGAAAGCAAATGGACCGGCAGAACCTTACGTTCTCGGAAGATGCCATCAACGCGATCAGCAGCTACGCCTGGCCCGGCAACGTTCGTGAAATGATCAACAAAGTAAAACGAGCCACCATCATGGCTGACGGTAAACGGATTACCAGTGAAGATCTTGAATTACCCAGTAGCGAAGAACCAGGTTCAGGCCATCTGAACCTTCGCCAGGTTCGCGAACAAGCCGAACGCAAGGCTATCACGCAAGCATTGCAGACCAGCGGCTTCAACATGACACAGGCTTCCCGGCTTCTGGGCGTAACCCGCCCGACTCTGTACAACCTAACCGACAAATACAAAATTGACACATCGGCAGAAGCTTCGGAATCCTGAGTTAACCTCGAGGCATACGATGGCAGCGAACGGCTCAAGGAGCAGATTTATATGATCACAAGAAAAGCCAAACTGAAGTCACTTCCCAGCCTGGTGCTTGCGAGCAGCCTGCTGCTTGCACTCCCTCTGCTTACGGGCTGCAACAACAGCCCGGATTCGTCCGAAGCCCTGTCTCACATTACCCGGGCCGAAACCTATTCCGAACAGGGTCAGTTCCGCTCTGCCCTGCTCGAACTGAAAAATGCCATTCAGAAAGACCCGAATAATGTTGACCACATAGTGCGACTTGCGGACCTTTACCTGCAGGTAGGTGCAGCAAAGCAAGCCTCAGAACTCCTGGCACCCTGGATACAGGAGAAACCTGAGGCCGTAGCCCTTACCCTCGCCCGCGCCTACGTGGAACAAGGCAAACAGCTCTCAGCCACAGAAACTCTTGCGCTGCAGACCCCAGACTCTCCCGAAGACCAGCTGGAAGCGTCACTGATCCGTGCAGAGGCCTTGCGCAGAACCGGAGAATCAGCAGAAGCTCTTGCACTTTTCAGCAACCTTTCCGCAAGTAACTCCTCAAATATCAAAGCAATAGCAGGAGTTATCCAGGCACAACTCAACCTGGGGAGAAACACCCAGGCAATAGAGGCTGCTGACGAATGGCTGGCTCTGAATCAGGCAGCTCCTGAAGTTCTGTATTTAAAAGGCCTGGCCCAGTATCGGCTAAACCAGCTCGAACAATCGTCAGCAACACTTACCGATGCCGTTGGCATTCTCCCGACATCTGACATGTTTTTGCCTATACGTCGCAATATTCTGTCCACGCTGTCTCGTGTGCTGACAGAGCAAGGGCAGATAACAGAAGCCCAGATCTACAACCGCATACTGGCTGAAAACCAGAACAGCGATGCACGGGAGCAAGGGCAAGCCGCGATCGAAGCTATCAAAGCGGGAAATTTTGAAGACGCAAAAGCGATTCTTAGAGACACCCTGAAGCTCGACCCGGAGAATGAACAGTTAGCCATGCTACTGGGAGCAATATCTGCCGGGACTGGCGAACTGGACGAAGGGGCTCAACTCCTCACAGAAAACCTTGACCCGGAAACAACACCCACCCAGTTCATCAGAGCAGCGACAATGGCTCAGATTGATACGGGAGACCGGCAAGCCGCCCTGACAACCCTGGACAGGGCCATAAAGGCCCGTCCTCATGACAACGAGCTCCTGGCGATGCACGGCATTCTGTCCCTCAGCCTCCCAGGCCATGAAGACAGCGGCATCGCCAGCCTCAGCAAAGCCATCGGCAACGAACCCGAGCGTGTAAGGCTAAGGCTTGCTCTGGCAAGATACTATCTGCGGAACGATAAACCCGAACAGGCACTCGGGCAGCTTCGTATGGCCTTCACCTCAAACCCTGCGGACTGGGCCACCACCAGCACCTACCTCAACGTACTGATCCGGCAAGGGGAAAAACAGGAAGCCGCAGAAATCCGCGACTCGCTGCTCAACGGATATGGGGACCAGCCCCGGGCCGTTTTACTGGCAAGCCTTGTAGATACCCGCCTCGGCAATATGGATAAAGCCGTATCACAACTTGAGGCTCTTGTTAAAAGCAGCCCGGAACTACAAGCCCCCAAGGTCGCTCTTGCCAGCCTCTATGCCCAAAACGGACAGCGTGACAAGGCTGTTAACTTACTGGTAGACGCTGCCACCCTGGCTCCGGAATCCATACGCCCGTTGCAGCGGGCTGGCCAGATTTACATGCAGGACCATAACGTAAAAGAAGCAAAAGCCTGGCTGGCCGGTATTGCCGAAAATCATCCTGAATTAAGACAAAACACCGACACGCTCAGCGCACTGATAGCCATAACCCAGGGCGAACTCGATGAAGCCAGAGCATCCCTTGCCCCGTGGAAGGACTCTGATTCAGCAACCATGAAGCGCGCCTACAGCCAGTTGTTGCTGGCCGAAGCCCAGTCTGCAGTTAATGCGAAAGACTGGAGTGAGGCTCGGGCTAAAGCCGCTGAAGCCATCACACTCGAACCTGAAAACATTGGGTTCGCGCTGCTGCCAGTGGGCATTGCCCAGGCGGAAGGCAAGATTGAAGATGCATACACCACTCTTGATGCCGTTGTAGAAACCCACGGTGAAGTCACAGCAACCATACTTTCGCGGGCAAAACTGCTCAACCAGCAAAAAGGCTCAAAAGCAGCCTACGAATACCTTTTGGAAAAATGGGAAAGCACCAAGAATATTCAGCTGATGCCGTCGATTATCGGGCTGGCTAAAGGGGAAGCGCCAGACTCACTCAACGACCTTACAGATGACTGGCTTGACGAGGCTCCACAAAACCTCACAGCACACCTGGCCCGAGCCGACTGGCTGATGTCCAATGATCAGGAAGCCGCCGCTGCAAACCACTATGAGCAGGTCCTTGCACGACAGCCGAATAACCTGGCCGCGTTGAACAACCTTGCATGGGTGCTGCGCGAGGATGACCCCGACCGGGCACTAAGGCTCGCCAGGCAGGCAAGCGAAATAGCACCCGGCAACCCGGCCATTCTCGATACCTATGGCTGGATTCTTCACCTGACCGGTAAACACCTTGAGGCTAAAGCGATCATAGAAAAAGCCCTTACCCTTGCTCCTGGAAATAAGGATATTTCAGCCCACCTTGAGACGGTAAAGAAGGCGCTTTAACGACCTTAGCCGATAGTTTCACATCGCTATAAAGCAAAGGCCTGAAGTGTAAACATTTCAGGCCTTTTTTCTTTTCCGGCGTCGAATTCCTTTACATGACCTTAAAAACAACAAATATAAAGTTCTATTTATCAATAAGATACAGACTTGGCACAACTTTCGCTTTATTCGGTATCAGTATCGGGCAGTCCCGGTAAGATGCCAAACCATCCGTGAGGATGGGACGGAAAGCCAAGGGTCTCTACAAACAAAAAAGAGACAGCCTGGTTGCAAAGCAAACTATAGGGAATTAGAGCTAAACAACCGGAGAAAAAAATGAAAATCAAACTTATAACGGCCGCAATTGCATTAACCGCTTGGACAGCGCAAGCAAGCGCAATACAAGTGTTTGACGATGGACAAGACGGTGTTGGAACTGGCCTGCAATCGCAGCTTGACGCTATCAGCGTCTCTCCTGTAGCCGGCGTTTCAAGCATAGACGTCAACGCAGATCAAATGGCTGATGGCCTGGATAGCTACTGGGGCATTACCGGTTCTGGCGGCAGCGTTACAACGTTCATTGTTGAAATCTCAGGCCAGTCTGGTAACAACACGTTTGGCATCTATGACCGTGCAGACGCAACAAACTATGTAGAACTGTTCAGTGGCAGCTCAGCTCCCAACACCGGCTTCAATAGCCAGGTTACGCTCAGCATGCTTGCTGACGGATCTGTTGGCCTGAACAACCAAGACACCGGTACCGACTTCTCCAGTAACCAGTTCGGCTACTACCTTGGCACTGCCAATGGCCCGAAATTCTATTCAGACAGCAGTCTGAACCAGGATAACTCTGACCAAATGGTAGCCATTGGCGGCAACAACGTTGATACCATCCAGATTCCAGGCTTCGCTCCTGGCCTTTGGACAAACAACGAATTCGTGCTGGCCTGGGAAGATGGTCTTTATGCCGACTCCGACCAGGACTTCAACGACCTCATCGTAATGGTAGAGTCAGTTTTGCCAGTACCTGAGCCTGGCACTCTTGCCCTTCTCGGCCTTGGCCTTGCAGGACTTGGTGCAGCTCGCCGTCGTCAGAAAGCCTGATTCCGGTATAGCATGAGAAAAAGCCAGCTTCGGCTGGCTTTTTTGTTTTAAATTCAAGTTTTATGTAAACGATATACACAGTATCCTGTCCTTTGATATTCAGTCCGGCGGACAAACCGATGTTAGGGAAGACGTTAGACAATCTCTCTCTCTCCAGGCCTTACCTGATCGCTACCGCAATAGCGGTGCTGATCTTTTATCCCACATGGATAAGGCTCGCGGAAGCATGGTTTGAGTTCGAGCAGGTTCTGGCCCACGGTCTTGTAACCGCCATTATTTTTCTTGGCCTTTTGTTGATCCATCCTCCCCAACATACCGCCCCCTTAACACAGATAAAACCTTACCACCTTGCTGGCGCAGTGCTGTTAATCCTTACAACCCTGATATGGGGGCTGCTGGAACTGGTTCGCATCGATACCCTGGCCTACCTGTTGCTCCCTGCAGGGCTAATCACCACTACCTGGGCCCTACTGGGGCTGGGTCGGGCACTGAAGTTTCTCCCCTACGTACTCCTGCTATCGCTTTCACTGCCTGTCTGGGCGGACCTGGTTCCAGCCCTTGTGGATCTGGCAAGCGTCATAGTGGGGAGCTGGGTTGGGTGGTTCGGGATGACAGCACTTATTGAAGGGAACAGCATCAGCCTGCCCTATGGCCGCCTTCTCATTGCTGACGGCTGCTCAGGGATAAGATATTTCGCAATCTCCCTTCTGCTGGCAATGATGATGGCCATCCTCAACGACTACCGCTGGCGTGGCTGGCTGATCACCCTGCTGGCAGCAGCGACGCTCGGCCTCATCGCTAACTGGGTACGCATTACCATCCTCGTCGTCGTCGCCTACGAAACTGACATGCAAAGCGAGATGCTTGCGGATCACGAAACCATGGGCTGGATGGTGTTTGGCGCCTTCATCCTTCCAGCACTGTACTTTTCGCCAGTTCGCCGACGGGTAAAAACCGCTGCTCTGCCTGCGGATGGCAGCATTTATAAAAGCGGCATTGCTGCGATTGCCGTCGCAATTATTCTTGGCCCGATGGCTCTCGCATTTGCTCACAGCACAGCTACCCAAAAACCTCTGTGGGTAATAGACCTCCCGGAATTCCGGCAGACCCAGCCAGGGAAATTACCATTGCCCATCTCTCTTCCCGGTAATCTGGAACAGCAAGTCTGGCGCTCTGGCAGCACCTGGATATCATTCGCACAGAATCAGAAAAAAGGTGCTGAAGAAAAGCTGGTTCCCTATTTACCTCAGTTATTCGACAAGTCAGTCTGGCATGTTGAAAAACAGCTTGAGCCGGGCATCAGTGTTTATCGAAATATCCTGACCAGAAATAGAGTACTGGTGGCCCAACAGTATATGGTTGGTTCACAAAGCAGCTGGAGCTACCGTAACGCCAAGCTACTGCAGATTCCGGCCGCACTCACAGGTGAAACACGCTTTGCTTTGATAACCGCACAAACACTCTGCGGCCCCAGAGACTGCACAGATGCCCTCCCCGAAATACGCTCCGCAATGGCCTTGATTGAACAACAAACGCATTCAATTTAACATTATTTAACAAAAATACGCCTTCCCGTACATCCTCAATTTCGCCTTTAACTGTCTGTTTGCACGACTGTTCTTTAGTCCAAACCGGCTTCGCCTAGTTAATGATACGACATGTTTTGTCAACCCCTTCTCGCTTAAAATTGTCGCCTATGACAAGTACCCCGGCAGAACACGTTAACCAAGCGTTCTTAACCGTTTACTGATATATCCTGGAAGCGCCCGTGACAAGCACATCTATCGAGACTGCAATCGCTGAATGGAGCACTCTCCTCGGGGAGTCCGGAGTCGTTGCTGCCGGCACGGAAAGCTATGGCGCCTCGACAACAGGAACAAATCGCTCAATTCCGGCGGTACTCCGGCCGAAGAATCAGGAGCAGGTAGCGGCAGTTCTTAAAATCGCCCAACGTTGCAAGGTCGCGGTTTACCCAGTGAGCACAGGCAATAACTGGGGTTACGGAAGCGCCAACCCGGTCGAAGACGATTGCGTTATTCTCGATCTTGGCCGGCTAAACCGTATTTCCAACTTTGATTCCGAAATGGGTGTGGTCACTGTCCAGCCTGGTGTTACCCAAGGCGCCTTAAGAGAATTCCTTGATCAGCATGATGGAAACTATCTCGTTCCGGTAACGGGTGCTGGGCCCACCTGCAGTATTCTGGGCAACGCCCTTGAACGGGGCTACGGCATTACCCCGATTACTGACCATTTCGCGGCGGTAACGAAGATAGAGGCCATTCTTCCCGACGGTACCCTTTACCAAACGCCTCTGAGCCAACTTGGCGGTTCAGAAGTCGACGGTCTTTTCAAATGGGGTCTGGGGCCTTATCTCGACGGGCTTTTCAGCCAGGGGAACTTCGGTGTAGTTGTGAACATGACGATCGCCCTTGCGCCAGTTCCTGAAACGGTAACCGCATTTTTCTTTTCCACAAAAGACGACGCAAAGCTGGAAGCACTGGTTCCCACTGTGAGGGCTGTTCTGCGAACGCTGGGTGGATCGGTGGTGGCCATTAACCTGCTCAACAGCCAGCGCATGCTCTCAATGATGGCCCCCTTCCCGGACGACAAGGCCGTCGATGGGGTATTACCGGCCCAGGAAGTAGCACGTATGGCGAGTAGCCATGGTGTTCCAGCCTGGAGTGGGGTCGGAGCAATCTACGCATCCAAAGAGGTGGCCCGGGCTACCCGTCGTACGCTACGCAGACTTCTCGGCCCTGTTACCGACCGCCTTATCTTTATCAATCAACGAAAGGTGGATGTCGCGAAAAATATCTCACGCCTGCTTCCGGGAAAATTGGCTACGCGGGTTAAGGGCATGGCTGACACGCTCTCAGGGGCACTGCAAATCATGCACGGCGCTCCAAATGATGTTGCACTTGCACTCGCATACTGGCGTTCAGGCACCCTCCCCCAAGCCGGGCAAGCCAAAAACCCTGCCCGGGATGGTTGTGGACTCATCTGGTTCGCGCCACTGGTCCCGATACGGGGCAAGGATGTTCGCCGCTATATCAACATGGTCGAAACAGTTTGCCCCCAGTACGGTATCAACCCGCTGATTACGCTGACGACAGTGAACGATCGTTGCTTCGATTCCACTGTGCCCCTGCTCTTTGACCGTAACAACGCGGATGCAACAGCCCGGGCCAATGACTGCTATCGCGCGCTGTTCGAAGCCGGGCAAAAAGAAGGATTTCTGCCCTATCGCCTTAACATCGACGCAATGGACATTATGAATACCGGCGGCTCTGGTTTCGCCGGGCTTGCCAGCCAGTTGAAAGCGGCTGTCGATCCGAATTCCATCCTGGCACCAGGACGTTACGTACCCAGAATAAAGCATTCCGAGGTCTGATTGCTGTTACCTCGACAAACCCGTAGTACGCCGTTACCTGATTTGAAACGGCACTACTTATGCCAAATAGCCCATGGAGTGGGAAAGAATGAGGACTTACAAATGCAAACAGGGTTTGCACTTCAGCAGAAAGCAGAACAAACACACACAGATCTGACAGATATAGATGTCAGTACCATATTCAACTCGGTATTCAGTGTTCAGCTAGCTACCTCTACTGAAACAATTAACGAGGTGTTTGAACTTCGGTATCAGGTTTACTGCATCGACCGGCCTTTCGAAGACCCTGATTGCTTCGCAGATAAACGCGAACATGATGCATACGATCCCAGATCCGTCCACGGCCTGATCCGGCATCGAATATCCGGAGACGGCGTCGCTGCTGTGCGTCTCGTCATGGCTGGCGATCACCCGGGCGCCGGGGATTTCCCTATGGAAGGGCCTTGTATCCACAGAATGGACCGAGACACTCAGAACGCTATCGCTGGCGTCCCTCGCGAGCAGATCGCAGAAATATCCAGAATGGCCGTCAGCCGGGAGTTCCGGAGACGCCTTAACGAAGAAAAAGAAGTTTCGGGCATCAGTGAACCCGCCTATTACAGGGATTCAGAAAATGGCAGGCGGGCCATGCCATACATCAGCCTGGGGCTTTTCGCGGCCATCCTCCAGATGTCCATTAAAAATGGAATAACCCACTGGATGGCTGTCATGGAACCTGCCCAACTGCGGCTTCTGAAGCGGTTTGGTGTGGAGTTTGATCATGTAGGCCCGGCGATGGAGTACCACGGCCGTCGGTGCCCTGCTTTCACCGAAGCGGCAACACTGGTTGAGCGCATGAAGGTGAACCGCCCGGATGTCTGGTCACTGATTACAGACGACGGGCGATACCTGCCGGCGAAACCGAACACCGTCGGATATGTGCAAAATGAAAGGAATGTTGCCTGACAGCACGACCTTCCCGCCATTAAAAAAGCCCCCGATTTCCGCGGGGGCTTTTTCCTGTAACAGCTCTGTCTTTTAAACGTTATGACTTTGCTGCTTTTTTCCTGCGAGACAGACCAAGCCCTGCCAGACCCATGCCCAACAGCGCCAGTGTTCCTGGCTCAGGCACCATCTCGGTAGCTGTGATACGGAAGCGTGTCTGGAAGTCGGTAACAGCGCCTTCCTCAGTCACAAGACCAACACAACCGCTTGAAGCACCCGCTGCGGCACAACTGTCATCAGCCAGAGTGGCCAGCCCGGCCAGTTCCAGGAACACAGTGTAGACGTAACCATCATAGCCAAATGATGAGTTGAATTCGAAGTTGCCGAATTCATTCAGCGTTGAGCCTGTGACGTCCCCAATGGTGAATATATCCGCACAGGGAATACCCGCTGCTTCAACACAAGGAGCAACGTTTGCCGTTTCTATAAAGAAACTCTGGAACGTAGTCGCAGACGCAGGCAAAGAGGCTCCGGGATCCGGAGCGAAAGGCGTAAGAGTCAGCGCAGATGTCAGATCAAAGCTATCCAAGGCGAGGCCTTGGGATGGCAGAATATTGTTGGTGTGGGTAAACACACCACCGTCAACATAGCCGCCATCGGTCATAAGACCACTGGCCTCGTTGACATCGGTAATCGAGACAGAAGACTGTGGCCCAGCGCCAACCCCCCAGGACAAGGTGCTGGTGTTGTTTCCAGAAAGCGTGCCCAGACCAGCGGTTGCAGTAGCATTTTCGAATACGCTTTCAACCTGATAACCCCAATCGGTTACCAGCGCCGCGCTGGCAGACTGCGCACCCAGTGCAAAGGGCACGATAAGGGATGACAGAAGCGTTTTTTTAATAGTGTGGTTCATCTTTTCTCTCCTTGAATAGTGGACGCTGCCATCTGGAATGCAAGTCAACAGGTCAGCGCTGGGTATCAGGCAGCATCATCCATGCCACGAATCTAAAGTGCTTATCTTTCAATCATGTAAAATAATGTTAAATCGAAATCCCATGGATGTGAAAATCAGGATGTAAGTATCTTCGACACTTCTATAATAAAAACACCTCGCTTGAGGCTTCATGTAATTAATTGCGGAGCATTTAACCCGACTAATTAGATCGAGATGACTTAACTAACTTATCGCAAAGCAACTTCAGGACTAAAGAGCTCTTCCAGTTAGCCGACAGGCCTCAAAGGCTGTAAAGTATCCCGACACCACAAGGCAGTGTAGATGATGGAAAAATCGGTCGTCTGTTATTTGATTCAAAGCAGCAGGGATGGTAGAACGCCCTTTGAATGGTTCTGGGAATGTACCAATACCTGAGTATACTGGGGCAGAGCGCAATCTGAATCAGTTCATCCGTTAAAACTACCCCGAGTGGGGGCTGTAAATCGGTTTAGTTCCAGAAGGATGCTGTTTTGGAAGACAATATTGTTTGGCACGATCACAAAGTGGTGCGTTCTCAGCGAGCCGAGAACAAAAACCAGAAGCCCTGCATACTCTGGTTTACAGGCCTGAGTGGGTCCGGAAAATCTACCGTCGCCAATGCGCTGGATGTGGCATTGCACAATCGCGGCTATCACACGTTCCTGTTAGATGGAGATAACGTCCGCCACGGCTTGTGCAGCGACTTGGGCTTTTCCGATAGCGACCGGGTGGAAAATATCCGCCGCATTGGAGAAGTGAGTAAGCTGTTTGCTGATGCAGGTTTGATTGTTCTAAGCGCCTTTATCTCACCCTTCAACAGTGATCGGCGCATGGTACGTAAGCTATTTCCTGCGGGTGAGTTTATAGAGGTGTATATGAACACTCCTCTAGCAACCTGCGAAGAGCGTGATCCCAAGGGGCTCTATCAAAAAGCACGTGCAGGTGAAATCAAACAGTTCACCGGTATTGACTCACCGTATGAAATACCCGCCCACCCGGAAATTAGTCTGGATACATCCAGCACCTCAGTGACTGATTGCGTTGAATCCTTGATGAACTACCTTCTCGACCGAAAGTTGATCACAACTTAATCACAAGACGACACTCCGACTCAAAGAGACAGCGCACTCCATGGACTGGCAAGGAATTCTCACTCTAGCAACACTCTTCTCAGTCCTGTCCGCTCTAATGCTAACTCGCGTTTCGGCAGATCTGGTCCTTATGGCTGCGCTGGCCTTTTTGCTGATTATGGGCATCGTTGCTCCAGGCGAAGCTCTGGCCGGCTTTGGCAATCCGGGTGTTATAACAATTGCCACCTTATATGTTGTTGCTGGAGGACTGAAAGAAACTGGGGCCGTGCAGTGGATCGCCCGGCGATTGCTGGGTCATCCTAAAACAGCCAAAGGCGCACAATTACGGATGATTGCACCAACCGGACTTCTAAGTGCGTTCATGAACAACACTGCTGTAGTGGCCATGTTCATTCCCGCCATTCAGGATTGGGCCCGGAGGTTGGGCATTCCTGCTTCAAAACTCCTTTTGCCGCTCAGTTACGCGGCTATTCTTGGCGGGACCTGCACCTTGATTGGCACCAGTACCAACCTGGTTGTTGACGGGCTTCTTCAGTCCGAGCTTGGCATCCAACTGGGTGTATTTGAGCTGGCCTGGGTTGGTGTGCCGCTGCTACTGTCTGGTGGAGCTTTCCTGGTCATGTTCGGCTCAAAGCTATTGCCAGATCGCGGTAGTGCAAGGGATGAACTGGCCCAGGTTCGGGAATACGGTGTTGAAGTTGAAGTGGTCAGCCCAGGGCCTTTAATTGGTAAATCGATTGCTGAAGCCGGGCTACGCGCCCTTAACTACGGGTATCTGGCTGAAATTGACCGGGATGGTCGGCTGATTACTGCTGTCGGGCCCGATCGAGTGCTACAGGCTGGCGATAAACTATATTTCATTGGTGCCCCAGAGTGTGCTACCGAATTACGGCGTATTCAGGGGCTCAAGCCCGCCAATGGTAATGTGCATAAACTGGATGTTTCGAATCACCAGCGTTGCCTCGTTGAGGTTGTTCTCGGACCAGAGTTTCCTGCGCTTGGACAAACCATTCGCGATAGCCAGTTTCGTACCCGTTTTAACGCAGTTATATTTTCTCTTGCTCGCGAAGGCCGACGGGTTCCCGGTAAGTTAGGTGATATAACCCTTAAAATTGGTGATACCTTGCTGCTTGAAGCCAGTCACCAATTTGTAGCTCAGTACCACTCACGACGTGACTTCTTGTTGGTTAGCGCGTTGAGCGATTCGACGCCACCAGACTTTCGCAAAGCGCCGATAGCTTTATGTATTCTGGCTTTAATGGTTTTAGCTAGCGCGAGTGGATTGCTGCCCATTATGGAGGCTGCGTTTCTAGCCGCAGGCGGCATGATTGTTTCCGGTTGCCTAACAGCGAACCGGGCCCGGCTTAGTATAGATTTATCTGTACTGATTGTTATTTCCGCCTCCTTTGCGCTTGGCAATGCTATGACAATAACCGGCGCAGCAGACTGGATCGTAGATGGCATACTCGGGACCGGGGACCTGTCCCCGTGGCAAGTCCTGATTCTCGTTTATCTATTGACAGTGCTATTTACCGAACTGATTACCAATAACGCTGCCGCCGTGCTGATGTTCCCAATAGCACTGTCTCTGGCCGAGCGACTGGACGTAAGTGTGCTGCCCTTTGCAGTTGCTGTCATGTTCGCAGCATCAGCGTCTTTTATCACTCCGCTTGGTTACCAGACTAATCTTATGGTTTATGGCCCGGGACGGTACCGGGGTACAGACTATATAAAAATTGGTCTGCCGATGAGCCTGATTGTAGGTGGTGTTGCGATCTTGCTTATCCCTCTAATCTGGGGGTTTTAACGACGCATATTGCTTTCTGGTGCAAAACATATGCTCAGTTCAGCCCCACTCGCCTTCCAATTTCCGGCCCACATCAGCAGGTATCGCCCGGAACGATCATTAAAAAAGCCTCTTCGCAGATCTTTGCTATGCTAAAACGCAAGCGGCTAGTCAATCAGGTGAACTTTCAGTTGGACTGCAGGGGCTAGCCCCCTATTTTTTCCTCCAAGAAATCAGTGAGTAATGAGATCCGTACCTCAAGCTGGATAAAGGAAAGGACTCTTAAAATGGATAACAATACTGAGTTCCAAGCGCTTAAAGCACGCGAATGGTCTCTTTACTCAGAAAGAGGCGACTATTTTACCCGCTGGTTTGGCTTGCCGGTTTCGCTACAGATCACCAGGCTGTATCTGAAACTGGGGTTGAATGAAAACCATGCATCAGCCTCTATGCTCATCACCGGCCTTATCGGAGCTGCACTGATGATACTGGGTCCATGGGGGATATTCCTGGGGGCATCTTTTCTTGTACTGCATTATCTTTTCGATTACGTGGATGGCCAGATTGCAAGGCATCGTGGCCGCGCCAGTGTGAACGGTGCTGTACTCGATCGCTGGAATCATTTCCTCGTAGAAACAGCCACCTTTCCTTGCCTGGCGTTTGGTTTGTATCTGTATAATGATCAGATCTGGCCATGGATTGCGGTCTGGATTCTCTATATCTGGAACAGGTTTCGGGTTTTGCTCGCCCAGTTACCTGCAAATATATTAGCGGAAGAGCTATCACGATACCCAAGGTTCGAGCGTGAGATGATGCGGATGAACCTTTCGAAGGAAGAGGCTCCATCCGGGAATGCAGCCCCCAAACCCACCCAGGCAGGCAAGAAGAAAAGCCGGGTTGCCCGAATCAGGTCTTCTGTTTCCCGTTTTCGGGTAGCGAGCACGTCCTACAACGGTTTTACAATGCTCCTCTGGTTTGGGGCAGCACTGGATCTCATTGCCGGATACCTTTTTTCGACGGATGGGATTATTGAAATGATAGTGATCATCCTGGCGGTTTATGCGGTTTTTAACATTATTGATTATTCCTGGACTTACATTCGCTCAGACAGAGTAGCTCTGGAGCTCTCCTCCCGGCTGAAAACCTTTTCAAAGTGACAAACCAATTCTGACCTGAGCCCTATGTCAATCAGTCAAAAAGTTATCAAAAGTGCCGGGTTTCTATTCGGTTTGCAGCTCATACATCGTGGTTTAGGGATCATCAGCACGCTTATCCTTGCACGACTGCTGACTCCGGATCATTTTGGCATCGTTGCACTGGTTACCATCGCATTACAGTTTTTCGAATTATTGGTCGAAACCGGCAACCGGCAATACATCATTCAAAAGTCCGTACTTGAAGACGAAGATCTTGATACCGCATGGACCCTGGATTTTCTGTCAAAATCCCTGATTGCCCTGATTATTATCTGCACCTCGTCTTTTGTTGCAGCCTGGTTCGATGAGCCCGAACTTACTCTCGCTCTTGCGGTCGCCGCACTGGCTCTGCCGATACGGGCACTGAAAACACCAGGAATGCTTCGCCTTGCACGACAGATAAACTATAAACCCCTTTTCAAATTAAGCCTCTGGCAAAAGGGAATCTCCTTTTTGACCGTAATTACAATTGCACTTATCCATCCCAGCTATTGGGCAATCATAGCGGGGAATCTGGTTGCTGCCGTTATTTTCACTGTTGGCTCTTATCAGGTAGATTCCTACAGGCCTGGCTGGTCTTTGAAAAAACTTCGTGAGCAGTGGGGGTTTTCTCAATGGTTACTTTTAAGAGGCATCGTTGGATTTACCCGTTCTCAAATTGACAATCTGATGGTCTCCCGCCTGTTTGGAACCGCCCAACTAGGTGGCTATAACCTGGTACGTGAAGTCAGTCTGTTGCCGGCACTTTCAGCCATAATCCCCATGAGCGAACCTTTACTGGCCGCGATCGCAGACAGTAAAGCAGACCCCAAAGCTCTCGCTTACCGTATACGTTTGAGCCTTGCGTTGATGATAACAGTGCTAACACCGGTGACCGCCTTCATCATGCTGTACCCCGAACTCATCATCCGGGTACTGCTTGGCCCGGACTGGTCAGAGTATTCCCCGTTGCTGGAACCCTTCGGGCTATTTTTCTTCACCTTCTGCCTGTTCGCTCTGGTGAGCGATGCCATCATCGCCCAAGGGAAGGTCAAACTGCTTTTCTGGTTCGATGTCATCTCAACCTTATTGATCATTGCCGTCCTCTGGCTGACAGCGACAGGTGGCCTGGAGATTATGGCCTGGGTTCGGGGCTGGCTGTCTGTTGCAACCACGGTTGCGCTGTTGCTGATACTGGAACAACAAACAAGGTTCTCGTTAATCAAGCTTCTCTTCCTGTGCATCCCGACTCTCGCAGGAACGTCATTGGCTGTTGCTGTGGTTCAGTCACTGGATCTTTCAGGCAGCCACTTTCTGGTTCAGTTTTTGGTTCTTGGTACCCTGCATGTAATAACAGCCGCACTATGTACCGGGGTAATTGGTTTTTTACTGCTCAAGGGGACAGAGGAATGGGGCCAGCTTCGCTACCTCGTAAACCAGGCCCGTAAAAAATGAAAGGCTCCAAAGTTATCCCCTGCATACAGGCGGACTTTAAAATGTAGCTTTATGTTACCAAGCCAGCAGATTATCCTATGCACCACACAGGGAGTCAGGCAGCAGGCAGATTTATGGAAAAAACAGCCATTCGTTTAGACGAAACCATCGGCATCGCTCGTAACATGGAGCCAGTCAGCCTTGGTATTCCGCTGCCCCAGGGAGCCGCACAGTCGACCCACCAGCTTGCACTCATGGATGGTCAGCAACCGGTCAACGTTCAGCTTACCCCTCTGGCCCACTGGCCAGACGGCAGTGTCCGGTGGGTTCACGCCAGCTTTTTGGTCAGCCTGGGGGCTGGCAGCGATAAAGAGTTAGTGCTGGCCAGGCTTGAACGTCCCTCCCCCGCTGAGCACACCCCCGCTTTTAATCAGACCATTGATGGCCTTGAGGTACAGACATCCGCTGGCTGCGTTCATTTAGAACCTGACACCCTGACGTGGCACTTCAGTAATGCAGGCGGTGAAAGTACTCAATCGACAGTGACTCTGCGTGATGAGACGGGCGTACCCTGCACTGCGAAAGCAGAATCCACATGGAAAATTACTCAGAAAGGCCCCGTATTTGTCGCCGCACATTTAAAAGGCCAATGGCAAAAACAAAATAAAGAACCGTTGGCACGTTTCGATTGCGAGCTTCGTATCTTCCTGGAAACCGGCCTCGTTCAGGTGGAACTGACAACTCACAACCCTGAACGTGCCAAACATTCCGGCGGTTTGTGGGATCTGGGCGATCCGGGCTCAGTGTACTTCCGGGAACTTGCCGTCGAAACAACGCTTCCGGCCGAATGTCTGGCCCAGGTAACCCCCCAGGCAGCCGATATAACCTCTGAAGTGTTTCATCTGCCCGAGTTCAACCTCTACCAGGATTCCAGCGGAGGCGAGAACTGGCAAAGCCGCAACCATATAGACCGTAACGGTGAAGTGAGCACTCAATTCTGTGGTTACAGATTATCAAGCCCCGACAGGCTCGTACATGAAGGCAAGCGTGCTGATCCACTGGTTAGCCTTGATTACGATGGCGGGCATCTGGCATTGGCTGTTCCCGACTTCTGGCAGAACTTTCCAACAAGTGTCCGGAAAGAAGGAAACACGCTAACAATCGGGCTGTTCCCGAAAGATGCAAAGAGTGCCTACGAGTTACAGGGAGGAGAACAGAAAACTCTGCGCTTCCTGATGGATCACAACTCCGGCAACAGCATCCCTGCAACTGCCTATGCGCCTCTTGTACCTGTGCTTACTCCCGAATGCTATGAACAGGCAGACGTCTTCCCCTGGTTCAAAGCCAATGCTCAGCCCGGGGTAATTGATGAACTCATAGCGGGCGGACTAGACGGCGACTCTGACTTTTTCGCGAAAAGAGAGGTTATTGACGAATTTGGCTGGCGTAATTTTGGCG
This sequence comes from Marinobacter sp. ANT_B65, assembly GCF_002407605.1. Lineage (NCBI taxonomy): Bacteria > Pseudomonadati > Pseudomonadota > Gammaproteobacteria > Pseudomonadales > Marinobacteraceae > Marinobacter > Marinobacter sp. ANT_B65. Next base: position 1,432,004 of record NZ_NXGV01000001.1, on the reverse strand, counting down.
ACATTTTCGCGGACCATGAATCTCTCTACCAAGCTGAAGGCGAGCCACCCTTTATCTCTCATTACAATAACCAGTACGATCCACTATACGGCTTCGCCAGGCAGTTTGCCCTCACCGGCGATAAGCGCTGGTTTCGCTTGATGGATGATCTGGCACGGCACGTGACAGATATAGATATCTACCATACTGAAAAAGACAGAGACGAATACAACAACGGACTTTTCTGGCATACAGACCACTACCTGGACGCCTATACCGCAACCCATCGAACTTTTTCAAGATTCAACGATTCCAGCTCGACCCCAGGACAAACCGGCGGGGGCCCAGCTGAAGAGCATTGTTATTCAACGGGCCTCCTCTACCATCATTACCTCACAGGTAATGAAAAGTCGCGACAGGCCGTGTTTGAGCTTGCTCGCTGGATGACCGCCCTCCATGAAGGCCAAGGCGGTTTTCTTGAACAGATGCTTGCCTTGAAGAAACGAGAAGTTCCCGCCTTGAAAAAAATGATTCGTGGTGAAACCGTATCAACCCATAGATATGGCTTCAATCGCGGTACCGGCAATTACCTCAATACCCTCCTGGATGCCTGGGTTCTCGATGAGAAAGAATCATGGCTTAAACAGGCGGAAGCGGTTATCCGGAAAACAATCCATCCTTTGGATGTGATAGAAAACCGGGATTTGCTCGACGTTGAAAACAGGTGGTCTTATCTCGTACTCCTTGCGGCTCTTTTTCGCTACCTCTATTTAAAACGTCAGATCGGCAGTTACGACGAGCAATACAACTACACTAAAGAAGCTGTGCTGCGTTACACCCAATGGATGCTAGGCAATGAGCGCCCGTTTATGGAGGACAAGAGTCAGCTTGAATTTCCGAATGACACCTGGGTAGCCCAGGACGTACGAAAAGCCATGCTTATGTTCCAGGCCTCTGAACTCGACCATGAAAACGCCGAGCAGTATCGGAAACAGGGCCAGAAATGGTTGAAAGAGCATACTGAAACACTTAAACACAGCAAAGAGCGTCATTTCTCCAGAATACTCATCATTCTGATGCAGAATTACGGCCCTCAATTACCAGCCTCTTCAAGTCCCTCAACGAATAGTCCTGCTGCGCCGGCACAACACCATTGGACGCCTCCGGTTCTGACATGGAGGCTACTTTTCTCACGCATTGGCGGGCGGGCATTTCGGGCCCTGATTACTTTTAGGCCCTCCCGCGAGAAGAGCTGGTTAAACACGCGACTGGACCGACACTGAACATGCGCCATACACTAAAAAGAACCATCAAAAACCTCTTTCTTTTACTGGCCCTGCCCTTCTATGGCCTGTACCTGCTTCTCAGTGTACTGGGCAACCCGGACGGCACATTCCAGACCTTCTCTCAATTACTCAGTCTGATTCCGGGGAAAACCGGAATTTACCTTCGGGCAGCATTTTACCGGCTTGCTTGCCCGGAAACCTCAGACGACATTCTCATAGGATTTCTGACCGTCTTTTCCCACAGGGATACGTCTATCCATAAAGGCGTGTACATTGGCCCACAGTGCAACATTGGGAAATGCACGATCGGTGAGAACACACTCCTGGGTAGTGGCGTACACATATTAAGTGGGAAAAAACAGCATCACTTCAAAGATCCAAAATTACCGATAAAAGAACAAGGAGGAGTATTTCAAAAAATATCTATCGGTAACGACTGCTGGATTGGAAATAGCTCCGTTGTAATGTGCAATATTGCTAATCATTCAATAATTGCTGCGGGTGCCATTGTAACAAGAGACCTGATTCAAGAAGGGACAGTGGTTGCTGGGAACCCCGCTGCTGTAATTAGTCAACGCGAGTTAGAAGGGTTATCCAAATGAAACCAACCTCATTTCTTATAACATTGGGAAGCCATAAGAAAGATCGATCAAGCACTTACTCCGTTTACTCAGATGAGCTTTGTTCTCTTTACATAAAAACAAAAAACAATAATCATATTCAATTTACATGTAACGAAGAAGGCTTTACCGTTTACCTTGGTGAAAACACTAAAATCCCGATTTCAAACAATAGCGAAAAAAGACCGGGGCAAGGGACTCTTGTAAAATACCACAAGACTTCAGGGAAATTAGTTATTGAAAGTGACCGCTTAGGCACTGCAATTTTATATTACGGAAGAGCACAAAATAACTCTCTGGAGATATCGAATCGCCTGGACAATTTAGAGCTTGATGAGAAACAAATTAATTGGCCCTCAATTCAACAGTATCTAAATACCGGCTACACTATAGGCTCTAATACTTTTTTCCTTAACGTGGAGCAAACTCTTCCCAACGAGAAATTAGTCGCATGCAGTGCCGACTCTTTTCAGATCAGCCGGACCGTTATAGATACACCAAGCTCGTTGAAAGACTATACGGTAGATCAACTGGTAGACCTGTTGTCAGAACGGCTATCGTCAACACTAGAAGAACGCTCATCTTCCGTACTGATGATGTCTGCCGGATGGGACTCCCGTACCCTTCTTGTGGCCGGTCCAGAGCATTATCACTCTGCATATACACATGGCGACCTTTCCAGTAGAGAAATATCCATATCACATCGTCTCACCAGCGATTTACGAATGGATCATATGTTCTCAGACATTCAGAACCTTGAGCTTTCAGGAAATCTACTGGACACGATGCTTGAAGAGCTAGGTTTTTGCATCTTTCCTGTTTGGTATATAGCAGGAAAAAGAGCTCAGGAAATCTATAATTCCCCCCTATCAAGTGGAGTGCTGGGAGAACTTCTTGGTGGCCACTACGGTTTGCTGAGCATGGGTAGCCGGCTACAGAAGGTATTAGCTGCAGCATCACTCCTGCCTGGAAAGTTAATCCCGGACGATCAGTTTTCCACCGCACTGGAACGCTTTACCACACCTGCGGCTAATCATTGGTTTCTTTCAGAAGAAGGCCATAATCTTCTAAGCAACCATGCTGAAACTACCAAGACCATGATGCGTAATCGATTGAACACCGCATATGGAGATACTGGAGATTGGCAGAGCGCGATAGAAACATTCAATATGGAACACCGGGCACGCCAATATATCTTTAAGCAAGCCTTGGCAGCATCATCAACATCGGGTTATATCGCGCCGTTTGCAGACGACACCCTCGCTGACATGGTTCGATTTATTCCATTTGACAATAGAGTTCATAATAAATTAAACAAGAAAATATTAAAAGAAACCAACCCTAAACTACTTAATTATTCAATGGCTGCAACACTTGTACCAGCAAAATACCCGATTCTTTTTCAAGAGTTTTCCCGAGGTGTTCGCATCTTGTTAGAAAATGGCAGGAAAATTTTGGGTAAGAGCCAGCCAAGACTAGGCTGGTTTAATTATGAACATCTATATCAGACCAGAGTATTGCAAGAAATAATAGAAAGCCTGAGTTTAGATTTATGGGACAAGCAGAAAATGCTTACAACCATCGAAAGCAATCCAAAAAATGGCATTGATGCCGGATCAACACTTGATATGCTCTGCAAAATAAAAACCATAGACTATTATCTTCAAAAAACTTCTAGTTGGCAACCCAAATGATAAATACTATTGTTGATAGTGGGCTACCTCGATTAGCCTGGATTGCTTCAATAAAAAAAGCTTCTCTTTCCATAACTATTTTCCATGGAGCTGATGTTGAGGTAGCAGATAACTTTATCGTTGAAGGGGTCTGGGAGGGCGACTTCAAACTAGGGAAGTTCCACTCCGCAGAAACTTTTTTTGGTAGCGGGGTAAGCATAAACAAAGACGGCATCTGGATTGTACCTTCTACTGGACTGGTGGACCGAGTATTTTTTTGTGAGGATGAGAATAACTACTTTGCTTCGAATAGCTTGGTTTGCTTTTTAGCTTACCTGGGCGCTGACCTTGACAATGCACATAACTACAAAAAACAGTCCGATAATATATTGATGGGCGTAGATGACTATGATAGATATTTTCCGGTACTGCACCAAGAAATAAAATCACTTGAACAAATATTCTACAATCCGCTTAAACTCACAAAAAATGGAATAGAGTATCAATCAAAAAATAGTGATTCACACTTTTCAGATTATTCTTCTTACTACAACACACTCCGAAAAAATCTCAAAGCGATTCGAGCCAACTCAAAAAGTCCAGACAGAAAAAAAACACTTCTAGCTTATACCACCATATCACGTGGTTATGACTCAACCGCCGTAACCGCTCTTATTCACGACTTAGATATTTCTAAAGCTTATACCAGTCATAAATCTAGCTCCGGTTTTGCATCATGGATGAATCCAAAGGCAACAATAGATGATGGAACTGAGATTGCTAAGGAGCTCGGATTAGAGGTTTCCTACCTTGATTACTCATCGAATGAAATCGGTTCTGATGAGACAAAATTCATCTGCCCTACACCAGCAGAACCAGAAATAATATTCTACAAGGCATATCAGGAAATTTCTAACAACGATATTCCGGCGATAGTTTTCACAGGGTACCATGGTGATAAAATTTGGAACCGGAACCTGGGTTCGAAAAGCCTTAAACGCAATATTATTCGCGGTGATACCTCAGGCTTAAACTTAGGAGAAGTAAGACTTGAGTCCGGATTCATAAATGTTCCAATACCATTTATGTTTGCCAGAGAAATCTCTTTAATTCACTCGATATCAAATTCAGATGAAATGAGTCCATGGTCAATCGGAGGAGACTACGATAGACCAATCCCCAGACGAATAGTTGAAGACAAAAATATCTCTCGAGAAGCATTCGGAAATAGGAAAAAAACCGTAATAAGTTTTTACAGCTACCCAAAGAACAAAGAATTGCGAAACGCATTTTATGCATTTTTGAAAAATAATTATGGAATAGGAAAATTCAACCTATTATCGACCTATTATTTTGACAATCTATTATATTATAGCGAAAAAACATTGAAGCTATTAGCATCTAAACTGGGAGCTTCCATTACGCCAACTATAACGAAGGATAGCCTCGATATTTCATATAAAATGTTTCTTTGGTCTATTAAGCATGAAGTAGAAAAACGAAAAAATATTTTAAATCATAAACGGAGCGATGATGAAAAATATAACCAGAAAATTATCAAAAATAATCATTGAATCAAAAAAGCCAGAGAACAAATCACTATCTCGCATGCTATTAGAAATAATACAATACAGTACTCGCTTAGGTCTATCACCGGGCGAGTATTTTGGCTATGGATTTCAACATAAAAAATACAAATTAATAAATATACTTGAATATCTACCGAACTCTATCCACTTTTCAAAGCATCTCCATACAATCAACCCAACCAATAGCAGAAGCATTCTTTACGACAAACTTTTATTTAAAAACAAACTTCACACAAAAAAAATACCAACACCACGCACAATTGGCTATATTGGCTCAAAATATCGATCAGAAATTAACATAGATTACTTAACACCACAATCTATAGAAAAAACCTTCCTAGAAAAAAATATCAAAGAGTACATTATAAAACCAGCAAATGGAACACAAGGCAGGGGTATATTCCATGCAACCTATAATCCAAAAAAAGAAAAGAAATTTTCAGTAGGCGATCAATCATTCGATACCAATGATTTCTTTTATTTCATAGAAGAATTATCTGAGATTCACAAAAGCAACGATTTTATTATCGAAGAATTAGTAATGAGCCCATGCGAAATCCAGAGCATTTCGCCTAATGCAGCTCCAAATATAAGAATCATAACACTAAGAACTCCTGATTCTAATATAAACATAACTAGTGCATCGATTCGGTTAGGGAGAAAAAACTCTATTACCAGCAACGCAGGTTCAGGAGGAATCATAGGTAATATCGACATAAATCATGGTACGATCATGAGCTGTAAAACAAGCTCCAGTTCTGATGGAGAATTCATTTCCCATCACCCTGACACAGGGCATAAACTCAGCGGATTCACAATCCCTTACTGGAATAGAGTATTAGATGAATGCGTAAAAGCCGCCCAGTTTATTGATTCCGTAAATTCAATTGGATGGGACGTATTAATAACTGATAGAGGCCCTGTAATATTGGAGGGTAATGATGATTGGGGAATAGCCCCAGAACAACTTTTTGGTCGAGGATACCTTACAGAAACTAATCGGTATTTACTCAGGCAACATGGTTTAGAGTTTCCGAAAAGCACATTACCTAAACCTAATTTAAAGAAAATCCGAGAAAGCATTTTTGGAATCCCTATAAAAAAGAGCTCTATGACCTGAGAGGAGATGCATTTTAAATGAATATTTCTGAATATATATATTTTCGATCTCCGATACATCTACAAAATTTTATGGTGTCGGCTTATGGATACCGATTATATAAAAAACGCTACAGCGGACTGTATCTTAAAGTTCGCAATGAACTTGAAAATATTAAAAAGTTAAACCCATCAGAGATAAAGGCTTTTCAAGATGAGAGCCTTCAAAAAATGATAGTCTACTGTGCCAATGAAATCCCTTACTATCAAAACCTATTCTATGACTATGGTCTGCACCCAAACGATATTACCAAGATTGAAGACCTTAAAAAGCTTCCCGCCCTGAACAAACAGACAGTACTGGAGCAAAGTCATAATTTTCGACCCAAAGAGCCGCTAAAACCTTTTATGGTTCAGCATACAAGCGGTAGCACTGGTACACCACTGGCTCTCGATGTTGATGAACGCACTTACAAACTGGCAATGGCGTTACTGGTCGATCACGAAGAGGCTCATGGTATTCCCTTTGGCGCCAAACGAGCTACCTTCGCAGGAAGAATGCTCAAACCCGCTGACGACATGAATCCACCTTTTTCGCGCTTTAACCGGGCGGAAAACCAGAGACTTTTTTCCAGCTACCACATAAACGAACGTACGTTTCCCTACTACAAGAATGAGCTGGACAGGTTTCAGCCTCAAGAACTTATAGGCTATCCATCAGCAATCTATGATCTTGCAACCCATTATCAAAGATCCAATTCGGCCCCAGGCTTTCAACCAAAGGCAATCATTACCAACTCCGAGACACTCCTTCAGTGGCAACGGCAAAAAATTGAATCCGTATTCGGCTGCAGGATTTATGACTACTACGGAACCGCTGAATACGTGATCTTTGCAGGACAGGACGAAACAGGAATCTATAAGCCGAACCCGATAATAGGAATCACAGAAGTTGAAACGAGTGCTGACTCAGTTGATACAGGCAGATTACTTGCAACCACTCTGACCAACAAACAAATGCCATTGCTCAGGTACAACCTTGGTGACACGGCAACCTTAGCGGATCCAGCCTTACCAGCCACCGGCACGCCGGGGCTGAAATCTGTCAATGGAAGGGTCGACGATTACATTGAAACCAGCGATGGGCGACTAATAGGCCGCATTGACCATATTTTTAAAGGAGTTGATGGCATTCAGGAGGCGCAGGTTGTTCAAAGACAGCCTGGTTCCGCCACCATCAGACTGGTAAAAGATCCAACAACTGCCTTTAATGAAAGCATCCTTGTTTCCAACTGCAAACAAAGGCTTGGGGACGACTTTCGCGTTACCGTTGAAAATGTACAAAAAATTCCACGTGGTCGTAATGGAAAATTCCGCTCGGTGGTTAAAGAAAAATGAATGAACTAACGAAAACAGAGACCTCTTCGCCCTATTTTTCAATCGTGATGCCGGCCCATAACGAAGAAGAGCACATCGGCTCATGCCTCCGTTCCGTTTTTAGCTCTGACTATGACAGCGCTCAGTATGAAGTGATCGTTGTAGACAACGGATCACAGGATCGAACCCGTGAGATTGCACTTAACACCGGCCAGGCCAGGGTTTTTGAGCTTACGGAGGGGAATGTTGGGGCTGTACGAAACTACGGCGCTGCAAAGGCTCGTGGGCAGATTCTCGTTTTCATAGATGCTGATTGCCTTATGGACAAGGACTGGTTGAACAGAGCGGAGAAATTAATTAAGGACAGACCGAACACCGCGTATGGAGGCGGTGTGAAGCTACCCAGTAACGCCACATGGGTAGAAACTTCATGGCTGTTAGAGGACAGTGAAGGTCAACCCACCTTGCCCAAACATTTAATTGGTGCAAGCACGATGTTACCCAGGAAACTCTTTTTTCAGATAGATGGCTTTAATGAACTAGTATCATCTGGAGAAGATACTGACCTCCATAACCGGTTACTTTCTGAAAACTCAGCTGTATTTATTTGTCATTCATTGGACGTCACCCACTTGGGCAACGCAAAAACCCCTATGCAGTTTATAAATCGTCAGATTTGGCATTCCGAAAATTATACTGACAATTTAAAAAAGTCATTTAAAGACCCGATTTTCTTGATCACGTTACTTTTTATTTTCTTACTACTTTCACTAATAATACAAATAATGGTATCGAAAAACACTTTTTTAATCGCAATCACTCTAGCCGCTCTATTAACAACTCCATCCCTACTTTCATTAAAGCGCTTAATAAGATCAGGTAACTTCACAAAAACACCTTCAGAAATACTAAAAATATACTGCCTGGATTTAATGTATTTGGTCGGAAGGAGTCTGGGAACTTTAAAGAGTTTAATTCGCTCCACAACCAACCTTACAAAAAATAAAAGGGATTAACATGTTAAAAGAAGAGGTCCTGGAATTAACGGATGAAAAAAAACATTACATAGACATAATGCGAGGGATTTCGATCTTAAGAGTAATGTTGGTGCATTTGGGGCTATCTTGGTTTTACCCACCATACTCGCAATATATAGGAATTTTCTTGCCCGTCTTATTCTTTGTTTCGGGGGCAGTCAGTTATTACAGCTTCAAGCGAGCCCGAAACTCAATGGAATATCTGGTAAAAAGAGTAATCCTGATTATAATGCCTTTTTATGTCTTCTCGATATTTGTCTATTTTCTGACCTTGACGCTATACCCTGAAAAACTACCCGCAGCATCAGACTTGATAAGCTGGCTAGTTGTCTGGCCGGACTTTGACACCATATTTTTTCCTCTGAATCAAATCTGGTTCATCAACTCACTGATATTTATTGTATTTTTGTCTGCACCACTCTTTGCGATTTCCAGATCCAGAACATGGGTGCTTTGGGCAGTGCTCATTGCTTCTATCTGCCTTTCTCTGGCAAACACGTTTTATTACCCTGCATACGAAACTATTACGACCACTGAGTTTCTTTCAGACATACGCTGGGGCCACCAGTTCTGGAAAAGCTTTATGTTTCTTGGGATATTCATCTATGGAGGACTTCACTACCGATACTTTTCAGATCTCAGTGAGAGCACGTATGGACTTATAGCTCTGCTATTACTTTTATTAACTGCTTTTTTCTTTTTTGTTTTCGATTTTAACTTTCAATTGAAAGATCATGTTAAAACACACTCAATTTATTACATACTGCTGTCATTCTTCGGAATTTATCTATTCCTTGCATTGCGCAAACAAGTTCTCTTCATTCTTCGTAAAATCCCAAAAGCCGAGGCGCTGATTCTTTACACCAACCGCTACGCTTACTCCGTATTCCTCCTGCATACTTTAGTTCTGTTTGGTGTCGAGAAAGCATTCAAGCTGGAAAATCTCTCAGGTGAATTAGGGTTAGCACTTCTGCGCATGTTATTGGTTGTTGTAATTACATTAATTCTCGCAAAACCCTTAGGTGACATTTCTCGTATCATCGCCCATAAGTGCCGTAGCACGGTGTTATCTTTTTTCAGGAATGAGGCAGCACCAAGCTAACTATTCACATCGCTGACAGTCGAAAACTATTCGATCAAAAGCTCATTGGTTATCCCCTACTATAATCAGGGGATAACCAGTGCGACAAAATTATTCAACAGCAATACTTAAAGGTGGACCAGGCTCGGCCTTGTTCTGCAAATCAACCAGCAGCTCGGCAGGAATTTCAGTCGCCACCATAATATCATCAAATGCATACCACTCTTCGTGGCGGAGTTCGTTGGGATACTTATTGAAGTTGTCATTACCGCCAAAACCAAAAGCATTCCATTTCACCATGTCTCGGGTAGAAGCAACCCACTGCATCGTGTTTATTTCAATGATTTTTCTGTCGTCGATCCACTGAATCAGTTGGCCATCGTAGGCTCCTGGAGCGCTGTTCATTTTCACAAAAAACGCCACTTTGGTCCATTGACTTTCGCTCCCAAAAACCTGATCAATATCAACTGCACCCACATTAGGGCCCATCACGCCTCCATCCCGCTTATCCTTGAGCGCCGAGCCATTATAGGCAGCAAGCGTGTTCGGATGGTATGAGGACGGAAGATCGTTAGAGGGACTGCCTTTACTGTCAAGAAACTTGCTCTGGCCGGGGTCGCCACCGTCAGTTCTGCGTGTCAATGCAGATAACAGGTTCCTGAATCCGTAACCTGACTGGGATGCTGGTCGTCCCTCAAAACCCCAGAGAAAGTTAGGGTTTTTGTTCGAATAATAGTCAAATGTAAGCCCCGACCCATCCCAGTGATATACCCGGAAGAGCTTACTCAGACCTGTCGTTGCGGTTTTATAATCTGGGTTGTAGTAGGTTGCGACAGTCGTGTCGGAGAAGTTGACCCAAAACTCGATATATAGCTGATCGAAACCTTCGGGATAATATTTCAATAATATCCCGTCAGATTGAAAAGAATTTTCTCCTTTTGATATATCACTATCTCGCCAAGAAACAAGCGATTTTCCTATCTTACCTTTTGCTCTGTTAGGATTTTCAGCCGTAGACTTAGAACTTACCTCAAGCGTCTCGTGCCGGTCAGCGTCACCCAGCGACGGAGCGTATGAAGGCGTTTGCCGTACGAAATCCCAGCCGTCAGGTATCGTATGAACACCTGCAGTCTGCACAACATCAACATCCCACCCTCCTTTAATACTGCCGGCCATTGAGAACGAACCTCGGTCATTTTCTGGCAAGCCACTAGTCCAGTCCGGTTGATCGTCAAAAGTCTCCGAGAAGATAACCTCCGCTTGGATAGCTGATGCACCAAACAGTACAAAACTTGCCAAGAGGCAATTAGTCAGCACCTTGTTTTTCAATAACATAATCTATTCCTTCGCCCAGCATGAGCGGAAAAGTTCAGTCAGACAGATTCGAACCCTTGCTTGAACCCGCCCCCCTCGAGAACTCGCTCCTTGCCAACCAAGAAGGGTATTGAAAGCACCTCAAGATCCCTGTGCTCAATGATAGTACATACCAGCTTAATCAAAGCAGCTTCGAACAACTGGGAACCACTAGCATTTTGTCATCAGTGTTACCAAAATCAATAGTTTGTTACCTAACCGCTAACACCGGCAACGTCACGGCTAGCGCCTCAACAGTAGCGTGCGCTTCTCACCTTCTGTTTTTTCAGGTAATTCTTATAATACAGTGATTTAACCAAAAAATAAGGTAAGATATGCCTACCAGCGACAGTGAGGCTGCCATATACCGCCAGTCCGCTCCCATTCAAAATCTTATTAACCTATGCTTGCCATGTCAGAGCTCAGTGTCAAAGAAGAATACTCCCAACTCAAAGATGTTTTACAGAGCCCTATCGCGACACTACAGCTTGCTGATCACGCATCAACGTTGCTTGAAACCAAAGGGATTCTCACCACATCCAGGCAATGCTGTATTATTGTGGCTACGAGTAGCAGCACCCATAAATTACGCAATATAAAAACCCTTTACCAAAGCCTGGTTGTACTGAAAAAACTAAAGCAGCAGCTTTCCCAGGAATACAAGCTATCGGATACAAGCCTCGTTGGCATCTACCCGTCTTTAAAATACCCGGCTTGCGTGTATCAACTACACACCAATGCCGACCGTTACGTGTCAGCCAACGTTCTTCCGGGAGATACTTCCGCTATTGTTGGCCTAATTAAATATATTATCAGCAGGTTACTAGGTGCCAACCCGGCTATAGGTGGCTTGGGACTTATTCTGTACAGGGATTAATCATGTTGTTTATAAAACAGTTGCTCTCCAATACAGGTTTGCTTGATGATAAAAAAAAATCTGAATACTCAATTGCATGCATAAGTACTAGCAGGCCTATTTACCTTGCGTTTGATCAAAAGTCGGACTATCCGATTTACGTTGTTCGTAAAATTGACGGCCAGCCAGCTCTGAAATCCCACAACGTTCATACTCAACTCTACAAGCTTGCAGGAGCCCTTGTTCCTCAACCTATAGGGCTCTATATGTATTCAGGCGAAGAGTATGACGTTCAGCACGGTGTGCGAGGGCTTCCCTGGTTCCAGCTAAAATCCAGAGTCCGCTCAGAAGATGAAAGAACGCGGCTTGAGAAGCGTATATGGGAAACACTCAAAAATTTTCAGGCAGCGATTTCCCGGGCAGAAACGAGCGAAGCCAGGGATATCAAGCCCCATGAAGAACTACAGAATGCCTACGCCGGTTATCAAATGACCGGAGAAACGCCGGGCCCGCGCCTTGACAAAGTTGTTAAGAAGGCAATCAGAGAGCTTTCCCAAGAACCGGATTCCCCGGCAGTTCCACAGCATGGGGATTTTTGTCTGAACAACCTGATCATTGATACTGATGATATTACAGTGATCGATTTTGAAGATTTCGGAATAACAGGTATGCCCATGTATGACCACTTCACACTAGCCCTTTCGCTCCCTTCCAGCCCGGCTGATCCAGTTAATGCAGCAAACATTTCTGCTAACTACACTATTGTCACATCGGCTCAGACCCTTGGAATTTCAAAAGATGTCATTCACTGGCACTTTCTCCATCACCTTTTACTCAGGCTGGGCCCATGGAGTACTGGCGAAAAGCGAAAACCCTATCGAACCTGGTTAAAACAGGTCCTGGACTGTTTTCTCAGTGAACAGGGGAAATAACCTCGGGCTGAAACCAAGTACTAACATGTTTTTATATTATCCCATCTAACGATACGATCATTTCCGGAAGATACCGGCAATCCTGGTAAGTTCTAATCTCAGTGGATGCTTGAATATGAAGAGCCCAAGTATCCAGACTAAAGGCAATACCATGAGTATCTGCAGGAATGATAGGATCGGCGGGGTTTCGTTAAATGGCCAAACATATGCTATGCCTTGAACCCCTGCCCAGCAAGCGGTTGTAACCATTAAACTGGGAACCAGACACGCCATGTGCTTGAACACAGGCAACCCTATACGAATATGGGTAACGAGAGCAGAGACAACCAAGTCCGCAATGCCCCCAATTACAAATCCATACGCTACTCCATGAATGCCATCAATCTGATAGCCCAAAATAATAGAAACTAAAAATATTATAAATACAACAAGCTCCTTGGCAAACATCGAACTTTCGTGCCCCAGCGTTATAAGGGCTTGTGGTGCCAGTACATGGGGAGCTCTGAGCATAGCCCAGACAGCGACAATAGATGCGAGAGGAGCGGCAGAATCCCACTGGTCCCCGAACATCAATCTGATAGCCGGGAGACTGGCCACACTGCCTACTGCAAGAACTGGCCACAAAACCCCGGTAATAAGCTGAGAAGCATTGAGATATGCCGTAGAAACATTCTCACCTCTATTCTTAATGTCCGCTAAATACGGGGCCGCAACCGGGTAAACCCCAGACATAATCGAATCGCTTACAAAAACCATAAAACCAAGTCCCCGGGAGAAGAGCCCGACTTCTGTTGGCGTTCCCATTTTCCCTATGACCATGTCTGGCGCAGTGTGTTGGGCTTTTCTGATTACATGTCCCAGAGATGTATATACGCCTATTTTAGCAATAACGCGCATATTATTAAATTTTGGCATGTATACAGGCACGTCACGACTGGCATATAAAAACAGTACAGACTGGACAAAAACTGAAGCCATATTACCGAAGGCTAAAGAATAGAAACTGAAACCAAAATAGATAAAGGAAACTGTGACAGTAATATTCGTAATCGCCGCACAAAAATAGACATTTGAAATCAGACCAAACTTATAACTTCGACTCAAAATAGCGTGGGGAATGCTGATATAAGGAGCGATAAAGAAACTTAGCGAAAGCAACATGAAAAGAGGCCCTATCTCCTCTATTTCAAAAAAATCAGACAGTGGATACGATGCTGCAATGATCATCGACCCCATAAACCAGGAAACGAGTATAGTCAGCCCATAAGACGAGCGTATCTTTTCATCTGTTAACTCTTTCTCACGAATAAGATATGCATTGGCTCCCAAAACTCTGAATTCTGCCATTATCATAACCAATGAACTGGCAACGGCAAACGTCCCTATTTCTGATGGCGATAATAACCGGGCAACTATCATTGTATTGATTAGCCCCACAACCATCAACAGGTAACGCCCCAGAGATGAGAAGATAACAGCCTTTCTTACATTAGCCATGCAATTTCCTGGGTCTGGAGATTTGCTATTTAAAGCTGCGCAACAGCTGGTTACCGCGGGCACCAATTACACTTCGTATCAGGCGCAGCCACGTATCCTCGTAAAACCAGGAAAATTTCAATACTGAAATGAATTCCCTTCTCGCAAGCTGGTATTGAGCGGTAGCAAAATGGTTAAGACCCGCCCGGTAGTGGTAGTCTGCATAGGCCTGACGAGAGTAACGGGCAACAACCGAATCTTTGGAGTGGATGTCACAGTGCTTTTTAATTATTTGTAGCTTCGCACCGAGCATAAGCTGACCATCACCTGACATATTCTGACTGTGGACCCGGTACTTGATTAAAGGCTCAGATATCACCCTGGCACTATAAAGCTTGCATATTCGCAACCAAAGATCCCAGTTTTCAGCGGCCTTAAATTCGGTTGAGAAACCCCCGACTTGCTTTAAAACTTCTGCGGTTACCACTACTGTACCGCCAGTCATCCTGTTCTTGACCAATAATTGAGGGTAGATATATCCAGAAATCGACTGGTCGGCGGGCTCTGTTCGAATAGTAAGCCCGTTCTCATCAATTATATTTGTTCCGGAATATACCAAAGCCACTCCCTCTTCAAAAAGTGGGATCTGGCGCTCAAGTTTTTCTTCTAACCACAGATCATCACTATCGAGAAATGCAACATACTCGCCCTGCGCTATTTTTATACCGTTATTTCTTGCTGCAATTTGCCCCTGATTTTTCTGATCAATAACACGAATATTCTCCGGAAACTGACCTTCATATTTCTTTAATATCGACAGAGATTCGTCGGTTGAACCATCATTTATCAAAATAATTTCAACAGGTTCGTAGGTCTGGGCAAGGATACTTTCTATAGTTTCCGATACTAAATGAGCACGATTGTAAACCGGGACAATAACTGATACGAGTTTATTCATGATCTATGGGCACCCACAGCACCAAGGGTTTTTCGTTTTTTACTTCCAGGATCGACGAAACGCAAGTAGTAAATATTAGAGGCTATAGCAATAAATAATATCAACCAGTAAAGCATTTCAGATCGTGCACGATCAATAAAACTGGCAGCAACAAGAAAACTGATCAAGGCTCCTTCCAGAGCCAGGACCTTAAAATAGGCATCGTAATTTTCGACCTGGATCAAATACCGCTTGGTCTTTCGAGAAAGCTTAAAGGTCGAAATAATAAGTGCTGACAGGAACAAGAAACCGATCCAACCAATTTCCGAGAGAGCCTGAAACCAGGTAGAATGGGTTGCTTTTCCTACTTTTCGACCTTCAAAATAATGTTCAGGCAGGTAGTTGGGGCTTAATTCAATAAATCCCTGAACACCAACACCTAGCGGATAATCTTCTAACACATCAAAGGTTGCCATCCAGAAATCTATTCTGTGAGAGCCACTTTTCCCACCATCATCAATGTCCTGAAGCGTCTCCATACGGGACCAGAAAGCCTCATCAGCAACGTAGATCGTGCCAGAAAGGCCTATCAGAATGATCAAAATCGCAGTCCCCTTCTGCCCCTTTCGCTGATACCTTGAAAATATCATGTACATCAGGAAGAAAAGTGCACCGACTACTGCTCCAAGAAATGCGCCTCGGCTATTGATCAAAACAATGCCATTAGCGATAAACCCACCACAAATAATGGCCAATATTCTGATTTTTTTATTTCCCATCCATGCCATATAGGTAAGAATAATCAGGGCAGGTACCATAGCCGCAGCAGTCATATTTCCATCACCGCCCGTATCGATCATTCCGATGCCTTCAACACGCCCTTGCCCATCACGGCCCACCGAGTATGCAATATATCCTATGTATGTAACACCAGCTATATAAGCCCACAGGCATGCGTTCAAAGCTCTCTCTGAAGTGATTAACTTATATGCTGCAAGAATAATAATAACAAGCTTTGTAAATTCATACGTGAATGACTTGTGGACCCCAGTGACAACTGCAAAGTTAATCATAAACACATACATAAACAATATTGCGATCATCCATTTAAATACAGGCTGATCCTTCCATTGAGCTTTACCTGACAGCTCTTTATAACGAATCGTCAGCATAAACAACATCAATAAAGCAGCTATAAATGAATACTGCAAACCTGGAATACTGGCGGCCCACCAACTATTATCCGGATTAACGAAGTAAACCAACTGATAAACGAGTACCGCCGAGACAGGTGAAATAAAGAGTGCGGCTAGAATTCCGGAAGCAAATAAAAAGAGAAACAGGAGCGCAAATTTGGCCATTTTCTATCGAGCCCGCACTGAAACTGGTGAATACGAAGTCATTTTTTATTCACCATATATTTTTCGATAGAGGCACACCATAGCTTCTGCGCTAAATTTTTCGGAAAATCGCTTTAGAGCAGCTTTTCCCTGACACTCTCTAAGTACGGGATCCTGGTATAGCTCATTCATTGCTGTGGAAAATGCTGAAGACTGGTCCGGCTCTGTCAATATGCCTGTTACTCCATGGTCTACTATTTCAGGATTCCCACCAACTCTGGTCGCTACGGAAGGCATTCCCAAACTCATAGCCTCTAGTAAAGTCATCGATGTCCCTTCCGTATGTGAAGAAAGAAGGAATACATCCATCGCCGATAGATAATGCACGGGATTATTGATAAAGCCCGTAAATACTGCACGCTCCTGTATCCCCAATTCATTGGCCAATGCGATCAGTTTATCTTTGTCCGGGCCGTCCCCCACCATCAGCAGGTAGCTGTCTGGGCACTTTTCGTAGAACTCTTTAAAAGCTCTAAGCATCATACTTTGATTTTTAACCGGATCGAGCCGGGAAACGGTACCCACTACAAAGGCATCCTGGGGAATCCCCAACCCCTCTCTCACCTTTTGTACTTCCACATCATCCCGTTTCAGTGGCGAAATTCCGTTATAGACTACCTGGATCTTTTTTCTCGGGATAAATTCGTAGGTTACGAGTGCGTCTTTGGTTGCGTTTGAAATCGCCACAACGGCTGGCGTTAACAGGGCCATCAGGGGATTAACAAGCATTGCTTTATAGCGGTATCTGTCAGGATAGAAACGACCATGTTCTGTGAAAACCACCTCGGCTTGTGTTCCAAAAGCAGCCAGCCAACCATATATCCAGGGCGTATACTGATGGCAGTGCACCACATCAAACTGCCCTTCCTTCACCCGCTTCCGGATTGCCGTAATCAACGATCGGTCAAACCCTTGTTTTCGTGCCAGTTTATGAACCGGGATGCCCGACTTCTCAAGCGCTTCACCAATTGGCCCTATCTGACCATCAATGCAAAGAATTTCAGACTCCACCCCTTCCGAAGCCATGCCCTGAACGAGCTGCCGGATAACCTGTTCCGTGCCACCAATTCCCATGTTGAAGGTAAGGTGTAATACCTTCAGTGGCTTCCTGTGGTGTTGAGCTGCTTTCCCGCTCTTATCGCCCATCATGTATTCACCTGATACTGCTGCCACCAAAGCTCAAAAGCCAATAAGGACCATAGCTCCTGCGTAAACTGGTCATCCCCTGCCAGATGCCTTTGCCAGAGCTTTCGTATACCGGCAGTTTCGAAGAAGTTTGCAACACCACTATCTGAAGATAGCAAAAGCTGCTCAACCGTAGGCTTCAATTCATGTCGAAGCCAGTGCGCTAAGGGGACAGAAAAGCCCATTTTCTTCCGGTATAAAATATCTTCCGGCAGCATTCGCTCAAAGGCTTTTTTAAGAATGTATTTCTTCTCTTTCCCGTGAAGTTTCAGGGCCGCTGGTATCTGCGCGGCATACTCCACCACCCGGTAATCAAGAAGTGGAGCACGGGTTTCCAGTGAGTTCGCCATGCTCATGCGGTCTACCTTCACCAGAATATCCCCCGGAAGGTAGGTTTTGATGTCTGTGTAGAGAATGCGTGAAAGGTGATCGTCTGTATCGGCATTCTTATAATGAGCACGGGTAATATCTGCAGGATCGTAATCCTGGGTTTCTCTTTTCAACTCACCCGTTGCAAGATCGTTCCAGACATCTCTTCGGAAAAAGCTGTTGGTGATAAAAAACGCTTCGTCCGGATCCAGAGCCAGTGTTCCCAGAAGTGATTTGGCCTTCCGCGTTGGAGGGGTATTCACCAGCCCGGCCAGGCGTGCAAGCCCGGGAAACAGGTTACGGCGGATAGACGCAGGGAAAAGGCCTCTTAACTGGTTTTCCACATGATCTGTGTAGTATTTACTATAACCTGCAAAGTTCTCGTCGCCACCGTCACCAGCCAGTGCCACAGTGACCTTCTGGCGGGCCAGCTGGGATACAAAATACGTAGGCACGAAGGAAGGGTCTGCGAAGGGTTCGTCAAAGAAGCGCGCAATGCTGCCCAGACTCTCCGCAACATTGTCCTTTACCGTGAATTCGTGATGATCGGTTTTGAATTGCGCCGCAACTTTTTTTGCCCAGTGCACTTCATCAAACCGTTTTGAATCAAACCCGATAGCACAGGTTGTAACCGGTTTGCTGGTATGGCCTGCCATTAAGCCTACGACCGCACTCGAATCAATACCGCCGCTCAGGAAAGCTCCAAGGGGAACATCACTGACCATGCGCAGGCGAACCGCATCATCAATCAGGTTGTACAGGCCGTCCTCCAACTCACCCAGGCTCGCACTTGAAGGCGTCCCGAAAGACACATCCCAGTATTGTTCCTGGTGTGTCTGGACCCCATCGGTCATCAGCCAATAGCCGGGAGCCAGTTTATGGACATTTTTGTAGATGGTTTTCGGGTCCGGCACATACTGGTAGGCGAAAAAATCCTTGATTGCATCATGCCGTAATTCAGTTTTAACAAAGGGGGCGGGCGTCAGGGCTTTCAGCTCCGAGGCGAAAGCAAACTGGCCGTTTGCTTCGTAAAAGTACAAAGGCTTTTTACCAAGACGATCCCTTGCCAGGAACAACTTGCGAGCGGTTCTGTCCCAGATGGCCAAAGCAAACATGCCATTCAGCAACTGGAGGCATTCAGGCCCATGGATTTCGTAGAGGGCAAGCAGAACTTCTGTATCAGTTCGAGTACGGAAACTGTGGCCCTGGCTTACGAGCTCGTCACGTAACTCCTGAAAGTTGTATATTTCGCCGTTGTAGGCAATCACATAGCGCTCAGAGGAGGACACCATAGGCTGGGTCCCCGCTTCGCTGAGATCAAGAATGCTCAGCCTGCGGTGAACCAGCCCGACTGAATCATCAAGCCATGTAGAGCCGGCATCGGGCCCACGATGAATAATCGCCTGCCCCATGTTTTCAAGCCACTGCTGATGAGCATCCCTTTCAGGAGTTGAATCAGTGCGCAGGAAGCCGGCCAGTCCACACATTAATTCGCACCTTCTGGTTTCGGCGAACTGTTGTCGGATTTGCCTGTCAGCTTTCGGAACAGAACTTCGTATTCATCTGCCATGCGGGCGGCTGAATAGCGCTGGTTAACCATTTCCCGCGCATTACGGCTGAGAGTATCGGCCAGCTCAGGGTCATCGAGAACCTGTTTACAACATGCTTCAAGTGCGGCCTTGTCTCCGAACGGCGCAAGCAGCCCGGTTTTGCCATGCTCCACCAACTGATCGACACCGGGAATATCATATGCGACCACAGGCACTCCTACGGCCATGGCTTCCATCATGCACCGGGGAATTCCTTCCAGAGAGGAGGTCATAACAAACAGGCTGAACTTTGAGAGTAGTTCCAGCCGGTCGCTGCGGAACCCCAGAAACTCAACAGCACCAGCACTACTTGATTCAGCAGCCTGACGCTCCAGCTCTGGCCTTTGACTGCCATCCCCAAGAAGCTGCAAGCGGAGGTCTGGTGCTTGCTGATGGAGCTGGTCAAAAACCGAAATAAGGTCTGGTATGCCTTTTCGGGGGATCATCTGGCCGATAAACCCGATGATTCGCGAATCTTTGTTGAGGTCGTTATCTTCAGGTAAACCTGCCAGCGCCGCGTCGATTTCAGTAAGGTCGACACCATTCCGGATAAATGAAGTTTTGGACGCGGGCACTTTGAACCGCTTCATATCATCCATCAGCTCCTCGGAAAGAGGAACAACCTGGTCAAAGTAACGCAGCATATGCGTTCCAATGCGGATAAAGGTTGCAAGCTTCAAGCCCACATTCCCCGAAAAACCATGGGGAGTACTTACACACACAATACCCGTCCGCTTGGCGGCAATAAGCCCAAGTATGTCGGATTTGTAGCCGTGAGTATGAATAACGTCGATCCCGCGGTTACGGATAACATCGCACAAACTTGCAACCACCCTGAAATCAAAGCGGCCATGCATAGCAAGATAATGGACTTGCTGACCGTCTTTGTGAGGGTAATATTCGGCCACTGACAAATCCTGATCAGGCGACTCCCGGGTCACCGCCAGATCACAGATAACATCATCACGGTTAATGTTATTTGCAAGGGCCAGAACCCAGCGTTCCGCGCCGTAGAACCCCGCAGGGGTAATGAACTCAAGTACCCGTAGCCGCGTCTCGGAATCGGACACTCCGGAATTTTCAGCTTCTGTTTTCCTGGCGCTGTTCCACGTAACCTGAGTTCGCCCCTGTACGGCTCTCACAATGCCTTTTACGGCATAGCCATTCACCATGACAAAGTAATAAGGTGTGGCTATCCAGGCTGGCAGTTGGTTCCGGTTAGACGACAGGTGCCCCACCAGCGTCAGCACCAGTATCAACAGCGTTCCGGCGGTAATAAGCTGAAACAGGCAGAAGCCCGCAAAAGCCAGAATGATACTCCCCGCTACACCCACAAGCAGAAACAGCGGAATCAGCCAGCGCAGCAGTTTGTGCGAGATAACTTCAAAGGCGAAAATTCCGGTTTTCGCAGGGTTCATCACCCGCCCTACCCGCATCAGTCCACGGATGCTGCGGTTTACGATCCGTTCCTTCCGTGCCACTTCCCGGTCGAAGTCGCCAGCAGTTTCTTCGAAGCAACGTGCGTCAGCATCAAACACACCACGGTAGCCTTTCGCGATAATCTGCAGTGGGTTCACGAAGTCGTTGATATCCTGCTGCTGCAAGGGCTCCCAGAGTTTGGTGCGAATGGCGTAGATGGCGCCGTCTCCCCCCACTACAGAATGCAGGCGGGATTCCATGGCTTTGATTGCTAACTCGTAGCGCCAGTAGAGATTTTCATTGCGGGCGCTGGCGCCCTCGTTGCCATCGGTATAGAGCGCAGCGCCCACAGCGTAGCCTACGTCCAGATCAGCAAAGTTTCGCACCAGTTTACTGATCGCATCACTGGCATACATGGCGTTTGCATCACTGAACACGGTGATCTCGGCGTCAATCTGCTCCATGGCCAGGTTGATGCCCATGGTTTTGCCCAACCGGCCTTCCTGCCTGATGAGCAATATACCTTTGTCCTCAAACTCTTTTACCGCTTCATCTGTACCATCATCCGAGCCGTCTGATACTACGATGATCTGAAGCAGGTCCTGAGGGTAATCCAGTTCCAGGGCGTTCTGCAGTTTCTCCCTGATGACGCCTTCCTCGTTGTAGCAGGAAATAACCAGGGCGACCGAAGGCTTCTGATCACCGCGACGGTGAGTGATATCCGGCAGACCTCGCGTGAGCAGCCATAGTATTGCCGGGTAACCGAAGTACACATAAACGGGAACCGAAAGGCAGAGAAGAGTTAACAGTAGTACAAACGTCATAAGGTGATGTAACGCCTAAGTTTGGGGCCAAGCCAGTTTGTCACGGGCAGCGGTAGCCGCCGCCAGATATTTTCAATAAGAGGGCGGAGCCTGGATACATTGGATGTGCTGACGCTACCTGCCTCAACACCAGCTGTTTTTTTCACACCGTTGAGGTATTCAGTCCATATAAGCTCGTGGGGCTGAGCACCCCACTGCTTTTTGAAGCGATACGTGCCCTCACCCAGGGTGGAGCGGCCAAAGTCGAAGCATGTATACCCCCGATCGCACACATGGCTGAGAAACGTCCAATACAGCAGCATGTTAGGTGCCAGCCGGTTGAACTCTTCCAACGTCGACGCCCATGGAATACAGGCCTGCTTGCTTCCCAGCAGCACGATACCCGCACCTACCGGCTTATCCCCCTGAAAAACCACGCCAGTCAGAAGGTAGTTGCCATAGGCGGTCTTCAGATCCCTGAACCATTCCAGGCTATGAACAGGCGAACCCAATCGCCGCATGTTTTGGGAGAATACGTCGTAAAACAGATCAATCGCTTCAGCTCCTTCGAGCAGCTCTGCTCTGAGTCCGTTTTTTTCAGCCTTACGTATCTGGCTTCGCAACTTGGGCTTGTAGCTTTTGAACAAGGCTTCGCTGCTCTCAGGCAGCTCACAGAGCATTCGCACCTTTGTATTCGCAGGCAATGCTTCAAGGGCCGGCCCGGTGGATTGCGTAGCTTCTGTTTTCAGTTCAGCTTCGCTTCTCAGTAACCCTCCGCCGGCACGGATTTCCAGGGTTTTAATACGGTTTGTATTTGCCAGAGTACTGGCTTCGGCAATCAGTCGTTTGTGAATGTCCGAGTTATCTGCCAGAGCGCCGCCAAGATCACAGAATGGCAGCGACACCAGGCTACTGGTTCCGACAGGTGGCTTCACCTCTACCAGGGGCAGTACACCACACAGGTTGCCGTTGCTATGAACGGTTATCAACCAGCCTGTATGGCCATAGGCACTTTCTGTTGCCTGCAGCCAGGCGCTGCGGTGATAAGGTGTTGCCTCAGGATGGCTCGCCACATACTGGTCGTATTCACTTACCGGGAAAACGTTGAATCTTGACGCCCGGGCTTGGAGTTCAACGTTCATTGCCTGCATTAGCCTCCCTGAGCCAACGGTTTCTTGCACGCCTTGCAACGTCTTCAAGCTTCAGCTTGAAGCGCGGCCGCTGTAATGCAATCTGAACCAGGTTCCGCTTGAAGTGGCCCAGATTGGATTTGTACCGCTCATCCCCGCCCATAAAGTCGTAATAATGGAAGCCGTGGTGCCGGTAATCTTCTATACACAGACTGTGACCCAGCAAGCCGGGCTTCAAACGGTTATCGGTTTCTACGGCCATGCCGCCCAGATAAAAGTACACCACCTGGTTGTGCAGCAGGTTATAGAGGCAGGCAATCTGCTCATCGCCGGCCATCACAGAAATGAGGTCAACTCCGCCTTCAGACCACTGTTCGCGAATCAGCTCACGGTGAAAGCGCACAAAATCCGGGTTGGCAAAGCCACTCTGGTCTGGCCCGTCACCCCATCGCTCAAGGTGCCTCGGCCCAATAGCATCAAACACTGCGAGCGCCTCTTCCAGCGAATCCGGACGCACCAGTTTCACTTCACCGCGTTCACCATAGAGCCGGTGGGCACGGTTAATCTGATAACGGGTATTGCGTGAGAGCGTATCCAGGTAGTGACCACCGCGCCGTCGCAGGTTATCCAGATCCACACCAAAACAGGGTGCCTCCCAGCGCAAGTGTTTGTACAACCCGGTAATCCGGGCGTACCTGTCGGCTTCATCTGCATCTATAGCGCCGAGAATAAATTCATCCCAGGCCGGCATTGTCTCGCACAGGTATTCCAGACAGGCTTTGGCTACAGCGTCTTCCTTGCCTCGCTCAGCCAGGAATCCATTGTATTCAATCCAGATCTGGTCCAGCAGTTTATGGCCGGTCTGATGCAGGCGCAGGCACCGGGATTTCAACACCCCATGACGGCGTTCATCAGTTTCGACCACCAAACCCAACCCAACGAGCCGGTCTCCTTCCTTAACGCGAAGAACAATGGCATCAGGCTTGTAGACACTTAACCAGTGCCCAAGCCATTGCCAGGAAAGAAACACCGTGGGTTCCGCACGGTTCTCCAGATCCAGCCAGTCGTCACGCAATCTTGTGCATGTGGCTGCCGGCTCTGTGGTCACAGTCAGCATTCCTGCTGTCATGGCGTTACATCCGTTACCAGATCAGTGTCCCGGGTTCGGGTGTTTTACCAGAAACGGACCAATCGCAAGATAATCCAGAGCACCCTGAATAAAGGCTCTGACACCATCTTCCGGAGAGTTCACAATCGGCTCTTCGTGCATGTTGAAACTGGTGTTTATCAGGCTCGGGATGCCACTGAGCTTTTCATATTCTTTCAGTATGTCGTAGTAACCGGGATTGGCTTCGCGCTGGATAAGCTGCGGTCTGGCGGTGCCATCTACGTGCACAGCAGCAGGACAGTTTTCACGCATGAAGTCAGTACAATCAAAAGTGACCGTCATGAACTCCGCAGCGTGTTCTGCGCCTTTTATGTTGTGGTAGCACTTTTCCCGGGCTTCGTAGAGGGTAACCGGTGCAAATGGCATAAACTCGGTACGGCCAAGGCGCTTGTTCAGCCATTGGTTAACTTCAGGCTCACGGGCGTGATAGAGGATTGAGCGATTGCCCAGGGACCTGGGGCCGTATTCCATACGGCCATCAAAGCGCGCAACCACTTCACCGCCGTGAATCAATGCAGCAACCTCTGCGGCAAGATGCTCAGGACGGCGATATTGCAGGTTCTCGGCTTTCAGAGCTTTTTCTATTTCAGCCTCTGAATAATCCGGGCCCATGTAGGCGTTGGTGATGGAGGGTTTAACCCCGCCTGGCCAGCTGTGGTAAAGCGCAGCTCCCGTGCCACAGCCACCGTCCCCCATGTTCGGGTACACAAAGATGTTATTAACACCTTCGATTTCAAAAATACGCTGGTTAAGTTTTACGTTTGCAGTTACCCCACCGGAAAGCACAACCGTGTCGATCCCGGTTTTTTCTACCCAGTAGCGGATATAATTGGTCGCTACTTTTTCGAGAACATACTGATAGGCTGCAGCGACGTCGATTTTCGGAAACTTCGACGCCAGATAACGGGAGAAGAATACGTTATTGGCTTCGTAAATCCGGAAATCTCCAGGCGTCTGCTCAATACGCGAGAGCAGGATGTCCCCAAGTATGGCGGGATCACCGTATGAGGCCAGGCCCACAATCTTGCCTTCATGACGACTGGGCTTGAACCCGAGGCTGGAGGTCACATGCTCGTAGAGAGTTCCAAGAGAGTTTGGGTATGGCAGCCCATGCAGGCGATGGATCTTGCCATCCCGGGCCTCACTCACTGAACCGGCAAGCCCGGAACCATATCCATCCAGGGTCACACACAGCGCCCGCTCATAGCCACTGCACAGAAAACTGTTCGCAGCGTGAGACAAGTGATGATCCATGCGTTTGACGGGCGCCGTCCAGCCCATCTCGCTCAACCCTTGTGAAAGCTCGGCTTCCCAGTGCTGAAAGGACTCTGTAGCGCCTTCCCCCCAGTGTTTGGACGCCTTAAGGGCTGCGTTATTTGAGGCCAGCTTCTGGATGCCGGCCATGTTGTAATAGGAGTTGTGCAGAAACCCCTTTTCCATAATGGCGTTGGGATGCTCAAGGCCATGAATCGGTTCGTTACGATCAGGAACCTTGCTCAACGCTTCTTTGATCTGCGGGTTCAGGTCCTTGGGCTGAAAGGCCTTGATAAAGCTCTTCTCATCCTCAAGGTTTTTTGTGAATAGTTTTCTCTCGTTTTCCGCGGTGAGGAACGGGTAACAAACCTGGTCGAAATCGCTCATGGAAAGACCGGTGTATGAAAGCGCCTTTTCCAGAGCCAGGCGCGGAAACCCTGACTGCTGTTTCACTCTGGAAAAACGCTCTTCACCGGCGGCAAAGAGAATATTACCGTCCTCCACAATTGAGACTGTCGAATCCTTGTCTAGCGGGGAAATCCCGAGCACCTTCATGCCTTACTCTCCATATACTTGCGAATGCGGGTTGGCGACGAGGCCTGCCCGCCTAATTCATTGAAAAAGAAATCGAAAAACTGACGAAAGCTACCCAGAAATGCCTTTAACTGGGCTTCATTCTGAACATAATCGGTATTACCAGGCACGACGCTGGGGCTGTGAAAACTCCAGGTGAACGTGCGCACACCCTGCCTGTAAAGCGCCCGGGTAAGTTTGATGTGTTCTGCCGGAGTAAAACCCTCCGGGGACAGCATGAGCCTGTCTACAGCACCAATCCGGGACAATATTCCCGGAGCTTTGAACTTGCGCAATCGCTGAGCAACATCAAACAGCGGAATCGCCACTGGTTGCGCCCAACCGATAAACCCACCCGTACAGGGAATCTCCAGAATGGGTTTATCTGAACCTCCGAACCAGAAAGGATGTGCATCAAATCTGCGGTAGTCCGGCCCACCGTCTGCCCGGGAATCCAGAGGCGGACAGACCGACAGGTCGATACCGAACCCCAACTCCTGTAGAATGCTCGTTGTATTAGGCCCAAAGCCATATCGCCCGGCCTTATAGGCGACGGGAGCTTTGCCGAAGTTCTGCTGAATGGTTGCGCTCAGAATCCGCAGTTTTTCCCGTTCGAGCGCTTCCGGAAGGTTCCCGGGATACATGTTTGACCGCGTAACCCTTTCTTCCTGTGGCGGGTTCACCCATGGGTGCAGGTGCGCTCCGATTTCACACTGTCCCTTTTCTGCAAATTGCCGCAGCAGTCCATAGCCCTGAGGCTGGCTGGCCACCGGATAATCAATTACGTAGCAGGGACAAATGCCATACTCGTTGAAGATGTTCTGGGCGCGATCGATATGCGCCATAGCCGAAACCCGATTGGCCCTGGCATCCGGCTCCGCGTTCCAGTCGAACTCTTCTTCGGTATCAATCACCACAATCAGTTGTGGTGGTGTATCAGGAGGAAGGCGTATTTCCGTTTTTTGCTCAAACATAGTTGCCATCAACGCTGCGCGCTCATGGAAAAACCACGAGTCAGAACCAGACGAAGCTCGAACTGATCCTGATCATCCGTGTCAGCCTTTGAGCGCAGATAAGACTGGTTAAGCACCACACCGAAGCTGGTATTTTCAGCCAGTTGCCGGGTCCAGCCCGTGTATAAACGATGAATCTGATCGACTATCACATCAGCATCTTCATCCGCATCACCTTCCCAGCTATACCCGAAATTAAGGCGCTGAAGTGACGTAAGCTGAAAACCGAGTTTTACACCAGCCCGGTATTCGTGAGTTGTCGTACCGGAATTCTGTGATTCCAGAACAGCGCCCTCTGCAAACAGGCCAAGATCACAAACATCACATATCCGTGAGTTATTGTGTGTAGCTAACAGAGAGTCGCGAACAACCAGATCCCGTATACGAATGCTATCCGGCAGAAACGAAAACACTGGTGGCAGATTAAGGGAAAGATCTGTGGCACTGTCAGACATACTTCGATCGTATTTGATCGATGTGCTCCAGTCGGTGGCTACCCAGCCGCGTTCCACAAAACCGGTCAACGCGTCGAAGTCGTTGGTTGTTCCTCCGGTGTATTCCGTTTCTGCCCGACTGCCACCACCACCTATACTGAAATACCCGCTTTCCATCTCCAGGTTGTATACGAGCTGCGCAGAATCGATCGTGATATCAGTATCACTCTCCTCAGACCAGCTGCGACTGACGTTCAGCCCACCCGTGGACCGGTTGCTCAGTCTTCGTGAAAATTCACTGGCAGCTGTATATGATTCCTCGTCGTTGAGTTCGTCATCGCCAAAACTGCGCCCGGCCTGCACGGAAAATCTCAACGTTGATAAATCTCCCGGGTAAAATCGCAACCCCGCACCCCCACTCAGGGTGTTGCGGGTGTCATAGCCCGAAGTATTAACCACAAACCCGGTGTCGTTACGTACTGAGCTGATGCTGTGACCAAGGTTGAAATCAACACGACTGCCGGGATCATAATGGGTATAGCGGGAGGCGCCGGTAACAGACGTATCGCTTTCCTGGTCCCCGTCGGATGTGTCACGACTGGTTTCCAGCGTTCCGCCATATTGCAGAACAAGGGAGTTGGCACCGCTTTCGAGTACACCACCCAACTGTCCGGACAACCCCAGACTCGGCTCGGTGTTGGTATCCGTTGTGGTACCACGATCTGTTCGGGTATGAGTGACGCCGGTAAATACCGAAGCCGAACCAGAGAGGGTCTTGATACTCTCACTCAGTCCTTGTGCTGTTGCTGCGGAAGTCCATACCAGACAACAGGTACCAACCAAGGCAGTAGCGAGGCAGGGTTTGTTTGGGTTCCCTACTCTGAATTCCATGGGGCTACTCCTGAAAAATCAGGCCGGAAAATTTATCAGACCCAAGTGCGTCTACTGAATCTGCAATGAGTTCACCAGTGACTTCTCCAAAAGGAACACCGAAGACGATTTGATCTGCAAAACGTTCGAGAATCCGTGCTTCCGTATTTTCCCGGAAAGGCGGTGCATTCAGAACAATGCAGCGATCCGGGTAGCGGGCTTTCAGTTCAGTGATCAATTCACGCATGCGCACGGCGGAAAACAGCTCAACCGCATTGGACGCCTGGGTGCCCGCAGGAATCACCGAAACGCGTTCGACACCGCTGGGGTAAATAATAGACTTGATAGACAGTGAGCGATCGCAGACAAAATCTGTAACACCCGACCCCAAAGGGGTGGATACAAGCCCCTGCAGATCCTTGTGGTAGGGATCACAGTCCACGAGTAACGCAGAACTATGGGAGTCCAACCCGAAGGCCACTGCCAGGTTGAAGGCCGTTAAAAGGCTTCCGGGGCCACTTCCAAGGCTGCTGAACATCACCGTAAAGTTGCCCTCGCCTGCGCGGTTGCGCAGCTGAATGCGAAGCTCCCGGTATGCGTCCATCACTTCTTTATCTGGCATACCGGAATAAATGATCTTTCGTTCCCGTAACTGGTCCCGGTTCCATGGGTTTGGATTACCAATCAGGGACAGCGAAACCGACGAGTCATAAACTGAGGGGGGATATTCGCTCTGGTTTGTCTCAACCCGGACCCAGTTGGGCCTGTCCCGATCCGAGCCGGCATAAGGGCGCTCTTTACGGAAATTCTCTTCAGATTTTGCTTCGCCCCGGTCACGGTCAAGTTGCCGACGCTCATCCCGGCTTTTCAGTAGCGCATTGTAGAGCTTATTGTCGTCCATTAATTGCCCCCATCCCCGAGCCCTTGCCCGGTTAATTCGCTGGCTTTGTTAATCAGTTGCTCCGGGGTAATGCCCATTACACTGAAAACCAGTACTGCGAGATACGCTGTCATGAAAACCGCCAGTACGATCAGGATGGAGAGAACATCCTTACGAAGAAAACGGTCTTTCCAGGTACTACGGTAATGAGGAATCGTAGTCAGCACGGAAATGGATTCAGGCAAAGCCAGCTGCAGCGCACGGGGCGAGCGTATACGCTGATCAAACATCACCAGCATGACCAGCAAACCCAATACCATGGCGCTGCCAAGGAAAGGGCCGGCAAGGCCTACCTGGTATAGCTGCAAGCCATCCCAGTGCGTGGGATAGGAAGCAGGCTCCTGAATCTTATAGCTTACGCCTTCACCCTGCACATCCAGTGTCATTGAAAGGCGGGCTTTTTCGCGGCGCTGAAGCATGTCCTCATATACGCCACGGGTAACGTCGTAGTCCCTGGTAAGTTCTGAAAGCTGAGCCTGATTTTCAGCTACCCTTTGAGAACGTTCGAACCCTTCCTCCAGAAGCCTTTCCAGCGACGCAAGCCGGTTTTTTTGCACAGCCAGGCGTGTAGTGCTGTCAGACAATTGTATTTTCAGGTTTTCGTATACCGGATTTTCCATAACCTCTGTCACGCCACCGTCACGATCATCATCGGTCTGCGTGGAAACGCGTTTTTCGAGGTCTGCGATCTGGTCCTGAATACTGACGACGTCCGGATGACGTTCGTGATAGCGCAACAACAGCGAATCCAGCTCCAGACGCATAGCTGCCAGCCGGCGTTCGGCAGAAGATTTACCGGGGTCAACAGTCACACGGCGCACTGGCTGCTCATTCTCGAGCTGCCGGCGTGTAAGCTCAACTTCGGATTCGGTTTGCTGGATTTCCAGCTTCAGGTTTTCAATATCCCTTCTCAGGCTTTCAATTCTGGAGAGTACGCTGCTCTCGGTTCCGTCCTGGTTACCGGATTTGAATTCTTTCAGGCGCTGTTCGGCCTCTTCGAGCTGGCGCTGATAGGTTTTAACCTGGGAATCGATGAACTCGAAAGCCCCCTGGCTTTCAGAGCGTTTTTTACGCACAGTGCGCTCAACAAAGCGATTCAGTACCGCGCTGAGAACCTGGAAGGATTCGTCAGGGCTTCCACTGGTATAGCTCAGTTCGAGAAAATTTCGGTTGGATACGCGAATACCTACCTGTCTGCGCAGGCTGCTGATGATTCCATTACGGCTCGCATCTGATTCGCCGCCTCTGATCAACCCTGTATCCAGAGCAATCTGCTCCAGAAAGGAACGGCTTTGCATCATTTCCCGTGCTTCGTTGATGCGATCAAGCTGAGTTACCTCAGCCTGCCCCCGTAGCAACGGCTGCAATATATTGGACTGATCTGCGTACAAAACAGCCTGAGAGGTATAGCTCTTCGGTGTTACATAGCCCAGCGTCAACACCCCTGCTGTCACGGTCATAAAGATAATAACCGCTGCCAGCCTGTGACGGTAAAGCTCGAGCTTTACCGCCCGGAGGGTATCAATAATGAACTGTATATCCATCAGAGTTCGCCCCGGAACAACTGTTTACGAGGGACGCTGATCACGTCACCAGGCTGAAGGCGATGATTGGTGCTCATATCACCATCGGTGAGAATTGCTTCAAGATCCAGAGCAAAACTCTGGTACTCGCCATTTATCTGACGATGCAAAACGGCACGATCGTCCGCCGCAAAATCGGTAACGCCACCGGCCATCAACACAACATCCAATACAGTCATACCCTGCTGGAAGGCAACTGATTGTGGCGATGCAACCTGGCCGGTTACCCGGATACGGTTACGAAACTCTTTGCTCAGTGGACTGGTAACCATCACGGTCACTTCCGGGGTACGGATAAACTCGCCCAGGGTATCGCTGATTTCAGCCGCGAGCTGTTCCGGCTCTTTGCCTTCAGCTTTAACATCGCCCATCAGGGGCATTGATATAAAGCCATCCGGGCGAACCACGATGGACTGGCCGAGTTCCGGGTTGCGCCATACATGAATCGAGATAGTATCGCCTACCCCGATCTCGTAAGGCTCTGCACCCAGCTCAGATGCCGGAGGGATCTCCGCAGAAGGTGGAAGACCGGAGCACGCAGTAACAAACAGCCCAAGAACCGCAATCAAACCTGTCCGCAACAGTGTAGAAATAGTCATAAACGCCCTCCAACCCTTTGTTTTTCCAGGTCTGTTTATTATCGAACGCCTTTACCGAGGAGAATCACTTCCACGGTCTGGATCATGATCAGAAAATCCATCAAAAGGCTGTGGTTTTTTGAGTAATAAAGATCGTACTCCAGCTTGC
Organism: Marinobacter sp. ANT_B65; assembly: GCF_002407605.1. Lineage (NCBI taxonomy): Bacteria > Pseudomonadati > Pseudomonadota > Gammaproteobacteria > Pseudomonadales > Marinobacteraceae > Marinobacter > Marinobacter sp. ANT_B65. Next base: position 1,400,233 of record NZ_NXGV01000001.1, on the reverse strand, counting down.
CCCGGGCGTCTTCAACCGACGCACCATAAGGATATTTAAGCTGTGCCCAGCCCATTAAGCCAGGCTTTACATAATGCCGTGTATCGTAAAACGGAATTTTCTCTTTCAGTTCCAGGACAAATTCCGGTCTTTCCGGGCGCGGCCCGACGATGCTCATTTCACCTTTAATTACATTATAGATCTGGGGCAGTTCGTCCAGGCGGGTGTTGCGTATAAACGCCCCTACCCGTGTAACCCGGTTGTCGTTGGCTGAGGCCCAGCGGGCTTTACCGTCTTTCTCTGCATCCTGCCGCATGCTGCGAAACTTGTAGATACGGAACTCTTTACCCAGCATCCCTATTCGGGTCTGGCTATACAGTATTGGTCGCCCCGTCTCGAGGAAGACCGCAATAGCTGTGAGTATAATAAACGGAAGCATTACTGCCAGAAGTGTGAGACTGATCAGAAGATCCAGGGAGCGTTTTGCAAAATCCCGGGTTTTCGAGGCTTTGAATCCTTCGGAAAACACAATCCATGACGGATGAACCATATCAAGCTTGGCCTTTTTCAGCTCACGCTCGTAAAAGTCGATACCATTGGTTATAGCAACACCACGGAGCTTGCACTCCATCAGGTCAGGTACCGGCAACCAGCCACCCTCACTGCGCCGGCGCTCCTGCTGTGCAACAACAATTTCTGAAACCCGGTTCTGCCGGCAGAACTGATAAAAATCGTAAGGCGTGGGCAGCATCTTTTCGGGATCAACGGCACCATTCGGATTATCCGCTATACAACCAATAATCCTGACGCCAAGGGCACGCATGTTGCGCTCGTACTCATCCAGCAAGCTCGCCGCAAAATCACCAGCTCCGAATATCACCACCCGCCGGACGAGTTTTTCCGAATCCACGATCCGGAGGAATATCAGTCGCAGAATGATGACAACCAGAGAAGAAAAAATTACGGCCCAGAAAAGATTTGTACTGCCCGGGTTCAGTGACGGAACCACCAGATAGAGAAGCTTGAGCCCGATCCCGCCTACAAAGCAGTAAGCAACCAATGTGCGAAAAAAGAGCGCAGAAACGCTTTCATAAACCATTGCTAGATAGCCGCCCATGGCGAGCGTTCCGCAACTCAGAATAAGCGCAAAGAGACTTGCTGACAGAGCATCTGTTTCAACGAAGGGGTAACCAACGCCCACAACCGAAAGCAGTGCGCCAAGAAAGGAAAAAATTCCGTACAGAACAAGAAATTCCAGTGCGCCGAGCACCAGGTAGGGAATATGGAGGTAATGTTTCCGAAATCTTATATAAGACACTCAAAACTTCCTTGTCGCCTGAACACACTTTATACCACTGTGCGACAGACCAACATCAGATTCTCCGGCAGCGAACACTCATACCGACAATGAGCGACCCCTTACCACCGGCTCCTTTTTAACTTGGTGCACATATTGCACTTACCAAGGTGTAATCTCAACTCTTTGTATCTTTTAGTAACACAGTTTTACATTGTTTTGCCGGCAAAAGGGAATTACCCGCATCAGGAATTGTATTTGCACAGTCAGTAGGTGAAAATTGATCAATCGGTATGACTGGAAAGGAGAGCCCATGCCCGGAACGGAAAAATCCTCACCCCTGCATGCCATGAGTATAGATGTAGAAGACTACTTCCACGTTGCAGCTCTTTCCGGCGTAATACGGCCAGAACAGTGGGATACCTTGCCTTCCAGGGTTGAACAGAATACTGAACGCCTGCTGGCCCTGTTTGAAAAACATCAGGTAAAAGCAACCTTCTTTGTGCTCGGATGGGTAGCCGAACGCTTTCCTGCGCTTATCCGGAAATTATCTGACCATGGCCATGAAATCGCCTCCCACGGGTACAGCCACCAACTGATTTACAGTCAGACCCAGGATGTATTCAGGGAGGAGACATTGCGCTCTAAAGCCTTGCTTGAAGACATCACCGGCAAAGTGGTAGAAGGCTATCGTGCTGCAAGCTACTCTATTACCCGCGAATCCCTGTGGGCACTGGATATATTGAGCGAAGCCGGCTTCACATGGGATTCGAGCATATTTCCTGTACGGCACGACCGCTATGGCATACCCGGCTCGCCGTCTGCGCCCTACTCCATTGAAACCAGCAGCGGGGCCATTATCCGCGAGTTCCCGCTAACCACGGCCCATGTAATGGGGCTGTCCATACCGGCGGCCGGGGGCGGTTATTTCCGTCAGTTCCCCTACCCGGTATTTCGTTACCTGTTCCGCAATGCTTCGGGCTTTGGAGCCCGGCCCCAGATGTTCTACCTGCACCCCTGGGAGATAGACCCGGAGCAGCCACGTTACAATAATGCAAGTTGGTTCTCACGTTTCCGGCATTATACTAATCTGAATAAATGCCACGATCGCCTTGAGCGATTACTTGAGGATTTCAGGTTCGGAACCGTCAGCGAAAGCTACAACGCTTACGAACCAGACAAAACCCTGCTGCGCAGCGATCAGTTGATCCGCCTCGCCTGAGTCAGAGACAGGAACTGTAAATGTATCTGGAATTTTTCGGTCTCCACAGACACCCCTTCCGCATTACTCCGGAAGATGATTTTATTTACATGAGCCAGCAGCACTCCCGTGCTTATGTGTACATGTCTTCGGCGATCTGGAGCTCGGAAGGCTTTGTGGTTATCAGCGGTGAAATAGGGTCTGGCAAAACGACGCTTCTGAAGAAAACCATCCGCAACCTCGAAGGCAATCTGAAACTGCTCAACATTTCCTATACCAACCTGGAATCCAGGGACCTGTTTGGCCTGATTCTCCGTAAAGCCGGAATGAAGGTGGAAGACGAAAGCAAAGTCGCCATGCTATTCCAGATCACAGATTATCTGGAGAAAATGGCTGCGGCGGGTACTCCGGTGGTTCTGACCATTGATGAAGCGCAGAACCTTACCCGGGAAAACCTTGAAGATGTTCGCATGCTGGCAGGAATGGAAAGCATGGGAGGGCCCTCCATGCGGGTTATCCTGCTGGGCCAGCCTGAGCTGAAACAGGCGGTTCTGGACATTCCTCAGCTTGCGCAACGGGTAAAGCTGTTCTTCCACCTGGAAGGGCTCAGCCTTGCTGAAACAGCCGAATATATCGACTACCGGCTTCTGGTTTCCGGCCACGGCGGTAACAAACTGTTCGATAGCGACACTGTTCGCGAAATTCACAAGCTCAGCAAAGGCATTCCGAGGCTGATCAACAAGCTATGTGATGGCATGATGATGTGTGCCTACTCCGAAGACCGTCCGTTTATCGACCCTCATGACCTCAAATCCATTCGCAAGGATTTGCTGGGAGACGAGCTTCCGCCGGACACACCCAAAACAGCCGAACTCAGGAAGCAGGAACACTCCGTTCACGAACAAAGCGGAGCCCATTCTGGAGACATGGCCGGGATAGCTAACGCGCTGGTACGCATGGCGGAAGCCTTGGAGCGAATTGACAGCCGCCTGGCCACTGCCTTCCCGGAGGAACCGCCACTCCAGAAACAGAATGTTGGCACGCCTGACAACGTGAAACCACTCTCACCCGGACGCAAAAAATAGGCGCAGCGGCAAAAAAAAATCCCGGACATGTCCGGGATTTTTTTATCAGAACCAGTCCTGACTGACTATTTCGATGCTCTTTTCCGCGCAGCACCAAGGCCAAGCAGCCCAAGCCCTAAAAGCGCAAAAGTACCGGGCTCAGGTACGGCAACAGAGCCGATAGTAACGTTATCCAACCCGTATCCATCGCCATTGGCGTTGGAGAAGATGCTCACATCGCCAAGCCCCGCAGCATCGAACAGACTGACATAAAACACATTGCCACTACCGAGCGAACTACCAAAAATATCACCGAAACTAAAATCCAGACCACCTATGGAAAAACGACCACTGGAATCGTTGGGGTCCGTCATGTAAAAGCCTATCGAGTTATACCCGGTAGTTGGCGAAATTGTCATTTCACTGGCATCCATACTGTCGAGCCACTGAGGCGAAGACAATGCAAAACGACCGTTGAATGGAGAAGTTGCCGAACTCAGAACAGCAAGACCATCTGCACAACTGTAACTACCGCTATTACAGGCGCCGCCCGTCCCGGGAGTAACGCTGGTGAAGGAACCAACGCCAAAAACCGAGTTAATTGTCGTGGCCTGATCGCCGGCTGCATAGCCTCTGTCAAAAGACTCGGTGATTACACTGCCGGAGAGCGATGACAGGAATGCCGCTTCAGCCGCAGTGGCGGCACTATACCCCTGGTCACTGATAGTCAGAACTGGCACGGCGCTGACCAACGAAGACACACTCAATGCTGCCACTGCCGCTACTACTTTAATTGCTGTATTCAACGATCGTACTCCCTGGTGTTCAGATTCAGCCGTTTATATTCTCGACACTGAAAAAAACAAAAGCACGATTCATGCCATCATATTTACCTGTTGTTATTCATAGACTTAAAAGTCACCTAATATATATGCTGTAAATAATCCTGACACCAAAACCACTAAACCGGGTGATATTCCAGCCGCCCTTCTTTTTAAACTACAAACAACTCCACAAAGTCATGAACGTATGCCGATTCAAGCGACTGCTGATCATTACAAATGTTGAAAATCTCCAGACACCTCTGCCCTGCGAAGCGGGTGGCAAGATTTTCCCTGAACTTGTCTTTTAACAGAGGAATACCCTCTTTTCTGCGCCGGCGGTGCCCAATAGGGTACTCCACCGCAACTTTATCTGTGCTGGAGCCGTCCTTAAAGAACACCTGGACAGCATTTGCAATAGAGCGCTTGTCAGCCTCCAGATATTCACGGGTATACCGCTCATCTTCAACGACCTCCATCTTTTCCCGCAGCGTATCGATTATCGGATGAGCCGCGTGAAAGCCGTCTTCGTAGTGCTCTGCGTTAAGATTGCCAAAAATAAGTGGTACTGCAGTCATATACTGCAGGCAGTGATCGCGGTCAGCGGCATTCGCAAGCTTGCCCTGCTTGGAAATAATACGAATGGCAGACTCATGTGTGGTTATAACAATCCGGTCAATTTCGCCAAGCCGGTCTTTAACCTGAGGATGAAGCGTTACTGCAGCCTCGGCGGCCGTCTGAGCATGGAACTCCGCAGGAAAGGAAATCTTGAACAGAATATTTTCCATTACGTAGGAACCAAACGGCTGAGGCAATAAAAACTGGCGCTTGTCTTCTGGTTTGAGCGCCTGATCTCTGTTTGTTTTTGTAAACAGCACATCGTAAAAGCCCCACTGGGGAGCCGTCAGCACTCCGGGAATACCCATTTCTCCGCGCATGGCAATATCTGCAAGACGAACGGCCCGAGAGGTGGCGTCACCAGCAGCCCAGGATTTACGGGAACCGGCATTGGGCGCATGGCGGTAGGTTCGAAGAGCCTGCCCATCTACCCAGGCGTGAGAAAGCGCAGAAAGCAGTTGTTCCCGGTTCGCGCCCATGAGCTTGGCGGTGACTGCAGTGGATGCAACTTTCACCAGCACAACGTGATCCAGCCCAACCCGGTTAAACGAGTTCTCCAATGCCAGAATACCCTGTATTTCATGGGCCATGATCATGGCTTCCAGAACCGAGCGCATGGTGAGAGCCTCCCGGCCCTCTGCAACGCGTTTCTGGGACAGGTGATCTGCAACAGCCAGAATAGCACCCAGATTATCTGAGGGATGCCCCCATTCGGCCGCCAGCCAGGTATCGTTGTAATCCAGCCAACGTATGATACAGCCAATATCCCATGCTGCCTTTACGGGGTCGAGGCGGAATGACGTACCCGGCACCCGGGAACCATGAGGCACTACCGTACCCTCAATCAAAGGCCCCAGGTGTTTGGTGCATTCAGGAAAACGCAGTGCGAGCATTCCGCACCCAAGGGTATCAATCAGGCAGTGGCGGGCCGTGCTCCAGGCGTCGTCGCTGTTAATCCGGTAGGTGAGCACATAATCCGCAATTTTCTGCAGCACCACATCGTAATCAGGGCGTTCGTTCAGATCGAATGTTGCTGACACAGGACTACTCTCCTTTGTTTACTTGCTACCAATGGAGTCTAGCTTCTTTGACCGGAAATTCAGTGTACACAGGCCCGACATGCCGGCTCGATACCCTGAAAACCGTCAGGTAATTTAACACTTGTTTGAACTTTTGATCCTGAAGTTATTTTCACCTTACTGATTTAAATGAATATTCATATATTGGCCCCTTGCTTGCTACAACATTAGTGCAGGCGTGAAGCCTCTTAACGCCCAACTGCACACCGGGCAAAAAATAGATAAGGACGAAACCAATGAGCAGGAAATTTCAATTCGGTGGACGTATCGCAGGCGCGTCAATGGCGCTTGTTCTTTTGGGTGGCGTTGCAAACGCAGTTGCCGCACCAGTCACTTTTTTCGGCGAAGATCCCGCCACAACCGGGGTACTGGGACCTAACTCTACCCAGGCCAGAAATGACTTCCTTTCAAACCTTTCTGGCGTGGGAAACGAAGATTTTGAATCCTTCTCCGCCGGCGACAGCTCACCCCTCGGCCTGAGCTTTCCCGGCAGTGGAGGTGCTCTGGCTGCGACTATAACCGGCACAGGCGACATTGGCACCTCAGGTCCCGGACGCTTTCCAACATCCGGAGTCAATTACTGGGAAGTCACCACGGGAGCCTTTACGATTGATTTTACGGATCCGGTGAGCGCCTTCGGCTTCAACGGTATTGATATCGGGGACTTTGTGACCGCTCAAATGATCCTGAACCTCACCAACTCCTCTGGAGAGACCTCAGCGCTTACGGTTCCCCATTCTCTGAATATCCCGAATAGCGCTAATGCAACTCTGTTCTTCGGTTTTTACGATCTCGAGGAAACATACACCAGCATTGCATTTACCAATGCCGGCGGGGGTGACTATTTTGCATTCGATGATATGGTAATCGGCGACCTTGGTCAGATTACACCAGATCCGGATCCGCAGCCGGTTCCAGAACCATCAACTCTGGCACTGCTGGCGATGGGTTTGATTGGTTTCGGAGCAAGACGCCGTTTTTTGGCGCGTCGCTCCTGACAGGACCTGATGCAGAGTCTCAGCAATTAAACTGACTCTCCTGGAAATGAAAGCCATTTGGTCGAAAGACCAAATGGCTTTTGCTTAAAAGCTATCCTCTGGAACCCTTACCCAACCTTCCATAAGAATTCGGGCACTACGGCTCATAATGGCCTTGGTGGCTGTCCACTGACCATTCACTTCTTTAGCTTCTGCACCTACCTGCAGCGTACCCGAGGGATGGCCGAAGGTAACGGATGTGCGATCACCACCACCCGCCGCCAGGTTTACCAGTGTTCCCGGAATAGCTGCTGCGGTTGCGATTGAGACTGCAGCTGTACCCATCATGGCGTGATGAAGCTTGCCCATGGACAGTGCGCGAACCAGCACATCAATATCACCTGCAGCAATCTTCTTCCCGCTTGATGAAGTGTAGTCCGCCGGTGGTGCTACGATGGCTACTTTCGGGGTGTGCTGCCGGGATTCAGCTTCTTCAATGTTCTGGATTAACCCCATCTTTACAGCGCCGTACGCACGAATAGTTTCAAACATCGCCAGGGCTTTGGGGTCGCTGTTGATGTCGTCCTGCAGCTCCGATCCTTTGTAGCCAACTTCCTTCGCATTGATGAATACGGTTGGAATGCCGGCATTGATCATGGTGGCTTTCAGGGTACCAACGCCCGGAACTTCCAGCTCATCCACCAGATTACCGGTGGGGAACATGGAACCTTCGCCGTCGGCCGGGTCCATGAACTCTACCTGCACTTCGGCTGCAGGGAAGGTTACGCCATCCAGTTCAAAGTCACCGGTTTCCTGCACTTCACCATTGGTGATTGGCACGTTGGCAATGATGGTTTTACGGATATTTGCCTGCCAGATGCGAACAACTGCCGTGCCATTTTCCGGGATGCGCTCTTTTGCCACGAAGCCACTATTAATAGCGAAGGCGCCGACGGCTGCAGTGAGGTTGCCGCAGTTGCCGCTCCAGTCCACAAAAGGCTTATCAATGCTTACTTGCCCGAACAGGTAATCCACATCGTGATCCGGCTGGGCACTTTTGCTCAGAATAACGGTTTTGCTGGTACTGGATGTAGCGCCGCCCATACCGTCAGTCTGCTTCTGGTAGGGATCGGGGCTGCCAATAATGCGCAACAACATATTATCCCGCGCAGGGCCAGGGGCCTGGGCTCTCTCCGGGAGATCGTTCAGCCTGAAGAACACACCCTTGCTGGTGCCGCCACGCATATAGGTAGCGGGTATTCTGATTTGGGGAGCCTTGCTCATCTTGTTGCTCTCACTCTTAGCAATGACTGGTTGAATACAAGGCCTGGCTCCGGATAGCAGCCAGGCCTCATTTTCACGCTGCGCCTTCAGATTCCAGGAAGTCCTGGGCAAAACGCTGCAGTACGCCGCCAGCTGAGTAGACAGACAACTCCTCTGCGGTATCCAACCGGCAGATCACCGGCACCCGTTCGGTGCTGTCGTTCTTGCGATGGATTACCAGAGTCAGCTTCGCACCTGGCGCAGCCGTGCCTTCTACATCAAAGGTTTCTGTACCTTCAATATCCAGAGTTTTGCGCGTTGTGCCTTCCTCAAACTGCAGGGGCATCACACCCATACCAACCAGGTTGGTACGGTGAATACGCTCAAACCCTTCAGCAGCAATCGCTTCAACACCTGCCAGAGCTACGCCTTTCGCAGCCCAGTCACGAGACGATCCCTGGCCATAGTCTGCACCGGCAATGATGATCAGCGGCTGCTTACGCTCCATGTAGGTTTCAATGGCTTCCCACATGCGGGTGACCTTGCCTTCCGGCTCAATCCGCGCAAAAGAGCCCTGCTTCACATTGCCGTTTTCATCCAACACCATTTCGTTGAACAGTTTCGGGTTGGCAAAGGTAGCACGCTGGGCGGTCAGGTGATCGCCACGGTGGGTTGCATACGAGTTGAAGTCGACCTCGGGCACGCCCATTTTATGCAGGTATTCGCCGGCAGCACTGTCCATCATGATTGCGTTGGACGGAGACAGGTGATCGGTTGTGATGTTGTCCGGCAGAACAGCCAGTGGGCGCATACCCTTGAGAGTCTTCTCACCAACCATGCCACCTTCCCAGTATGGAGGGCGGCGGATGTAGGTACTCATCTTGCGCCAGTCATAAAGAGGATTAGTGTTGGCTTGTGCATCACGGGTAATGTCAAACATCGGAATGTAGGTGCTGCGGAACTGTTCCGGCTTCACCGATTTTTTCACGATGGCGTCGATTTCCGCGTCATCCGGCCATATGTCTTTCAAAGTGACCGGATTTCCATCTTTGTCGTAACCTAACGCATCCTTTTCAATATCGAAGCGGATGGTGCCTGCAATCGCATAGGCCACAACCAGGGGTGGCGAGGCAAGAAACGCCTGTTTGGCGTAGGGGTGAATCCGGCCGTCGAAGTTACGGTTGCCTGAAAGCACGGCTGTCGCATACAGGTCACGATCTATGATTTCGTCTCTGATAGCCGGATCCAGTGCGCCGCTCATGCCGTTACACGTAGTACAGGCAAACGCCACTACACCAAAGCCGAGATTTTCCAGCTCAGGCAGCAACTCAGCGTCTTCCAGGTACATCTTGACAGTCTTGGAACCCGGAGCCAGGGAAGACTTAACCCAAGGCTTACGGGTCAGGCCCAGTTTGTTGGCGTTGCGGGCAATCAGGCCAGCAGCCACCATATTACGAGGGTTGCTGGTGTTGGTGCAGCTGGTAATGGCAGCGATGATAACAGCGCCATCCGGCATTTTACCTTCTTCCTGTTCCCACTCACCCGCTATACCACGCTCTGCCAGCTCGGAGGTCGGCAGGTGTGCATGAGGGTTAGAGGGACCTGCAAGTGTACGGGTGACGGAAGACAGATTAAACTTCAGAACACGCTCGTACTCGGCAGTCTTGAGGGCTTCGGCCCACAAGCCAGTTTGTTTCGCATACCTTTCTACCAGAGCAACCTGATCATCTTCACGACCGGTCAGCTTCAGATAATCGATGGTCTGACCATCGATGTAGAACATAGCTGCAGTGGCACCGTATTCCGGTGTCATGTTGGAGATGGTGGCACGATCACCAACGGTCAGGCTGTCTGCACCTTCGCCGTAGAACTCCAGATAGGCTCCTACTACACGTTCTTTACGCAGGAACTCTGTCAGGGCCAGCACCATATCGGTACTGGTGATACCTGGCTGCAGCTTTCCGGTGAGTTCGACACCAACGATATCCGGCAGGCGCATCATGGAAGCACGGCCAAGCATCACACTCTCGGCTTCCAGACCACCAACACCCACGGAGATAACACCCAGGGCATCGACCATTGGAGTATGGCTGTCTGTACCTACGCAGGTATCAGGGAAAGCAACGCGCTTGCCTTCACCATCAGCCCGCGCCTGAACAACCGGAGACATTTTCTCCAGGTTGATCTGGTGCATGATGCCGTTCCCCGGCGGGATCACATCCACGTTTTTAAACGCGGTTTTAGTCCAGTTAATAAAGTGAAAGCGGTCATCGTTCCGGCGATCTTCGATTTCCCGGTTCTTCTCGAACGCGTCTTTCTCGAAGCCGGCATGCTCAACCGCCAGCGAGTGATCCACAATCAATTGTGTTGGGACCACAGGGTTTACCTTGGCAGGGTCACCGCCCTTTTCGGCGATTGCATCACGCAGGCCAGCCAGATCTACCAGGGCGGTCTGGCCCAGGATGTCGTGGCAAACCACGCGAGCCGGATACCAGGGAAAATCCAGGTCCCGTTTGCGCTCAATAAGCTGTTTCAGTGAATCCGTCAGTGCATCAGGATCGCAACGGCGAACGAGCTGTTCAGCCAGAATCCTGGAGGTGTACGGAAGCTTGTCATAGGCACCGGCCTGGATATCTTCAACAGCCTCACGGGTGTCGAAATAATCCAGGTCTGTGCCGGGAAGCGGTTTGCGATAGTTAGTGTTCATCAGAAGCCTCGTATCCCTTGTTATTTAAGCGCGCTTCTCAATCGGCAGCCACTCAGCATGATCCGGGCCAGTGTAATCAGCGCTTGGGCGGATAATACGGTTATTGGCTCGCTGCTCTTTCACATGGGCGGTCCAGCCGGATACACGGGACATAACGAAGATCGGCGTAAACAGCTCGGTCGGGATGCCCATAAAGTGGTAGGTCGATGCATGGAAGAAGTCAGCGTTACAGAACAGTTTCTTCTCACGCCACATAACTTCTTCACAACGCACAGAAACCGGATACAGAACGGTATCGCCCACTTCCTTGGCCAGTTTTTCAGACCACTTTTTGATAATCACGTTGCGCGGATCAGACACGCTGTATATCGCGTGGCCAAAGCCCATGATTTTTTCCTTGCGCGACAGCATGCCCATCAGGCCTTCTTCTGCTTCGTCCGCACTCTGGAATCTTTGAATCAGCTCCATGGCCGCTTCATTGGCACCACCGTGCAGAGGGCCTCGCAGAGTACCGATTGCACCGGTCACGCAGCTGTGAATGTCAGACAGGGTGGATGCACATACCCGGGCAGTAAAGGTAGAAGCGTTGAACTCGTGTTCTGCATACAGAATCAGGGATACGTTCATAACCCGTTCATGCAGCTCACTGGGCTTCTTGCCATGCAGCAGCTCAAGGAAGTGGCCACCGATGGAGTCACAGGTACCTTCTGTATCAATACGCACACCGTCGTGAACAAAGCGGTACCAATAGGTGATGATGCCAGGGAAGGTTGCCAGCAGTCGGTCGATCTTGTCGTCCTGCTCGCTGAAGTCCATCTCGGTTTCCAGGTTGCCCAGCATGGAGCAACCGGTGCGCATCACATCCATGGGATGAGCGTCTTTGGGGATCTGCTCCAGAACGGTCTTCAATGCAGCGGGAAGCCCCCGCATGCTCTGAAGTTTCTTCTTGTAGGCATCCAGTTCCTGCTGGTTCGGCAGCTTGCCGCGCAGCAGCAGGTAGGCTACTTCTTCAAACTGGGCATTATCGGCCAGATCGCTGACATCATAACCGCGATAAGTCAGGCCGGTTCCGGTTTTGCCGACGGTGCACAATGCAGTTTCACCCGCTACCTGACCGCGCAGACCTGCGCCACCGAGTTTCTTTGCTTCTGCCATGGGTCTCTCTCCTTTAATTATTTTGACTGCTGGAACAACTGGTCCAGCTTCTGCTCGAAATCGTGATAGTTCAGGTAATCGTAAAGTTCCATACGAGTCTGCATCAGATCAACCACATCTTTCTGGTCGCCCTTTTCCAGAATATTCTGGTACACGGTCACCGCTGCTTTATTCATGGCGCGGAATGCGCTCAGTGGATACAGCACCATACTGGCACCGGACTCGCCCAGTTCTTTGCGGTTATAAAGCGGCGTTGCGCCAAATTCGGTGATGTTAGCCAGCAGTGGCACGTCACCCAGGGCCTCAGAGAACGCTTTGTAGTGCTCAAGCTCGGTAACGGCTTCAGCAAAAATACCATCGGCACCTGCTTCAATGCAGGCTTTGGCGCGATCGATGGCTGCTTCCAGGCCTTCTTTCTGGAAGGCGTCAGTGCGGGCCATGATAAAGAAGTCTTTATCTACACGGGCATCTGCAGCTGCTTTGATCCGGTCAACCATTTCTTCTTTGGAAACGATTTCCTTGTTCGGGCGATGCCCGCAACGCTTCTGGGCAACCTGATCTTCAATGTGCACAGCCGCCGCGCCTGCGCGTTCCATTTCACGAATGGTGCGTGCAATGTTGAACGCCCCGCCCCAACCCGTATCTATATCCACGAGCAGAGGCAGATCGGTGGCTGCGGTGATGCGGCGTACATCTTCTACCACATCATTCATGCTGGTCATGCCAAGATCCGGCAGCCCGTATGAGGCGTTAGCCACGCCACCACCGGAAAGATAAATAGCCTGATGCCCTACTTTTTCAGCCATCATGGCAGCGTAAGCATTGATGGTTCCTACAATCTGCAGGGGCTTGTTGTCGTTCAGGGCTTTGCGAAAGCGTGCGCCCGGAGATAGCTTAGTGGACATGTTATTTCCCTCTCTTATCAGATGGTTAAAACGCCTTCCTGAATCTTTTTCTCGATATTTTTACGAGCGGCGTTGATGTGTCTTTTCATCAGAAATTCTGCAAGTTCACCATCACGCTGGGCAATGGCTTCAACAATACGACGGTGTTCTCCTAAAGCAAGGTGGGGACGACCAGCGGAGGTACTTAGCCGATAGCGATACATTCGCACCATGTAATAGAGATCACCAAGGAGCATCTGAGCCAGCTTTGTGTTCCGGCTACCAGTGGCGATACGATGATGGAAGTCGTAATCCCCCTCAGCCTGATAATAGGCCTGGCCACGGGCTTCGTCGATCATGGCTTCGTGAGAATCCAGAGTAGCCTTGAGATCGGCAATTTCCTGGTCGGTCATGCGTTCTGCAGCCTGGCGGGCTGCGAGCCCCTCCATGACCTCCCTTATGCGGTACAACTCCACCAGCTCCGAAGTACTCAGGGAAACAACTCTTACACCGGCATGAGGACGACGAACCAATAACCCTCGGGATTCGAGGCGACCAAGTGCTTCTCGAAGCGGTCCGCGTGTCAGGTCAAAACGGGAGCAAAGATCCAGCTCGCCGATTTTATCCCCGGGAGCGAGATCACCTTTAACGATTGCCGTTTGCAGACAATCAAAAGCCTCATCGGCTCGAGTGTAGGTTTGCGAAGCGATATCCGACATATTTTGTCAACAATATTAACTATTATTGGCGAAATCTACGCCAGAACCCGGATATTGTCAACAATATGAAATTTTATTGTTAACAATTCCGGAAGCCTGATGTGGGGAGCTGGAGGTAGATCAGTAAAGCTTCCGCCCGGATTCTGGTGGCGGCGTGTACTGATAGACCCATGTCTCTGTGAGTGGCTCATCCCCCAGCCGCAGGAACATACGGAGATTCACAGGTTCCTCGGAGTCGCCCGGAACCAGGTCAAACATCGCCCGGTAGCCATTGATTGCAGACAATGGGCGTGCCGAGGTTATTTCCACTTCGCCCCGGCTGGCACTGATAACAGCCTCTACCTCAGCATCCTCACCCAGCATCTCAAGCACGCCTCCGGCAAAATCTACGGCAAAGCGCCAGGAGAAGTATTCACGCTTCTGACCGATAACGCCGCCAAGGCCCGTTCGGGTCGCCTGCACGGTCGCAAGCTCTCTCGGGTTGACCGGCGCCTGTTCCCCCCAGTGCAATCTGTATGAAAACAGATATTCCTGCTCCGGCTTGAGTGCCTGCTCCGGGTGCCAGAATGCAACGATATTGTCGAAGGTTTCATCCACAGTGGGGATCTCTACCAGATCAAGACTGCCCTTGCCCCAGTCGCCTTTCGGCTCGACCCACACACTTGGACGCCGCTCATAGAACACGCCATCATCCTGGTAATGGTCGAAATTACGGTCACGCTGCAACAGACCAAACCCCCGGGGGTTGTTATCGGCAAAGCTGTTAAAACGCAGATGGGCAGGGTTTTCCAGTGGTCGCCAAAGCCATTCCCCACTACCGGATAGCAAAGCCAGGCCATCAGAGTCATGTATTTCCGGGCGCCAGTCGTAATCCATGCGTCGGTTATTTTCACCAACCTGATACATGCTGGTGAGGGGCGCTATACCTGCCCGTTTGATCTCGGTGCGTGGATACAGAGCTACATCTACATCCATTACCAAGTTACGGCCCGGATCAAGCACAAACGCATATGCGCCAGTGGTGCTGGGTGAATCAAGCAATGCCCACACGCGTATAACCTGGCTACCAGGCTGAGGCCGCTCAAGCCAGAAGGCGCTGAACCTCGGAAATTCCTCTTCCCCGCTTACACCAGTATCAATAGCCAGTCCCCGGGCAGACATTCCATACTGCATTTCCGAAGCTACTGCGCGGAAGTAACTGGCACCGAGGAACGCTGCCAGATCCAGAGAAAAATTGGTCTGATAATGAAGGCGGAAACCGGCATATCCAAGATTTCCCGGCAGGTCACCGAGTGGTTGTTCACCCTCGTAATCAAAAAATTCCGGGTTGTAGCGAAGCATTGTTGCTTTTCCGTCTATCACCTCATGAATAGTGACGGGAGATTGAAAGTAAAGCCCTAGATGAAAAAGCTGAGCCTGGAAGGCAGATTCGCTATCAGCCCACAGCGCGTGATCCTTGCGAAACCTGATAGCCTGATAGTCGTCCCAGGAAATCTGTTTGAGGCTCTGGGGCAGTTCGCCCTCGTGGGATATATAGGAATGACTGGCGAGTTCTTTGGCGTGTCCTTTCAGCCATGCATAGCTGAAAGGACTGCTGTCATCGGGATCGCCGGATTCCGGTTCCTGTGCCCATGCCAAAGGGGCCATTGGCAGTGCGCTCACCCCAAGCCCGGCTATTAGAGTTTTCACAAGAGTCCGTCGATCCATAATCTTTCTCCTCCAGGCAGGAAACTGGCAGATTCAGTGTAAGAGCCATATCAGGCTGTGTGTCTTTCGCTTGAGTCTTCAGTTTGCGCATTCAGCCTTCCGATAGCCCGGCCCCAGAAACTGTCGGGTGGCGCCCGCCAGGCACCTTCGTGCAATACCCGAAGGGATTCCCTGTCCCTGGCGATCTGGCTCATTTCGGAAGGTGACAGTGCGCCCGGACCGTCTTCAAGACATCGAGCCACACACGACTCAAGCTCAGCCTTGCGCGAACCAAACCGGTGATCCCAGGCCAGGACCTGATGCAGGCAATTGTGATCAAGCCTCAAGACAGCCTGCTCAAGTGGCGTAAGGGGGGAGTCTGCAATGTCACCGGCCCGGAACGAAACCGCGTCTTCAAGCAAAGGCATGGATCTGATTTCCTCCGGTATAAGCAGGAGCTGCCGTTTTCTGAGCGCCTTCCCAAGGGAATTCCGGCTGAGGTACACGGCCGTCGGCGCAGCCAGAATCAGCGGCAAGGCCACGGGCAATGACCAGAGGAAAAACATGGTATCCAGACTCCAGGCAAATGCAGACCAGCCAGCACCTAACAACATCCCGGGCAACTGGGTGATCAATGCTTCTTTCCAGCCTGTTTCTTCTGTTCGGTTTTGGCCCGCCCACTGCAGGGAAACATTCAGGAGGGCCGAGACCACATAACGGCTGTGTGCCCACATGCGCACGGGAGCCAGCAACACCGAAATAACGATTTCCAGCATGACGCTACAGAAAAGACGAAAAAAGCCACCAAACTCCCTGGTGAACCTGTGGATCATGGCGTCGAGAATTGCCAGAAATTTTGGCAGAAACAGCAGAGCTAGAGTGCTCAGTGCAAGGCCCAGCGCCCACTCAGGCCGCCATTCGGGCCAGAGAGGGAAAAGCCCCTGATGACCATCGGGAAAGTATTCGATGGGCGAGAGCGTCATATCGGCAGCTGCGATCGTGGTCAGTATCAGGAAACCCAGCCACAACGGGGAAGCTACGTAGGCCATAATACCGTTGAGAAATGCCATCCTGTGGGCGAAGCGGAGGCCGGGTTCCCGCAACATGATCCACAGGTGCTGGAGATTGCCTTTAGCCCATCGGCTATCCCGGGCAAGCTCGTCCGCCAGGGTTGGTGGTGATTCTTCATAACTGCCACTCAGGCCTGGTTCCAGCCATACTTCATAGCCGGCACGCCCCATGTACGCCGCCTCAACAAAATCGTGGCTCATGATAGGACCGCCGAAGATTCCGATACCGGGCAACTTACGCAATCCGCAGTGTTTCATGAAGGGATCGATTCGGAGAATGGCGTTGTGGCCCCAGAACGCAGCGTCGCCCATCTGGATAGCCGCCAACCCACTGGCGAACAAGGTGGAATAGAAGCGGTTGGCGAATTGTTGAATCCGTGCAAACAGGGACTGGCCATTGATGATATTCGGATTGGTCTGGAGGATACCGACGTCCGGTTCGCGCTCCATCAGTCGCACCATGCGGACAATAGTGTTACCCGTCATCAGGCTATCGGCATCCAGTACAACCATATACTTGCAACGCCTCCCCCACCGACGGAGAAAATCGGCAACGTTGCCGCTCTTGTAGTTGAGGTTTACCGGGCGTCGGCGGTAGAAAATCCGCCCCTCACCGCCAAGCTCCCTGGCCAGTTGATTCCATGCAACCTGCTCCTCCAGCCAGACATCAGGATCCCGGCTGTCAGAGAGTATGTAAAACTCGAAGTGTTCGATCTGGCCGGTTCGCTCGATATCCCGATACACGGCTTTAAGGCCACTGAGAGTCCAATGCACTGGCTCATGGTAAACAGGCAGCAGCACGGCTGTTTTCGCCAAAGGCGTTTCCAGCAATTCCTCTTCTTTATGGCGCTTGAGTATGGAGTGGCTATCGCCGCCCATCAGCCTGATGACGAACCCGAAGACGGCCGTCCAGAATCCGACAGCTATCCAGGCATAGAGGATGGCAAAAAGCACCAGCATGCCGATTTCGAGAAGGGTTCCGCCATGGTAGGGCAATACCCACAACAGATAATAGGAAGCCACGGCAGTCTGGCCGAATACAAATAACATCAAAACCGCACGACGCAGATTCGCCACCATTCGCCAGGAGCGTTTCGCGGGGGCGTCCCTCGGGGCCTTATCCACGGCCACGATATCCTATGCTACCTCGACTCAGAGGCGGCGCTACCAGAGGAATCCGGGCTTCAGGAATGGAAAAGTAATCAGGCAGCCTGTCCATAACGTTTTGTAAGAGACGATGACCACCTTTATCCTCGCCAACCGCGGCCATAGCATCATCAATAAGCTGTAGCATTTGTCGGCAGCGCTCACTGGTCATTTCAACGCCCGCCTCACACAAATAGCTGTATACCCGGCTGAATACATGCTGAAAGGAAATGTCTTCCATATGTGTCTCCCTGCCTGTTTCTGGTTACCGGTTTAAGAGCTAGCCGGAATTCCCACGAAGGTCTGTTGAAGGCCCAAGCAGGTAGGTCCATGTCTCCGTAACTTGCTTGTCGTCCTTGGTCAAAAAGCCTCGCAAATTGAGCGACTGCTCTGGCGAAGGAACTGCGAGAATTGATAAACGCCAAACATCCCTGGCTTCAATGTATTCAACAAAGTGCTCTACTACTTCAACACCCTCACCACCACTCACCTGGCTCACAACAGCCGCATCCGGGCGTAATCCCGCCAGTTCACCGCCTTTGAAATCAACAACCATCCGTAAGGCCTCACCCTGTTCATCAGGCCCGTTACCTTTGCCCACAAAGGTCCGTACAGCCCGGGCAGACGGTTGTCCGGTAATGTCGGGCTCTCCAAACATCACCGAATATTCCAGTTTGCGGCTTGCTCCGTCGGTCGCCGGCTGATCCGGCTTGAAGAAAGCCACAATGTTATCGTTGGATTCCGCACTGGATGGGATCTCTACCAGCACAACTTCGCCTTTGTCCCAGCCGTCATCGACTGCGCCGGAAGGTTTCACCCACATGCTCGGCCGGCGATCATAGCGTGCTTCACCGTCCTGAAAGTCATCGAACTCGCGGTCACGCTGAATCAGGCCGAAGCCGTCAAGACGTTGGACATGGTGATAGCTCAACTGCAGCCTGGCCGGGTTCACAAGCGGGCGCCAAAGCCACTCACCCGTTAAGCCATCGTTGATCAACAAACCTTTGGAGTCGTGCACTTGCGGACGCCACTCTCCCCGTGGACGCAGAGTGTTGTCACCATAGAAGAACATGGAGGTAAGCGGAGCCTGCCCCAACTGCTCTATGTCATCCCGGAAAAACAGTTGTGCAGTAACATCCATCTTTGTACTTTTACCGGGATAGATTTCAAAGCGATAAGCACCAGTCAGGCTTGGCCCGTCAAGTAGCCCATAGACCACCATAACATCGCTCCCTGCCTTGGGATGCTCCATCCAGAACTCGGTAAATGCCGGGAATTCCTCCCCGGAAGGCAAGCCTGTGTCTACAGCCACGCCCCGTCCGGAAAGCCCGAAACTCTGGTTTGCGCCAACGCCCCGAAAGTAACTTGCTCCGCCAAACACCAGAAACTGGTTTTGGGTGCCCTTCCCGGACAACGGATAGGTCAACTTGAACCCGGCATAACCGAGGTCTGCGGGAATCCTTTTGGCAAGCTCCGGGCTGGGGTAATCAAACATGGCTTTATCGAACCCTATGGGGTGAACACCTTCACCGTCGATAACATTGAGCCTGACTGCGTTGGAATAGAAACTACCCTGGGGAATCATCATTACCTGAAACCGCGATCTACCAGAGCGC
Organism: Marinobacter sp. ANT_B65; assembly: GCF_002407605.1. Taxonomy (NCBI): domain Bacteria; kingdom Pseudomonadati; phylum Pseudomonadota; class Gammaproteobacteria; order Pseudomonadales; family Marinobacteraceae; genus Marinobacter; species Marinobacter sp. ANT_B65. The sequence goes on along the minus strand of NZ_NXGV01000001.1, from coordinate 1,380,951 downwards.
CAGAGGCTCTGGTCTGGTTTGAAGCGAATAGACTGATATTCTGAATAGCCAAGATTTCTCAGGAAGTCAGGCGCCTTCGGTGGCTCCTTGTAGGTTTCACCTGACATGGCACTGGCTTTTTTGATCACATCATTGAACCCGAACGCCTGGGCATAACCACAAAGCGCCATCGTAGTAATCAATGTAAAAAATACGGGCAGCCGTAACCCTCTCATTGCCAAACTCCTTGTAAACCAGCCTCTCAATGTAACACTCGGTGCGAGGCAGTCCTCAAGTGACATCTTAGTAACGAGGCATCGAAAAGGAGCAGAGCGAAAGAAGAATCAGCGGTCAGATACCGATGGAAATCGAGAGGGAAAGATCCGGGCTGGCAGGCATCAGAAGCGCAGCATTAGAGGCATTGAGCATTTGGCCAATACTCATGTCTGCACGAAAATCTCTGGAATAAAGTTGCAGGGATATTTCACCGGTACTGGTACTACCGAAACGGTCAGACTGTGCTGCAGAATAAGGCGCCCAGCCTTGCAGCAATGAAAACGTTACCGTTGAATTCAGTTCAGGTGCAAACGACCAGTGATATCCCGGACTACGGGCATTCATCCGGAGCCAGCCACCTTGTGAAACATGCACCGACTGTCCATTAAACCCCCGCATCATGGCCGGGCCGGCAATACGGAGATACTCAGAGGATGGCAAATCCTCAGGGGCAAACTGATAACGCCCATGAAGACCGAGGCTCCAGCTCTGGACCTCTTTGCTGAGAGAAGCCTCAATGGCCAGTTTGTGAAAGCCATCTACATCGCTGCTGTTGCCTGTCAGACTGCTGGATTCCCGGGAATCCAGCCCACCGATCGCTGTCAACGATGTTGTCGCATACAGCCCGCCAGCCAACGCCCGGGAGGCAGAACTCTGCAGACCAAAGCTTGAGAGCCGATGAGTGGAATCCTCTACCCATACGTAATCTTCAAACGCACTACTGTTACCGCTGGTGTGGGAAAAGATGCTATCGACTTCAATACCCTGCCAGGACCAGAGAGAACGGTTACCCGCCACTTTAAGATTACGGCGCTTCCCCCGGATGTTGTAACGCTGCCCGGAACCGCTCACAGCACCCGCATAGTCCCTGTTTTCGAGATCAATCCGGAAATTGTTCCCAGCCAGTGGAAAGGAGTAACGCAGTGCAAGTGTTGTGGATTCCGCACTACCCTCACGGGCAACAGAATCACTGAAATCGAGGCCAAGAACATGCCGGGACCAGATCAGATTACTGCTGGTCAGATTAAGACGGCCGTCTGCTTTTTCGCTGGTCAGGCTGGAATTGCCGGAGAGCTCGGTATGGGCGGCGACGTATCGGGTGACCGACTGCAGAAGATCCACAGGGTAAAGGTCCCACAAAGGAGACTCGCCGGAAGATTTCTCGTTGTTAGCTGAAACCTGGGCGGCCATCATGCCAAAAATCAGGGTTGTCAGCAGAATGCGTCCCACAGAAAAACCTCATTGAAGAACAGAACCGGAATTACGGTACTTTAAAGTAAGGGGCACACTGTAAAAAAATACAACACCATAATCCAGTGCCAATTTCCAAAGTTTACAAATTTAATATTTAATAAAACAGTAGGTTATAGCGACATTTAAATCTATAAGATGAGATATTACGGACATCTTGTTGTCCGGCATGGAACCAAAACCGCCTCTACAAAAGGTAATGAACCCTGTCGCTTTCTCCTCTCAGCCGGATAACTTGGTAAACTCCTGTAAAATGATGGAAACGCTTCAAATCCCGACCAAAGGACGAATGACATGATCAAAAAGTGCCTCTTCCCTGTTGCCGGTTACGGCACACGCTTTCTTCCGGCAACAAAAGCGATGCCGAAAGAAATCCTGCCCATTGTTAACAAGCCGCTGGTTCAATACGGCGTTGAAGAAGCAGCAGAAGCCGGTATTCATGAATTCGGATTTGTGACTGGCCGCGGCAAGCGCGCGATAGAAGATCATTTTGATATCAGCTATGAACTGGAACACCAGATTGCAGGTTCAGGTAAAGAGGATTTGCTGACGTCTATTCGTGATCTGATTGACCACAATACCTTTGCCTTTACCCGCCAGGTTGAGATGAAAGGGCTTGGTCATGCCATTCTCAGTGGCCGCAATCTTGTGGGAGACAATCCGTTTGCCGTGGTATTGGCGGATGACTTCTGCGTTGGGCCGGGTGAAGGCGAAGATGGCGTGATGGCTCAAATGGTCAAGCTGTATAACCAGTTCCGGTGCTCTATTGTTGCCATTGAAGAAGTTCCTGCTGATGAAACCCACAAATACGGCGTTATTGCCGGCGAATCCATGAAGGATGGGCTTTACCGCATCACCGACATGGTAGAAAAGCCCGCACCCGAAGACGCTCCCAGCAACATGGCGATCATTGGGCGTTATATTCTGACACCTGATATTTTCGACATTCTGGAACGTACGCCAGCCGGCAAAAATGGTGAGATCCAGATTACGGATGCATTGCTCGAACAGGCGAAGACCGGCTGCGTGCTGGCATACCAGTTCAAAGGGCAACGCTTTGACTGCGGCAGTATTGACGGGTTTGTAGAAGCTACAAATTACGTGTACGAGAACATCTACAAAAAGCAGAAATAACCAGACCGTGAGTCGGGCGCCCTGCTCAGGCGCCCAGAATCTGTAAAATCATGCGCCGGTTTTCCGCAGTTGTTTTGCGGAACCGGCGCAGCAGCTCTACTTCTTCTCCTGAAAGCTGGACCCGGTTTATCTCCTGCTCCAGTTCTTTGAGTGCGTTCGAAAGATCGTCGCTTTCGCTGAACGCCAGCCCTGGCAATTCAAGTTGCGCTTCATCTCCAGACCCCGCCAGATCGAGCAGATCCTCCAGAGGAGTTTCGGTTTTTATGCAGAAATCCAGCAACGCAGTTACATCCGGATAAGTGCGCTGCCTCGCATCGGATGCCTCCCAGCTTATAACCTGCGCTTCTTCCACACCGCAGATCTCAGCCACATCCTGACAGGATAAACGCTCTGCCTCGCGCATCTGCCGCAACCGGCGGTTGAATGTCTGCAGGTAACGCATGGTATTCGCCTCAGCAAAATTGACCAGAAATATGAGTCAGACAGGAAATGTAACGTACATATAGCTTTTAGCACAATCTGCCTATACTGATTTGAACACTATTGCACAGGAACTTTATGACGCCTCAAGTACTGAACACTGAAGCTGCCTGGGAACTCATCTTGCGAGCGGATAATCTCTCGGGTGTAACGCTTGCCCTGCCAGGCTCAGGCGAACCGGCACTAGAGCTTAACAGCAACGGGACCAGCGAGTGGCGCCTGCTGACGCTGGCAACGGAAGAAGCCCGGTCCTTGCTGAGCGTCTTTTTGCCATTATGCAGGCCTCTGGCCGAGGGCTCTCCTTTGCACGTGATCGGTCAGCTCGGACAAAGTCTCGATGGCCGTATTGCAACAGTTACTGGTCGATCCAGATTTATCAATGGAGAGGATGGCATTACTCATCTTCACCGCATCAGAGCCCTTTCAGATGCGGTTGTTGTTGGTGCGGGAACAGCTGCGGTCGACAATCCTCAGCTGACCGTGCGCTGCACCAGCGGGACCAATCCGGTAAGAGTTGTTCTTGACCGAAATCGCAGGGTTCCGGAGAGCCACCATCTGTTCACAGACGGAGCGGCACCCACGCTGCGATTGGTAGCTGGCGACTATAAGCCCGGGATGGCGGAGAATTATCGTCAGCATGCCGTAACAGAAATCCCCTGCCTGAGCAGAGGCCCCGAGTTGCTGGAGCCACAATTTATTCTTGAAGTTCTTGCAGACCTCGGTCTGAGAAAAATTTTTGTAGAAGGTGGCGGGATGACAGTTTCAGCCTTCCTCCAGGCGGGCTTGCTCGACCGCCTTCATGTGATGGTTGCTCCCATGATTATCGGCAGCGGCCGGCCAGCGTTCAGCTTGCCGGAAATTGATTTTCTGGATGATGCACTCAGGCCCGTTTCCCGTTTTGTAAATCTTGGTACGGATATGCTCTTTGACCTTGATTTCAGCGCCCCCTTACCGGCGAACTGAACAGAAACAGAATACCGGGCAAACTGGAGATAAATATCATAGCTCCATACGCCACACTCAGAGCTACCCCCTGCTCTGAAGGCTGGCCCATCATGGGCCAGAGTATAACTGCAACGCCTTCGCGGACGCCCCAACCGGAAACCGTCAGCGGTATCACCATACTCAGCAGGAGAAGGCTGCACAACGTGGCAATCACCATCACCGAAGACAGATCAACTATATATTCTGCACCGCTTGCCAGCACAAGAAATACTGCAAGATAACTTGCTATCACCAACAGAGATGTCAGTAGCTGCACAGGAAGTGCAGGCCATGACAACAGCGCCTTAGCTAGGTCCCCGCGTAACCGGCCGAAATAGCTGGATACCATCTCACTTCTGCACACAAGGAAGCATCCCGGCAAAATTACCGCGGTCAGGCCTGCAAGTAACCAGTACACATGGGATAGTGAATCAGCGCCTGCAGGTTCGCCACCAACAATCCTTCCGGTTTGAACCAGCCATGCAAGGCCGGATACAGCTACTGCCACCAGCACCACCTGCCCTGACAAACGCTCTATAGCAACGGCGTGGGCGGCTGCTATACGGCTGCGGCTATCCACACCGTGGCGGAGTGCGCGGTTCACATCCCCCAAAACGCCGCCGGGCAAAACCTGGTTGGTAAAGGTAGCAAGATAGTACTCCCGCACTGCTCGCATATAGGGCATTGGTAGCCCCAGTAGGTTGGCGGTATACCGCCAGCGCCAGGCCGACAAAAATACCTGGGCAACCCCTAAGCCAAGCCCCGCAAAAATAACCACTGGTGGAATACGGCTAACTTCGTTTATCAGTGTGTTACCGTCGACAAACAACAATACCCCACCAATGATCAGAGCGGTCACCAACCATTTCAATATGATGCCAGTGCACGGGCGGCGAAGAACTCTCATGACAAGCAATTGATTGCTTTAGTAGCGGAGTGGCAAGGGGGCAGACCAAGCACGTCCTGATGGCTAACGGTAATTTCCAGTTCACCTGCGACCATCTGCTTCCGTCTGGCCGCGAACCACGTACCCAGACGATCACGGGACTTCGGGCTTCGTTGTTTTGCCGCTGCTACCCAACCGGCCATCAGCATGGTCGCCAGACTTGCATCATTTCTGTTGAGCCGCCACGGGGTGTCGGCCACCTGCACTTCGTAACCCTCTATGGCGAGTTTGTCCGCAAGTACAGCAGCAGCATCCGGCCCAAGCGCGGCACCGGTGCCCTTATCTCCATGCTGATGCTGGTTTACCAGCTCACACAACAGGGTGTCGTCTTCATGGGCTGGAGCAAGCGTAAAGCAGCCGGTGTAGCTCAGCACAACGAGAACGGCTGACTGGGTTGAAACCGCTTCACTGACAAATGCCGACAGCCAGCCTTCTGATACCAGATCGATAAGTGCTGACGCCGTCACTACATCAGTGTTGTGGGGAAGTAAGCCTCTGAAATCCTCTGGCGCTAAGCGTCGCTGAGAGGTCTCTGAGAGTACATTCAGCTGACGCGTCCTGTTAGCAGCCTCCACGAGTAAGCCTTCATCCTGATCAACCAACACCCATTCCTGAGGTAAGGGCAGCGCTGGAGCAACGTAAACCACGTTTGACCCAAGACCTGTACCTATATCGACAATCCTTAGCGGGCCATGATGGTCTGTATTCAGGGCCGCACGAGCCCATTTTGCCAATCGCACTGTCAGTTCCAGGGAACGCGCACGATGATCTGCCGGTTCACGGGCCTGCAGCCACTTTTCAGCAAAGTACGTCTCATCAGCAACGCAGATCTCGCGTTGGCATCTGTCAAAATAGCCAAGCCCGTCTATAAACTGCTTGGCTGTATCCGGCCAACTTCTTACTGTTAAGGACTCACCCTCCGCAAAAACGCGGGCAAGCTCCAGAGCAGCAGAGTCTCCAAGCCATGCTCTCAGATTTGCTTGCAAGGCATCAACGTCGCCTGCCCTGTACAATAAAATACCAGACCTGTTCCCGGTATGTTTCAAGGCGCCGCCATCGGATGAAATTACAGGCAATCCAGCCGCGAGGGCTTCATCGATCACCATACCGTAGCCTTCGTATAGCGACGGTAGAACAAACAGATCTGCTTTGTCGTAGAGATGAACCAGTACCTGTTCATCAACCTCTCCGGTGAGATCAATCCGGGAGTCGAGATCAGACTGGCAGATCTGCTGTCGCACACCGCAGGCAAAGGCAGGATCACGCTCGTCCGAGCCCGCAAAGGTGCAGTGCCAATCCAGGTCCTTCAAGCCGGCAAGAGCATTCACAAGTTGGTTTTGTGCCTTACGCGGTGACAGGTGTCCGACGCAAAGAATATGCGGTGTCCTGACCTCCCGGTTTTTAGCCCTCTGACTCCGGTTTTCAGCCTTATCCGGTAATGCGCTAGTTACCGAGCGGTCCGTACCAGGCTCTGCAGTTCGAATACGGGCAGCAGAGACACCAAAATCAGCGAGCCTTGCCGCTGTAAACGTACTGGTTGTAAAAACCTCTCGTACTATCTGCAAAGCCAGCTTCTCGCGTGCAAAAAACCACGCCTGCTCACTCTCACTCAATCCGGTTTCGTCTGCGAGCGGGTGATGAATAAGAGCAGTCAGCCGCAAACGCTGCGCATGCTTTTTCAGCACATCGGGCATTGCGCTCATGGCAAGCCCGTCGAGTATGACTCTGGAGCCGTCCGCAAATCCGGAGAGCAACTCATCCATTGCACGCAGTGCAAGGGCGTCAGGCTTAGGGAAGCTTCCAGGCAACCCAGTTACCTCAGCTACCCTTCCGGAATGATTCAGCGCTCCAACCAGTTTCCTTACATAGCGATAACCACCAGTGTTCTGATTCGGGTCCCCTGGAACAACAAAGTGCAGGGTCGATTCAGATTCCCGCATGGTAACTGGCCCAGGCAATGTGTGACTCAGCCAGGGTTACCTTCAGTGCACAGACTCCTTTTGCCGTATCACCCAGTCGCCCTGCCCAAATAGCTGCAGCCATCCGGTCGAACACTTTCTTTGCCATGAACTCGGTGGTGGTGTTCCTTCCGCGAAAGTCTTCAATATCATCCAGGTTTTTCATATTGAATTCGCCCAAGACCTGCTTGAGAACTTCAGATGCCCGACCTATATCAATAACCAGATCGTCTTTATCCAGCTCGTGGCGCTCAAACGTGACATCCACCACATAGGTGGCTCCGTGAGTCTTTTGCGCCGGGCCAAAGATCTCTCCGTTAAAACTGTGGGCAATCATCATGTGATCCCGGACTGTCAGACTAAACATAGAAAATTCCTCAATATTTTATTCGATGGCAAAGAGTATCGCTGCCATTTACAAGAATCCGGCCCATGATCTCTGGCATCTGCTCAAAAGGCGTCTCACCGGTAATCAATTGATCCAGAACATCATGTCGCAGCATTTCAAGCGCCAGCTCGAGTCGTTTGCGGTATGTCCATCTCGGCTGTCGGACCGGGGGAATCTTCCCGACCTGGCTGGACCGAAGCCTTAGCCTGCGGGAGTGAAATGCACCTCCAAGCGGAATGCAAACCGGTCTGTCACCGTACCAGCTCATTTCCAGCACCACCGCATCCTGCCCTGCCAGTGACAGCGCAGTTTGCAAACCGGATTCATGACCGCTTGCGTGGATAACGAGATCGTTTTCATCGCTGGAAGAACCCGTTGAAAAGTTCAGCCCCAGAGCTTCTGCGACGGAAGCTCTGGCCGGATTGGTGTCGATGACTGTCACCCGTGTTCCAGGAATACGGCTGGCAAGCCAACTGACGAGAAGGCCAACAACTCCAAGGCCCACAACGGCTATGCGGTCACCGACAGCGGGCATGGCATCCCAGAGGCCATTAATGGCTGTTTCCATATTCGCCGCCAGAATGGCACGCTCCGGCGGGACTCCATATGGAATGGGTGTAACTGCGCTGGCTGGAACTGAATAAGACTCTTGATGAGGAAAAAGACAAAATACAGATTTACCAAGTAGTCTGTCAGGCCCCTCTACTACTTTCCCCACATTGGCATACCCGTATTTTACCGGCCAGGGAAAAGATCCTTCCTGAAAAGGAGCGCGCATACGATGAAATTCGCTATGCGGAACACTGCCACTGAAAACCAGAGATTCCGTTCCCCGGCTGACCCCTGACCACAGAGTTCGTACAACCACCGACGGCTGGCTATCTTCCGGCCGGACAGACCCCACCGGTGTTTCCAGAATTTGCCCCTCCCCAGGGCCGGTAATCCAGAATGCCCGGGACATAACTTGCTCTGTCAAATAGTCTGAACCGGAACTCATTCTGCACTCCCCATGTCAAATATATAATCAGACGTCCGATTTGTGTGCCTGTTCAGGCGTATCTGAATCGGCCTCTCTGTCGGATGCAATAACCTGTTACTTTTACTAGTACTGAAACTATAGTTACAAATATTCGCACAGCACTGACATACGCCTGAAAGCTACATAAAAGCCAATATGCTGGAGCTTTGTTATGGAATCTGAAAGGCAGCAGAAAAATTCATCTGCGGCTTCCACAGCACCTGCCAATGTACCAGCCTGGGCCGATCTTCTCTGGGGAGCTGCATTAACAGTGTTGTGGATAGCTTTTGCCTCCACCCTGTTTTTATCTTTCTGGCGAATGTTTGCGATCGCCACCCTGATATACGGTTTGATCTGTGTTGCCGTGCTGAAGAACTGGCCAGTCCAGAGAGATTTTGGCTGGGCTAACAGAGCTACACTTTTTCGCAGCAACCTCATTATTGCACTGGTAGCCGCATCGCCATTCATCTCAACATCCTCCGACACTGCACTTTGGTTTTATGCCATGGGTGCCCTGCTTGCGCTGATTCTTGACGGCGTCGATGGCAAACTTGCCCGGGTTACAAACTCACAAAGCGTATTCGGCGCTCGCTTCGATATGGAAATGGATGCGCTACTGATTCTGGGGTTATGTCTGGCTGTCATGGTAAGCGGTAAAGCCGGCCCCTGGGTTCTCGCATTGGGAGTTATGCGCTACCTGTTCGTGGCGGCGGCATCTGCGTTTAACTGGCTCAACCGGCCGTTGCCCGAAAGTTTCCGGCGCAAAACAATCTGTGTGTGGCAGATTGTTACTCTTCTGATCGCTATTCTGCCGCCCGTACCGTCCACGTTTGCCGGAATAACTCTGGCAACCGCCCTGTTGTTACTCGCCTGGTCGTTTATGACGGACGTGTATTGGCTGTATCAAAGGAGACTTCAACATGAAAGGGTCTGAATTGTTTTGCCTGACACCGGTTTTCCTGGGCGGCTTAGCCCTGGGATCCGTTGTAAACCTCGCCAATGCTGCCCCCGCAAATTTTGAGGTGGACGATGAGCATTTCTCGATGGTTTTCGAAATCATGCACATTGGCTATGCCCCTGTAATGGGAATGTTCCGGAAGGTTGAAGGCGAATTTGTATACGACGAAGACACACGGGAACTGGCTTCAGGCCAGCTCGCGTTCAAAAGCCAAAGCATATTCACGAATCACGATAAAAGGGATGAGCATCTTACTGGCAAGGATTTTTTGCACAGTAAAAAGTACCCCGACATTACATTCACTGTAACCACGTTTCAAACGACAGGGGAATCAACTGGTGTAGTCAGCGGGGAATTGAACATGCTTGGAAAAACCCGGCCAGTGGAATTGGACATCACTCTGAACAAAGCTGCGGAATACCCTATTGGCCATAAAGACTACACTCTGGGCATTAGCGCCGAAACAACACTCAAACGAAGCGAATGGGGTATGGACTATGGGCTGGACCCTGCATTGGTTGGAGATGAGGTTAAGCTCAGGTTTGGATTTGAAGCGATAAAGGATTCGGGCTGGTTCTGAACGCTTTGTGAAAGTGATCACAGGAATCGGCTGTGTGGTTCCGGTTTTCGGCTATATTTTAGCCATTACAGGCTAATCACCTGTATGTTTGTTGCACAACACTATAAAAAGAAGGGCAGACGAATGTCCGGAAAAGCACTCGTAGTCATTTTGGTTGCAGCCTCCATGGTGGTCGGCACCGGATATCTGTTGTCGGAAAATAACAGCTTCGACTTTGCCTGGGGAAAACAAACCGCAGAGCCGGGTTACCCGGATAAGACTCCTGCCTCAGTCTCCCCGGCTGCTCCGCCTCAGATAGCGGCGGGCTTTCAGAAAAAACCACCATCAGACAATCCGGTTGGCTTTATGTTGTCAAAAGTCGCCGACCAGTATGCACAGTCAGTTCGTTACCCTCCCTGGTCAGTGCCTTTAACCGAAGCTCAGGCAAAGGGGTATGTCGGCAATCACTACGAGCCTGTTGTATTGCCTCTGGAAAACGAAGGCCAGTTTACGGTCACTCTCGACAAGTTCCGCTTTACCCGGGGTGAAGACATTCTTGTCGTTGCATCGCTGCAAGGGCCTCAGGTGATGGGCCATTCACTTCAGGCGAGTCTTGAGAATACCGACTCCCGAGAGCCTGTCGGAAGCAAAACTCTGGAGCAGGACGGCCATACCGGTTACTACCAGGGCAGTCTGAGCAGCGATGAAGAGCCAGGAGAATACCGGCTTATTGTAGAAGCAAACATTGATGGAAAACCCGTCCGGCATGCATCAACCCTGACAATAGAACCCTATCTCGGGGATTTTGAAGGGCTGGAAGACTCTTACCTCAGTAACAACAACCTGGTCATTCCTGTGAATTTTTCACCACAGGCTTCAGGCTTCTATGCATTATCAGCTCAGCTTTATTACGGGCAACAACCTGTTGCACAGCTGCAAGCGGAGCAACGCCTCGACCGGACATCAGACACCATTTCCCTGAAAGCACATGGCACCGTGCTTGCCAGTAAATCGTTTAATGGGAAGTTCCAGCTTCGTAACCTGCAGATACGGCAACTACCGGCTTTGCCCGGTGACCGCACCCATTATGCCTTCGGCCCGGATGACGGATACGAATTTGAACCGCCGGATCTTGATGATCTGAATGATACACCGGCGGTAAATCCCGAATCAGAACAGCGTGCAGCTCTGCTGAAACAGCTGGCTGACAAGTTCTGAGGTACTACAACAATAACCAAGCAAAACGGAGCAATCATGACAACAACAAAAAACCGATATGCCTCTAAAGCCGCACTGGCGGCAGTACTTGCCAGCAGTATGATAGCCGGAACGGCCCAGGCTCAGCTTGCCGGGCACAACGTTATACTGGTTCACGGGTTTCAGATGGAAGACCTCTCGTCCCCGCCAGCCAACCTGCAGGAGATCAGAGACGCAGGCGCAGACTACTGGCGGACCTTCTGGCTGTCCCGCTCGGAAGCCCGCATTGACTGGCCAAGCGAGGGACGTATAGAAGGTACCATCGCACAACGGGCCTATGAGCAAATCCGCGAAATCAGCCAACAGGGACTGTGTAATGACTTTTGCATAGTTGTCTCCCACTCAACCGGCGATCTGGTTACACGCTATCTGTTAGAAAACCAGGCTCGCTGGCTGCAGAACGAGGGGTTGCCACCGCTGAAGATTCTTGCATCCATCGACTATGCCGGAGCCGGTGGTGGAACCGAACTGGCTAACCTGGCCATGAGCCTGGCGTACAATCCCACCTGGTATAACTGGGCACTTCGTGCAGCCGTACAGGTGTTCACAGGCATAGAACCTGAGCCAGGTAAAATGGGAGTGGTAAATGACCTGCAAACCAACTCCGCCAGAAACCTTGCTCTGAGCCCCAACTCTATCCCCAGGCTCCGGTTCGTAGCCGGAGGTTCACCCTACGCCGGAATCACCAAGCCATTTATCTCCGGCACGGACGATGGGGTTGTACCCACTCATTCAGCCTGTGGAGCCACTTCGGCCCAAGCCATTGAGTCCTGTTCCGGCAATCTCACCCTCGCAGGAAAAGTAACCAGCCAGAATGGCCCGGCAGGCCTTTACTACAACCACTACCCGATATTGATGAACGATGGAGCTACTCACATCGGTGTACTGGGTTCGGAAACCGGTAACATCTCGGTGCCAGTCGTTAACAATACGACCCTGAATGGCCTGCAGGTGAACTTCGCCAGCAGGAGCTACAGCCAGCGTCCGTGGTGGAAGTTATGGGGTTCCAAAGACAATTACATCGAGGTGCCAGGCTCGGACCAGACTGACATGTCTTCACTGGTTTACTCTACCCTCAACTATTAACAACCGCTGACATGGGGTTTCAGGAATTCTCAAGGGCTCATGGATGAGCCAGCTTTCTTTTTTACTTCGCAAACTATACATTGTCGGGCTAAACCACTTTTCCTAACTCTTATGCTGCCTACACCATGTCTGACGCTCATAAATCTGACCTCCTTCTCGTCATCGTTACCCTGCTGGCAGCCATAAGCTGGATCTTTTCAAAAGAAGCCGTATTGCTCATGCCGCCACTACTGTTTATGGCATTGCGGTTTCTGATCGCCGGCGGCCTTCTGGCCGTATTTGCCTGGCGACCGCTGATGCGCCTGACAGCAGATCAGCTCAAACGCGGCGTGGGTGTCGGCCTGGTGTTTGGCATTGCCATGAGTTTCTGGGTAATGGGCCTGTTTCACGGTACCAGCATGGGTGAAGGGGCTTTTATCACCAGCCTTGGTGTGGTTATTGTGCCTATTATCGCCCGACTGGCATTCAAAGAAGTACAGCCGCTGAGCACCTGGTTTGCCATCCCGGTAGCCATTGCAGGGCTGGCCCTGCTCTCCCTGCGAAACGGTTTCCAGCCTGAACCTGGCCAGATATTCTTTGTCGTGGCCGCTACCATCTTTGCACTGTATTTCACCCTCAACACCCGGGCTGCAAATCAGCGTACCGTTATCAACCGCCAGGGTAAAACCATCGAAAAGCAACGGGTTCCTGCCCTGCCATTAACAGCTATTGCGCTGGTTACCGTCGGCCTCGTAACCATGGCTGAATCCTTGGCTCTGGAGCCCTGGCAGCCAACCTTCAGCAATCCCCCGCCACTGCTCATCTGGTGGATTATTGCCAGTGCAACCATAGGCACTGCTGGGCGTTTCCTGGTGCAAACTTATGCCCAAAGCCTGTCCACTCACAGCCACGGTGCTGTCATTCTGGTTGTGGAACCTGTCTGGGTGTCACTTTTTGCGGCTGGATGGTTTGGTGAAATCATGACCTCAACTCAGTTGGCCGGCTGTGGATTAATTTTCGCAGCTCTTATCGTGAATCGCTGGAGTGCTCTGAGTAATGCACTCAAGGCCTCTCTGAGAAAAAGAAAAACCGGATAAAAGAGGTTGACCCTAAACGCCGGAGTCAGTATATTTCCTCCCCGTTGCAGGACACAGGACCATAGCTCAGTTGGTTAGAGCGCTACCTTGACATGGTAGAGGTCCCCAGTTCGAATCTGGGTGGTCCTACCATCTCCCGCAACAAAGTCAGCTATTTACCTCCCTTCCCAAAGCTGACTTTTTATTTTCCCGATACATTTCCGTTTTTTCAACACAAGCTGTTAGAACAACACTTTAGCACTGCTTTTTGATCTTACACAATGCTCACCCTACCTCCCGAACAGTAAAATACCGAAGATCGATACAGGCTTTGGGCTGGGAGAAATCATGACGAATATCGTTCGTGCCTTATGGGGAGTCTTGTTAGTCCTCAGCATTTTGTGGCTTGCGGCGGATCCTGGAATTTTTGGCGCAACAGGAATTTTTGAATGGCGCCACTATCTGGTCCAATACAGCGGAGTTCTCGGGATATCCTGCATGAGCCTTGCCATGATTCTCGCACTGCGGCCCCGCTGGCCAGAGCGGTGGCTCGGCGGCCTCGACAAAATGTATCGCCTGCACAAATGGCTCGGTATCGGCGCACTGGTTGTGTCGATTTCCCATTGGTTTTTCGTGAATGGGGTCAAGTGGGCAGTTGGTTGGGGACTTCTAACCAAGCCAGCGCGTGGCCCCCGCACTCCGATTGAAAATCCACTCGAAGCTTTTTTAAGACAACTAAAGGATCCTGCCGAGTTCCTGGGCGAATGGAGTTTCTATGCCGTTGTTCTACTGATCGCGGTTGCCCTGATCAAAACTGTTCCATACCGGCAATTCCTGCGTCTTCACCGGTTGCTGCCAGTTGCCTATCTGGCCCTGGTCTTCCACAGTATCGTTCTTGCAGAGTTCCGTTACTGGCTGACTCCGCTAGGCATCGTTCTGGCCGTGATGATGGCTGCAGGCAGCTACGCCGCTATCATTTCACTACTCGGTCGCATTGGTGCGGACCGGTGTGTGGAAGGCACTGTCACGAATCTGAGAAAATTTCCCGGAGTGAAGGTTCTGCAAACCATAATCCATATGGGTCCGGGCTGGCCCGGGCATCAGGCAGGACAGTTTGCCTTCGCTACTTCTAACCCCAGGGAAGGCGCGCACCCCTATACCATCGCGTCGTCATGGGATGCCAACGAATCGCAGATCGCCTTCCTCACCAAGGCACTTGGAGATCATACATCGAGACTCGAGCATACGCTGAAACCCGGCCAGCCCGTAACGATTGAGGGTCCTTATGGCTGTTTCACATTCAATGATGACCGGCCAGTGCAAATCTGGATTGGCGGCGGAGTTGGAATCACCCCATTTATTGCGAGAATGCAGCATTTAGCAAAAAACGGAGCAGCTGACACAAAAACCATTCACCTGTTCCACTCAACTGCAGAGATCGATGATGATGCACTGCAAAATCTCGCCAACGAAGCCCAGGCTGCCCACATTCACCTTCATGTACTTGTCAGCTCACGTGATGGCTATCTGACAGGCGACCGGATCAGACAAGAGGTTCCGGAATGGCGCGATGCCAGTTTCTGGTTCTGCGGTCCGGCGGCATTTGGCGCAGCATTGCGTACCGATTTCGCCAACAGGGGGGTGCCGATTCACAAAAGATTCCACCAGGAACTATTCTCAATGCGTTAGTAACCCCCGACCAGGATTCATTTCCCGGTGGGGTTTACCCGAACTTTACAGTTTTTCGATGTAAAGCAATTGATATTTATGGAATCATTAGCCGGGCATTATCACTTTAATTTTTTTCATAAATGAGAGAGGGATAACAACCATGCGTAAATCAGGATTTTTTGCGGCCTTGGCATTAAGCGCTGCCATAGCTACCCCTGTTATGGCTCAAATGGATGTGGAAGACCAGATTGAAACCCGTCAGAGCGCCTTTACGTTCGCTGGCTGGAACATGGGCAAAATCAAGGCTCAGGCCATTGACGGAGACGTTGCGTATAACGAACAGCAGATACTGGCTGCGGCCAACGCCATCGCCGCTGTAGCGAATTCTGGATTAGGCAGCCTCTTCGGCCCCGGAACAGGCATGGATAAAAATGACAACACCAAACTCAAGCCTGAGTTTTTTGAACAGCCGGATAAAGCCCGGGAAGTAGCCATCGGATTTGCTCAGGCTGCCACCAAGCTTCAGCAAGTCGCTGCCAATGGCGGTGATAAAGCAGCCATAGCAGCCCAGTTCAGTGAAGTCGGTAAGTCCTGCAAAGCCTGCCACGACGCATTCCGCGCCAAGTAGGCCTTACAGACACTCCCTTCTCCGCTGTTTACCAACCCAGGTCGGCTGGTGGCGGCGGAGGTGGGGGAAGAAGCCCTCCGCTTGCAACCCAGACTGCAAACCCCGCTATTGCCAGCGCGATAATCAGAGCCATCAGACTACCGCCCTTCCGGTCTTTCCCTGGCGCATCTTTTACCATTTTCCGCCCGTTAATCATGGGTGCAATCAGGTTATCCTTCTTTATCAGCGTGTAAAAAAGCACACTGGCGATATGTAAACCAATCAAGCCGTAGATAAACCACTCCGTCAGTTTGTGCCAGGAAGTGATCGTATCGTTCCAGCCAGACGATACAGCACTGTACAGTGGGCCATTAAACGCAATGGCATCAGTAGCAAACAAACCAGTAACCGCCTGAAAGCCCAGCAACCCGAGCATGGCCATTACCGATAATGCTCCCAGAGGGTTATGCCCTAAACCCTGCCACTCACCTTTCAGGTAGGCTGCTATGGCCGAAGGCCCTGGAATAAACTGTATAAAACGTGAGTAGGTTGAGCCAATGACACCCCAAACCAGCCGAAAGCTGATGAGACCTACAACGGCGAGGCCACAGCGCTCATGCCACAGCATCCAGGTACCACCAAGATTCACCGACACCAACGAACCTGTAACGGTGATTACCAGCAACCAATGAAATAACCGTGTGGGTAGATCCCACAGGGAAATCGAATTCATTTTCAGTTCCTTATAAGACGATTACACAAACGTGCAGATTACCCGAACGATACCGGTTTTGCTTTATACTGCTCCCCGGAGTTCTTCTACCAAATTAAAGGTTTATTCAATGCGAATGGTTATCCGTTATTTTTTCCGGACATTACGTCTTATTCTGACACCCTTTGTGCTGTTGAGCGAAAAGCTTGGCAACGGTAAGCCTTTGGAGCGCAGTGCCGCAGACCAGCAGGAAGTAGACGCAGCCTGCCAGCAATTGGCGCTGTACCAGTTTAAAACCTGCCCATTCTGCGTCAAGGTACGAAAACAGATAGCAAGGCTTAACCTGAAGATTGAAAAACGGGACGCCCAGCACAACGAAACCTACCGGGCTGAACTGGAACAGGGAGGAGGTAACGTAAAAGTACCTTGCCTTCGAATCAAGAATACTGACGGCAGTGAGCAGTGGCTGTACGAATCCAGTGATATCAATGCCTGGCTTGAACAACGCTTTGGGAAAGCTGGCTGAACCAGAACCTGACAGACGCGGGGTCGCCCTGATGAACCAGTACAGGTTCGAACATAGGCACCGCACCTGCCTGTTGTAACTCTGCGGCAACCTCCAGACCGAAACCGCAGAAGTTGCTATAGCTACGATCACCCAGGGCCAGAACCGCATAGGGGCAGGAGGCGACATTCCTTAAAAAGTCTCTGCCCTCCTTCTGCCAGCCGTCACCTGTTCTCGGTGCATCTCCATTGCCGGTAGTGCTGGCGATAACCAGCAGGCCTTTAACAGGCACCGGGCTTGAAACCAGGCGATTAAGCTCAACAAGAGATGCGCGCAGCCCCTCTCCCCGAATGGTTTTGCAGGTCTGCCTGGCTATTTGCCGGGCCGTTCCGGTTTCGGTAGCGTAGGCAACCAGGTAGTCCACCCCTGCCCCGCTCTCACCTTCAGCTTCCCCGAGGCAAGCTTTATGGTATCGAAGCAGGACCAGGGCGTAAGCCGTCATCGCAGCAGCGGCAACGCTTTTTCGCTCCGCCGCAAGTCCTTCCTGAAATAGCACCCAGAGAACTCCGCAAAACAAAGCTGCGACAGCCGGCTTCACCCACAAATTCAAAGCGGCAACACCTCAAGTGTGGCGCTGTAACTCATCCGTCTTTTGGCATTGTCGAGACGCTTACCTTTCTGCTCCAGCTCGGTCTCCAGCCAATACATTCCGGGATCGTCCCATTCAACAAAAATGCTGCCTTGGGCATCAGTCTTGAGCTGTATTTCATCAACCTGATCCCGGTATCGGATACCTTCCCGAATCAGGACAACGTCCAGGTCTGTAGCAGGCTTGCCATCCACAAGGAAGCGGAACTCTGAGGTTTCACCCGCAAACAGGTCGTTAGGATGGGTAACGGGAACCATCTCCAGCCCAACACCTTGCACCTTAAAGGTTTCGGATGTCGGCGCGCCCTTGGTGACAAACACCTGCATGAGATTATCTACCTCGAACAGGCGCAGACCTTTGGCATTTTCGGGGATGTCCTTAACTTCATCTACACTGCCACGCCACCTGACCGGCTTGTCATTCAGTTTATACATACCGACAAGGCCGGAGTGTCTGATTTCGAACGTATAGGTCCCATCATTCGTGAGCTCTGCGTCAAATACTGAGCGATATTTCCCGGAAGCCTTGTTTAATGCCTTCACCGACTCCCCCTGGGGACCGGTAATGTCCAACTGGTCCAGGTTTAAAGGGTGGTGTTCAAAATAGAAGAGGCTGTTTGAAACGGCTCCATCCATAGTGACCCAGGCAGTATCCCCGGCAAGAACAGTTGCTGAGGGCAACATCCAGGCTCTGTGCGCATGAGCCTGGGAAACCGTTCCCAGGCCGACTGTCAGCAATGCTACTGCGATAAACTTTTTCATATTAAATAAACCTATATTCAGGGTGTTCAGGGTTTGACTACAAGTTGTATGCGGCCAAGCTCATTACTGCCCTGCTGCACAATTTCCTGTCTTTTTTCCGGCGGCCACTGGAACGGCAATCTCAACAGTTCCCTGCCTCCAACTTCTCTCGCGGCTTCAACCACCAACCGGTAGTCACCCGCAGGCAGATCTCTGATAACTGATGAATTACTATCGAAGACCAACTCATGGGTACCAACCGGGCGGGTTGCGGCACTGAACCCGTCAACCGGAAATTCCAGCTGCCGGCCACTTCTTCGCCACCAGAGCCGGAGGTCCTTCAGCCATTTCTGACCCTCGTCATCACGCATGTCGTGGTCATACCAGAGTGAAAGGTTCTGCTGATGGCGCCCTTTGCTATCTTCAACCCAGATTGCAACGTAAGGGCGGTGGTATTCCGCCACGTTCAGGGCCGGAATCTCAACCTCTAACGCCAACTCTTCTGCCCCTGCGTATGCTGATCCCAGCAACAGGGCCAGCAAGGTGATTTTGCCGGGTAACCTCATAAACTCTCCTTAGTGAACAAACAGTGCGACGAGCAGAACCGGAATCAGTATCCCTGCGCCCACAACCGGCCATATCGCTGGTCTCTCCCGGGAGTGAATCCACAGAACACCGAACCCGGTAACGCAGAAAACCACACAAACCAAAGCAAAAATATCAATGAACCAGACCCACGCATCACCAGTGTTCCGGCCTTTGTGCAAATCATTCAGCCAGGCGATCCAGCCTCTATCGGTGGATTCGTAAACAACCTCTGCGGTTTCCAGATCTACGCTCAACCATGCATCACCCCCTGGCCGGGGCTGCGATATATAAAGCTCATAATCTGACCACTCCGCCACGCCACCTGTCAGCGAGACATGGTGTTCCGAAGCAAGCCAGCCGGCCAGCTCAGCTGGAACCCTCCCGTTCGCCCTGCTCTGTGAAGCACTGAGGTGCTGTACTAACTCTTCGGACAAGGTGTCCTCGATAACCACAACCTGGGGCGCCGCGCCTATCTGTCCGGCATGATTCAGGGTGATGCCGGTAATGGCAAATAACAGCATTCCAAACAGAGCCACCGCTGAACTTATCCAGTGCCAGCGTAAACAGAGCTTCAGCCACCGGCTGCGGCTCTGTCCGGCACGATCATGGTTACCCGAAACTCGGCTGCTCACTGTATCTGTCATATATCGTCGACGCTCCCGGACTGATTACGGAGTGCCGCTGAGCTTCCAAGCGAGGCATCCTGATAGAAATCAAGCGTGAGATTATGTCATTTACTGAACGCTTACAATTCCCATTTACATATAATTTACGGAGGCAAGCGCGAATGGTTATCACTTTTAAGTCGCAGTGGCGCGAAGATTTTTACTCGAAGGAGGGGGAAGAGAAAAAAGGGGGTGAGCTACAGGGGCACCTGAAAGGGTAGTGCCCCGAATTATCCAGATAAAATCAGACCTTATAAAACTCGCGGAACCAATCGACAAAGTTGGCTATACCCTCCTCCACCGGAGTTTCGGGCTTGTAACCAACGTCGCTGATGAGGTCATCGATGTTTGCGTAAGTGGCGGGCACGTCACCTGGTTGCATTGGCAACAGGTTTTTACGGGCTTTTTTCCCTGTCTGTTTTTCAATAATTTCAATAAAACGGGACAGCTCCACCGGGTTGTTACTTCCAATATTGTAAATGCGGTATGGGGCCTTGCTGGTCCCCGGATCTGGCGCCGCACCACTCCAGTCATTGTTTGGCTCAGCTACCTGATCCAATGTGCGTACCACGCCTTCTACAATATCGTCTATATAAGTGAAGTCACGCTTGTGGCTACCATGATTGAAAACATCAATTGGCTCACCAGCAAGAATCTTTTTGGTAAAGATAAACAACGCCATATCCGGGCGACCCCAGGGGCCATATACCGTAAAAAACCTAAGTCCGGTTGTAGGCAAAGCATATAAATGACTGTATGTATGGGCCATCAGTTCATTGGCTTTCTTCGAGGCTGCATACAGGCTCAGAGGGTGGTCCACATTGTCGTGAACGGAAAATGGCATGGCTTCATTGGCGCCGTATACAGAACTGCTGGAGGCATAAACCAGGTGCTTTACATCGTTATGACGGCACCCCTCCAGAATATTCATAAAGCCAACAAGGTTGGCGTCTACGTATGCGTCAGGGTTTTCCAGGGAATACCGTACACCTGCCTGCGCGGCAAGGTGTACGACACGTTCAGGGCGATACTTTGAGAAGATGTCTGCCATAACCGGCCGGTCGGCGATGTCCTGGCGTACTTCGGTAAAACCAGAGTGACTGGTCAGACGCGCCAGCCGGGCTTCCTTGAGACTGACATCGTAATAGTCGTTAACGTTGTCAACGCCGATGACCTCGTCTCCCCGCTCAAGCAATCGATGCGCCAGTTGCGCACCGATAAACCCGGCAGTGCCCGTTACCAGAATCTTCAAGTCTCTTACTCCCCTGTTACCTGCTTCAGAAAGTCACACCCGCACTGATGAACGGGCCGTCGATTTCCACATCAAAAACGTCGCTGCCGTCTTTATAATCAACTGCAATCTGACGGTATCCTGCACGCAACTGAAGCAACGAAATGCTGTACTGGCCATACACGTTGAAGTCACGCATGGAGTCGCCGTCGAAACTGATGAAATTGCCCTGAGCGCCAATAGCGGCACCAGTCAAAGGCAAGTCAAAACGGGCTTCGACATAACCCATAGGGATCACAGCATCGGCTTCCGTAAGGCTTGACTGGACCGCGTTATGCACCCGCAGTTCGCCTGAAAAATCACGCACTGTCAGGCCCAGGTCCAGATTTACCCAGTTATCAAGCACTTCGTAGTAAAGCGTTAAATCCAGCTGTTCCAGATCCAGGTCTGAGCGGACATTACCCGAACTTACTCCGTCGTATGATCCGCTTAGTGTACCGCTGCCACTTTGCTGGACCTGGGTGTAAGCCAAACGCACATTGGGCAACAGGGGCACCGGGTGTTCAATATAAATACTGGCGTTAGCGTTGCCATCGTCCTCCAGCCGTAACTCGTCATTCACATCAACAGAGCTACTACCAGATGTCACATCTCCGGACAAATCTGAGTCCCAGTAGTTTACGCTGGCGCCCAGACCAATGACATCGGCTTGCACCAGAGGGGCCGCCAGAATAAGAGAACTCCCTACCGCAAGGGTAAATCTACGCATAGTGCACCTGTGTCGTTTTAATCTGATTGAATCTGTCGTATACCATCAGTCGAAGTGGATACCAAGACGGCTTCCCACTTCTTCATACGTTTCGATAACGTTGCCCAGCCCCTGGCGGAAGCGATCCTTGTCCATCTTTTTGCGGGTTTCCTTGTCCCATATACGGCATCCATCCGGGCTGAACTCATCGCCAAGAACAATCTCCGCACCACTGCGGCCAAACTCCAGTTTGTAATCCACCAACAGCATGCCGGCATCATCAAACAGGGTTTTCAATACGTCATTTACTTTGTATGTGAGTTCCTTCATGCGGGCCAGCTCGGCTTCATTTGCCCAGTTAAAGCTGACAGCCAGAGACTCGTTTACCATGGGGTCATGCATGGCGTCATTTTTGAGGAACAGCTCATAGGTAGGAGGGTTAAGCTCCAGACCTTCTTCCACACCCAGGCGACGACAAAGACTACCTGCAGAAACATTTCGAACCACGCATTCCACCGGAATCATATCCAGCTTTTTCACCAGCGATTCGTTAGCTGACAGCAGGCCTTCATGGTGTGTAGGTACGCCAGCAGCTTCCAGCTTCTCCATGATGAACGCGTTAAAACGGTTATTCACCATGCCCTTACGGTTAAGCTGTTCCTTCTTCTCACCATCAAACGCCGAGGTATCGTCCCGGAAGACCAGGACAAAGCGTTCCGGATCGTCAGTGCTGAATACGGATTTGGCTTTGCCTGCGTAGAGTTCTTCGCGTTTTTCCATCATAAGTCTCCGAAACGGAGGCCCGCACCGCAGGCACCCCTTCTGAATCAGTATAGGTAATCGAATAGTTGTGTCAGCAGATCTTCAGGACCACGGTCACCGCTGTAATTATCAGCTGTTTCTACAGTTACGTGCACCTGACTACCCTGCTCGACAAGACTGACCGTATGAGTGTGACGAGGCTTCTCTTTGTCACTGAACCAGCTGAACCAGCCAGGATCACGTTCGTCAGCAGTGCGGAAATCGACAAAGAACCAGCCTTCACTACGGTTAAGATCAACCACGGCAATATCCGACTCCACAAGTGCACGGTTAACCTCAGCCCAGGAACGGCCGTAGTCCAGATCCATGTATATAGCTTTCGCGGTCTCATTTTCAGATACAAGCTTCACCAGAGGCTTGGCCTCCATCCCCGATGCTGCCCGGGAAAATGATTTACTTTCTTCACGTGCTTTCAGGAATTCCCCAAGGTTCGCAAGCAGACGTTTCTGCAACTCCAACGCTTCTGTTGAAGGATCAGCAGTACCACTCCAGGGAATTAACCCCTCGGGCCAGACACTACCCTGGTCAGAGCTGCCCTCTGGGGCACCATCATCGGAGGTGAGTTTGCGCACCTGAATTTCGGTAGTCTTTCGACGCACACCAGGTGCTATCCGGGCCTGCAACACAGCCCTGACTTCTGAACTGTTTAATTCAGCCGGCTCACTCGACAGATCCAGGAGCTCACGGGCACGCATGCTGAAGTTTGCGACTTCACTTTGCAGCAAACCCAGTTGCGGGTTGTCATAGGCGACACCCAGGCCCTGCTCATTCATATATGCGGTAACCGCCGGCCAGATACGGCCTGGTACGTCGTTTACCAAAAGCCAGGCCCTGCCATCCAGCTCTTCTACTACGTAATTTTCCTCGAGAATTTCCGAGGTCATATCCGGGGGCCGGGGGATATCTGACGAATACATCTTGCCCGCGTCTGCCGCATCTATTCTTCGAATGGGCATGATCTCGGTAAACCTGGAAGGTTCCGCCGTTTCCGGCAGAACCAGTGCATCACCTTCCTCTGCATTTACATAACGTTCAGAACGATCTTCCACCAGACTACAACCAGACGTCGCGACGGCCAGCAATAGCCCGGATGCAACTGCTATGGGTCGGAATGCGTCAAATTTACGAATTCCTGATAGAACCGGCATCGGCCTACTCTCTGTGTGGGACTGTTTCTGGATGGTTAGAGGCAAGCTCAGAGCACACCCGAAGCTTTCATCGCTTCTTCAAGCTCGGCATGAAACTTTTCGCTGAACGGAGTCAGCGGCAACCGGATACCTTCACCAATCATGCCCATGCGATAAAGAGCCCACTTCACCGGGATCGGATTCGCTTCCAGGAATAATTTACGGTTCAAAGGCATCAGCAGCTCGTTCAGACGCTCTGTTTCTTCCCGATTGCCGGCAATGGCAGCTGCGCACAGCTCGGACATGGCTTTAGGTGCAACGTTCGCGGTAACTGAAACGTTCCCCTGACCACCAGCAAGAATCAGCTCTGCCGCAGTGGCATCATCACCGGAGTAGACCGCCAGACGCCCATCAAGGGCTTCAATCAGCTCGATTCCCCGTGGGATATTCCCGGTAGCGTCCTTAATGGCCACAATATTCGGGATATCGGCAAGCCGGAGAACGGTCTCATTAAGCATATCGCAGGATGTACGGCCAGGTACGTTATAGAGCATCTGGCTAATGCCCGGAACAGCCTCTGCGATAGTCCTGAAGTGCTGGTAAAGGCCTTCCTGGGTCGGCTTGTTGTAATACGGCACAACCAGCAGGCAGGCATCCGCGCCGAGCTTGCAGGCTTCAGTTGTCAGTTCGATAGCTTCCCGTGTGCTATTACCTCCGGTACCCGCAATAACCGGAATCCGTCCGTTCACACGTTTGATGATGTGGCCAATTGCCCGGCAATGCTCTTTCTGATCAAGCGTTGCAGATTCACCGGTGGTACCTACAGCAACGATACCGTCAGTACCGTTCTCTAGGTGAAAGTCCACCAACTTATCCAGATCCTCCCAGTGAATATCACCGTTTGGATGCATGGGCGTGACCAGTGCGACAAGGCTCCCCGTAATCATAAATGCTCCGTCCGAATAAAACGGTTATGGTAATGTTGGGCACGTACTGACACAAGGGAATTAAAGGAGAAGTCATGTCATCTGTTGAACTAAACAAGCCGGTACCGGATTTTGAAGCCCCTGCCACGGGCGACCAGACCATTCGGCTTGCAGATTTGCGCGGCGAGAATGTCGTGATTTATTTCTACCCGAAAGACAATACTCCGGGCTGCACAACGGAAGGACAAGACTTCCGGGACCAGATGAAAGCCTTCGCGGAACTGGACACAGAGATTTTTGGAGTTTCACGCGACGGACTGAAGGCCCACGAGAATTTTCGGGCGAAGTTCGAATTCCCGTTTCATCTTATTTCAGATAAAGATGAAACCCTGTGCAAGTTGTTCGACGTTATCAAGCTCAAAAAGCTATACGGCAAAGAGTACATGGGCATTGATCGCAGCACGTTCCTGATTGATCAGGAAGGCGTGCTACGCAAAGAATGGCGCGGAGTGAAAGTGCCGGGGCACGTGGATGAAGTGCTCGCAGCCGTCAAAGAGCTCGGGCAAACGAGCTGACTATATCTGATCTGGCCCGGTTGAGGAGTATGACTCCTTCACCGGCCAGGCAGAAAAAACAGCTTTCAGCATGGTTGCCAGCGGAATGGCAAAGAAGACACCCCAGAGCCCCCATATACCGCCAAAAAACAGCACCGAAATGATGATAACGACCGGATGAAGGTTGTTCACTTCCGAAAACAATACCGGGACCAGTACATTACCGTCCAAAGCCTGAATAATTCCGTATATAACCATGACCCAGATGAAGTGGGTTCCCCAGCCGAAAGCAAACAGGGCGATTACTGCAACAGGAATAGTTACTACTGCAGCACCGATATACGGGATAACAACGCTCAGCCCCACCAAAAGTGATAACAGCGCCGCATATGGCACGCCCAGAAATTTGAATGCGACGTAGGTTGCGCTGCCAACGATCAGGATTTCAAGGGCTTTCCCCCGCACATAATTGGCACATTGGAGGTTCACTTCATGCCAGATTTTCAGCATCATCGGGCGCTGGGGAGGTAGTAGCCGGGAGATTGAACCAAGCAGAACAGCACGGTCCTTCAGGAAGAAAAACACCAGAATGGGCACCAGTACCATGTAGATCAGCAGTGCTACCAGATCAGGAATACTCGATAGCGAGAAAGATACCAGCCACTGGGTCATATGCCCCACTTCCGTGTTCACCTGCTGATACAGACTGGCCACCGCCTCGGCAGAGATAATGTGTGGATACTCTTCAGGTAGCAACTCAAGATAGGACTGCAACTCGCCGATGATTCGGGGAGCTTCGCCGGCCAGGGTACTGAGCTGAGTCCATACAAGCGGAAGAAGCCCAAAAATAAAGCCTACCAATACGCCCAGAAACACCAGAAAGACGCTCAGTATTGCAATGCCCTCGGGAACACCGAGCGTGTTCAGCCGGGTCACAAGCCCTTGCAGAATGAAGGCTACGATAAGGGATCCGATTACCGGTGCAAGCATGGCACCGAACCAGATAATAAAAACTGTGCCCGCCACCAGAATCAGGAAAAGAATTACAGCTTCTTCATCTGAAAAGTATTTGTGCGCAAGACCGCGTAAAATTCTGAACATCAAAGACTCCGGAGAATTAACCGCCGCACTCTATCACAAACGTGTAATGGCCATCATTTTCCGAGGAGTTCACCAAACGGTGGCGGGATAACTCCAGAAAGGCCGGGATATCACGGGCAGAGCCCGCATCGGTAGCGATTACCTCAAGCTGCTCACCGGGAGACATACCATTGAGCTCCAGCTTTGTTTTCAGCAAGGGCATAGGGCAACGAAGCCCGGAAGCATCCAGTGTACGATCAGTCATCCAGAATGTTCACCATAGCAAGACATGTAATTCGCAAGGCGGCATTATGCCTTCAGTGATACTGTATTGCATCACAATACCGGTTAATGGCCAGGCTCTGGCTGTTTCAAGGAATTTCAACGGCAATCTGTTGTCACAGGGGTGGCTTGAACCAGGAGTACACCGCATTACATGAATAACCTTCTTACAGAGTTTAGCTGTTACCGAAAGCTCACTATCGCTGTGACGTTTGCTTTTGCGCTGGTGTCAGGTTCTGCGTCCGTAGCTCAGGAAACCCAGTTGCCAGATATTGGCGGAACCGGTGGAGGGCTGATTTCCGGGCAACAGGAAAGTGACATCGGGCAACAGGTTATGGTGTCGATCCGAAGGTCAGCTCCGCGCATAACCGATCCTCTGGTCTACGATTACCTCAGCGCGATTATATATCGCCTGGTTCCCTCGGCTCCACTGGAGAACCGGGAGCTGACTCTCGCACTCATCGACAGCTCCGCAATCAACGCTTTCGCGGTTCCCGGAGGTATTGTCGGCGTAAACGGAGGCCTCTTTCTCAACGCTGCCACAGAGCAGCAGTTTGCATCGGTGCTCGCCCACGAGCTCGCCCACCTTAGCCAGCGTCACTTTGCCCGCCGGCTGGAGCAACAGGAAACCAGTACACCACTCACTATTGCCGGAATGATTGCCGGCATTGTGCTTTCCGCAGTTACGCAATCCGATATAGGTATCGCAGCCATCGCCGGCACTCAGGCTCTGGCCATACAGAACATGCTGGCCTATAGCCGCCTGCAAGAGCAGGAAGCCGACCGGGTCGGACTGGACATCCTGGCGACAGCAGGGCTGGATCCCCGCGGCATGCCTGAAATGTTTGAGATCATGATGCGGCAAAACCGGCTGCAGGGAGACACCATGCCGGAGTATCTGTCAACGCACCCCCTGACCCGGAACCGTGTGGCGGATGCCCGTAACCGTGCAGAACAATACCCGGAAAAAACGATAAAGGACGGGCAGGAATATCATCTGGTACGCAGCCGTCTGCAAGTACACTATGCCACCACTCCTGAACTTGCCGTTGAAACCTTCGAAAGCTATCTGGAAAAGCCGGATACCGAAAGTAATGAAGCTATTCAGTATGGGCTCGCTGTAGCTTATCTGGCTGACGAACAGCTCGAAAAAGCCACTAATCTGATTAACACCCTGCTGGCCAGCAACCCTGGCAGAATAACCTTGCAGGTCACACTGGCTGAAATACAGATCCAACAGAAAAAAACCGATGAAGCCCGAACTCTTCTGAAAGGCGCTCTTAGCCGAAACCCGGGAAACTACCCTATTACGTCAACACTCGCCGACGTAGAAATTGCAGCTGGCAACGGGCTTCAGGCTGCCGAATATCTGAAACAACTGACACGCAGAATGCCCCAGCAGGAATATCTGTGGCTGAGACTGGCGGAAGCCGAAGGTATGGCAAGAAACATTGTTGGTGTGCACCGGGCTCGCGCGGAGTATGACGCCCTCATGGGGAATCTGGAATCTGCCCAGAGGCAACTCAGGCAGGCCCAGGAAAAACTGCCTGCGGGCTCCGCCCAGCGCCAGATTGTGAGTGAGCGGCTGGCAGAAATTACCAGCCGCCTACAGGTGCGGCGTAACAGTTAGGCGTTACCGGCAGCTTTCAGGTTCATCTCTGCAGTGAAATCCAGCATGCGCCGCAGAGGCTTGAGAGCGCTCTCCCGGGTCACTGGATCCACGTGCACTTCCTGATCGCCTGTCTCGATTACCCGAAGCAGGTTTTCCAACCCGTTCATCGCCATCCAGGGACACTGCGCACAGCTTCGACAGGTTGCGCCATTGCCGGCAGTGGGTGCCTCAATAAGCGTCTTGTTAGGCGCGAGCTGCTGCATTTTGTAGAAAATGCCGTTGTCCGTAGCAACAATGAACTCCTGATTCGGCATGCTCTGTACCGCGTGGATAAGCTGCGACGTTGAGCCAACCACATCCGCCAGTTCCACAACCGCATCCGGAGATTCCGGATGCACCAGAACGGCGGCATCGGGATACAGGGCCTTGAGGTCTTCCAGTCCGCGGTGCTTGAACTCCTCATGTACGATGCAGGAACCATCCCACAGCAGCATGTCGGCCCCTGTGGTTTTCTGTACGTAGTGGCCAAGATGCTTGTCTGGCGCCCAGAGAATCTTCTCTCCCCGTGCGTCCAGGTCTTCAACTATTGCCTGAGCACAACTGGAGGTTACTACCCAGTCGGACCGGGCCTTGACCGCAGCTGATGTATTGGCATAAACCACCACTGTACGATCGCTGTGCTCATTACAAAAGGCTTCAAATTCATCTGCCGGGCACCCGACATCCAGCGAGCAGGTTGCCTCCAGCGTGGGCATTAACACGCGCTTTTCAGGGTTCAGAATCTTGGCAGTTTCACCCATAAAACGAACACCCGCTACAACCACCGTAGAGGCCGGGTGCTGGTTTCCGAAGCGGGCCATTTCAAGAGAATCGGCCACACAACCTCCGGTCTCTTCAGCCAGGCGCTGAATGTCAGGGTCTGTGTAATAGTGCGCCACAAGCACGGCGTCTTTTTCCTTGAGGACAGCCTTGATACGGGCTTCGAGCCGCGCCTGCTCATCAGCGCTGAGCGGCTTTGGCTCTGCTGCGTGGGCGAGGTGTTCCTGAACAAGGATCCGGTCTTCAGCTTTAGTCATGAACAGCTTCTCTCAGTTTTATTCTGCGCACCAGTATATCATTTCAGGCAGCAGTCGCACTGTACCGACTATAACTTGTCCCGCAAGATCTCTTTGCGAGGCTGAGGGATGACAACCTTATCCACCAGAAGCCCTTTTTTCTTGATGTAGTCAGTGCCCGCTTCAACTGCCGCTGTCACAGCTGCTACGTCGCCTGTCAGAGTCAGGAAACCCTTGCCTCCGATCGCCATGGCCAGGTGGATATCGATCAACTCAACGTTGGCCGCCTTCACCGCAGCATCCGCTGCTTCAATAATGGTGGCAACCGAGAAAGTTTCAATAATGCCCAGCGCGGCAGTTTCTTCAATTACCCGGGTACCGCTGATTGCGGAGAAGACGGAGGGATGAACATTGGGGATGATCAGTTCGTCCACAATGGTTTCACTGCCCATATCGAGGCCTGCAGACATGGCAGACTCAACAGCGGCAACATCACCCGCTACCATGACCATGAATTTGCCCGGGCAGATGGTCCGGTTGAACACGATTTCGACG
Source organism: Marinobacter sp. ANT_B65 (assembly GCF_002407605.1). NCBI lineage: Bacteria > Pseudomonadati > Pseudomonadota > Gammaproteobacteria > Pseudomonadales > Marinobacteraceae > Marinobacter > Marinobacter sp. ANT_B65. The sequence continues at coordinate 1,351,493 of NZ_NXGV01000001.1, read as the reverse complement.
TTGGCTGCCTTCAGCATAGCGTCGCCTACCGCATAACCCTTCGCGATTGAATTCATTTCAATCATTCCGATCGCACTTTTGTTGCTCATAATCAAATCCTGTTTGAGCCCGCGTCAGTTACCAGCATTGATTTCAATGAAGCCGTTTGTCAGTGTCACTTTACCGCTGATACTGGCGTGGACCGGAACCCCCATCCCCTCGCCCGGCGGCTTTGCAATTACTGCGCCCTCAACCACTGTATCCCCTGTTTTCACAACTGGCTCAGGAGGCTGTCCCATGCGCTGATGCAATGCAATAACAACCCGGGAAGGGGTCGTATCAACCTCTTTCCAGTACGCCGTTCTGTTGTCGTATTTCGCCAGCCCCAGCTTGCGGACCAGCCGTGATGATGGCACGCCGCGATATTCACGCATGCTGTGTACCTCGCGGGTCTGGCCTTGCAACTGTTCTGGTGTCAGCCAGAGATCATTGGCTTTCAGATCACGCTTGGTCGAAGCGCAGATGTCACGGGGATTAAGCTGCTCCGGGCAAGCCCACAAGGTGCAGACATTACATTCGCAGCAGGCCTGGGCATGAACGGATAAAGTTTCGCTGACCTCTCCGGTCGTAAGCAATGAGCGCATAACCAGATGTGGCTGTACCGGATAACCGAGCAGGTATCTGGGGCACATTTCAGTGCACAAGGTGCACTGGTCGCAGCCGGATTTACCAATACGCCTGTACTCTTTTTCCGTTTGCGTGCGCCGCTTTACCAGATTGCTCTCCCGGGGCAGCACCAGCAACCCGCTGCTCACGGCAGAAATCGACGCATCCAGGTCTTCAACGACCTGCCCCATCATGGCGCCACCATCAATCACTACAGGATCATCGCAGGTTATGGCGCCTGCAAGACTGATGGCATCCGCAAAGCGCATACCTATGGGCAATAAAGCCGTGTAAGGATGCTCGACCTCTCCGTGAACCGTAATCATGGTACGGGTTACAGGAGTGCCCTGCTCAGCCCGGGCGATATTCACCAGCGTCTCGACATTCTGAACCAGTACACCAACATCCTTTGGCAACCCTCCGGCAGGAATACGGTTACCCGTTACCTCATAGACCAGCTCGTATTCATCACCCGCCGGATAGACGTTGGGCATGGCTTTTATTTCAATATTCGCCGGCAGCAGTGGTTCAATATGAGATATGGAGTCCTGATGCATCTCCTTGATGGCGATTACGCCGCGGCTTGCGCCAGTCAGCTCCATCAGAAGTGCCATGCCTTGAAGCAGTTCCGCTGAGAACCGTTGAATAATCGTCTGATCCTTGAACAACAGGGGTTCGCATTCCGCGCCGTTGGCAATCAGAACATCCGCCTGGGCCTCGATTTTCACATAGGATGGAAAACCTGCCCCTCCGGCACCCACGACACCCGCATTTCTGACTTTTTCCACAAGGGAGTTCATGTCAAGTGCGCCACTCATATGTCAATATGGTTGCTGGCAACCGCCAGAACTGCCTCCTCAAAGGCTTCGCACGCCGCTTTACACGCGGCCTGAGTGCCCGTGAGATACCCACCACCGTAGTTGGTTTCAGAAGGCGGAGCAAAGAAGTTCGAAACCGTGACACTGGCAGCTTTCAGTGCCGCATCCATACCGAACATTGCCTCAAGCGGCGGCGCGATCAGATACGCCATAGAGTCACCTCGCTTTATCCCGCCCTCTTTCGACAGATAGCCACCGGTGGCAGATACAAGATGGGCGAAGTACGCAATGGTGCCGTCTTCATTAGCGGAGTAAAAGCAGGCTTCATTCTCGATAACTTCCCGCGCTCGCTGCAGCCCGGCAATAACATCTGCGGGCCCTGGCCCGGCGATGATGCCGATGACCTCTCCGGATAGCAGGCCAGATGAATGCGCCGCACCCGCATAAAACGACCGGGCGTACACTACATCAACCTGTGCGGCTTTTGTTGCTTCATCGAGAGCTACATAGGTCACATCATCACTATCGGCGGTAAGCATGCCGATACAGCGTTGTTCCTTTTTGAGATTAAACTGTTTCATCATTCCGTCATCGACTGACGCAATAACACGGGTCGCCAGTACCGACGCTCTAATTTCGTCCCGGATTGCCATGATGGTGCTCCTTTCAATATCGTGCTGGGGTCTCTTTTTGAGTACCCCGGACCATGAGTCTGAGCCCTTGGATTCAGCGTTTGAGGTTAAGCCCGCTCGCCTTTTGCTCAAGCATTTTGCGCGTCAGATCAACGATAACAGCCGCCGCTTCAACGGGCGGCGTACCGCCTTTATGAATATTGGAAATAACCATGCGATCTGATTCCACCGTCTTTTGGGTGGGTTTGTAAACGCAATAACAGCTCAGGCTCTCAGACTGCCCCAGCCCGGGCCTTTCGCCAATGAGCAGAAGATTGGCTTCAGCCTGTAGAAGCTCGCCTATTTCGTCCTGAGCCTTCACCCGGCCGTAACGTAAAAAGAAAGGCGTACCAACTGTAAAACCAGCACTCTCCAGCCCCTTCATGAGAGGCGGGATTATTTCCTCAAGATTATTGGTAATCGCATCGGTACTCAGGCCATCAGATATAACCACCTGAACCTGGGGCGATTTTTTACAGCGCTCACCAATAATTTTCTTTGCTTCATCTGAAAGCTTGCGACCCAGATCCGGGCGCCTGAGGTACTCACTTTTATCAGTGGCGCAAGACTGCACTTCCCAGAGCTTGTGGGCTTCCAGCCATTCCGGAGCCACTTCTTTAACAACTGTGTCCTTGGAACGGGAATGGTCTGCAAGAAAACGCAGCAGTGAAATGGTGCGGGGCCTGGGTCCTGCGCGCCCCTGGCAGACTCGGGCGGCAGTTTGTTTGATCATATCGTCGTTTACTGAAGCGTTATGAGCATTTTCAATGCCATTCCAGTGAATAAACTTATCCAGACTGAGATCTTCAAGACCCTCCCCGGTATCAACCGGTTCTGACTGCTTTTGCTCACTGACCTGGGCACCGGAAGAGCTTTGCCTGCCAGCCGCCGCCGATGGTTTGTAGGCCGGCGGATTATTTTGCTGTGAACTTTTGCCTTCAGGCTGAATACGGGTTACCTGCCCGGCAGGGAGGTCTTTCTCTCCCAGTTCACGCAACACTGAATTGACGATACTCTGGATTGTTTGCTCGTCCATGGTTGTCACCTCAATCAAAGAAGATGGATGGGTCGCCCGCCCGGGCGGTGAGCTTGCCGTCTTCCATCAGACCCATAGTCTCCAGCCAGGCCTCGAACTCGGGAGCGGGACGGTATCCCAGGAGCCTGCGGGCAGTGGCGACATCATGGTAGCCGGTAGTCTGGTAATTCAGCATGATGTCGTCCCCCATCGGTAGGGACATGACGTAGTTACAGCCCGCAGCAGCCAGCAATGTGGTCAGGTTTTCGTTGGAGTTCTGATCAGTATCTGCGTGATTCGTATAGCAGGCATCACACCCCATAGAGATGCCGGTCAGCTTACCCATGAAATGATCTTCCAGGCCGGCGCGTGTGATTTGTTGATGGTTGAACAGATATTCCGGCCCGATAAATCCGACCACAGTGTTCAACAAATGCGGGGTATAACGTTTCGCCAAACCATAGTTTCGGGCTTCAATGGTTACCTGATCCGCACCATGGTGTGCATTGGCAGATAGCGCCGACCCCTGGCCAGTTTCAAAGTACATCATGTTTGGACCCGCAAGCTTGCAGTAATGCTTGCCCATCTCATAGGCTTCATCCAGCATTTCTACGGTGACACCAAACTCATTGAGGCCCTGTTCTGTGCCAGACAGGCTCTGGAACAACAAGCCTCCGGGCGCGCCTTTTTCAAGCGCCGCCATCTGGTTTGTTATGTGAGCAAGTACACTACCCTGGGTTGGAATGTTCCACTTGTCCGTAGCTTCCTTGACCGCATTAAGAATACGAATGGTGTTCTCCACCGATTCGGTGACGGGGTTGATACCAATAACGGCGTCACCGCAACCGTAAGACAATCCTTCGTATACCTGAACCATGATGCTGTCGACATCATCTCTTGGATCATTCGGCTGCAAACGGGAAGAAAAGTGGCCTGGAATGCCAACGGTGCAATTTGCTTTGGAAATCACATAGAGCTTCTTGGCCCCTACCATGAGATCCCCGTTCGAACATATTTTGCACACGGCTGCGACCATTTCAGACGTCAGACCCTTGCGCAACCGTTCATAATCTTCATAGGTCGGCACATCAGACAGTATGTATTCTCTCAACTCGCTGACAGTCCAGTTCCTGATGCTCTCGTAGGCCGCCTTGTTTACAGAATCCTGGATCACCCGGGTTATTGAGTCCTCTTCATAGGGAACAACCGGGTTTTCCCGTAAGGTTTCAAGGCGCATTTCGCTCAATACCTGCTTGGCAGCAACGCGCTGTTGAGCGGTTTCGGCGGCAACACCGGCAAGCACATCGCCGGAACGAAGCTCATTCGCCTTAGCGAGCACATCCTTTACATCACGGAATTGATAAACCTTTCCGAACAGTGTTGTTTTCAAGTTCATGAAAAACCTCCCCCTCTAGGCAGGAAATGCCAGAGATTTGATGGTTAATGGCACAACTTCCCCGCCAAAAAAACTTTCACCGATATCGATGTAGTCACCGGTAACGGCTCTTACTTCATCAATCACGAGCAGTTTCTGGGGGTCGATCAAGGGTTGCAGCTCCATGCCCAACACCTTGCCCAGATCATTTTCAGTAACGATGACCGCAGTTGCCTGGCGATTGCCATGCTGGTGATAATATTCTGCAATCTCCTTCGCTGTGTGTGACACTGCCCGATAGCTCATAGGCATATCCCTGCCCAGCGCGATAGCGTAGCTATCTTCCTGCAGGCGCAGGTCCATGCGCTCTGCAGCCTCGACAATCTGTTGGCAAACCGGTGGCTGATCCCCCTCCTGCCAGTCAATCTGAGGCTCCACCACAGGTATATTGCGGATAGGTAGTGAATCTGCGTTCAGCCATATTGAGCTCCCGGAGAGCGACATGGAGTAAGCGCCAGCACCGATGACTGTGGCCTGCTGGGTCTGAGCCGGTTCTCTGACTTTCATTGCCGCAAGCGTGGGATGCTTTAATAAGGCACCACCAAGCAATACGCCGATATCGTTCCACTTGAACGGGTCGATACCTTCCGTTTTCAGACGGTAGTAACTGGTGCCGACGCCTCCACTTATGAAGACGGCGTCGAATTCCCCGGTTTCTTTCAGATACGGCGTCATCATCAGCTTTTGGCTCAGTTCGGAGTGGTTACCGACAATCACGTCAACAACCAGTTGAGCCATGCAGTCGACAGTCTTTTTAAGCTGATCTGCATTTAATCGACTTTCAGGCAACGCCTCTCCAAACAGGGACTCGATAACCAGCCTTGCGGGCTCCCGGACTCTGGTTACGGATCCCGACAGGTCAGTTTTAATCAGATTTCCACCGATATTAAGACAGGCGGTATCCTCTACCCGGCCACTATCAAAGACCACGTAATTACTGGTACCACCACCAATATCAATATTCAGCACCCTGGCGTGGTTTTGTTTGGAGTAGTCTCCGGCGCCACTGCCTCTGCCTGCGATCACGGACTCCAGGTTCGGGCCTGCAGTTGCCACCACAAAATCTCCCAAACGTTCAGCAAGCCCCATAACCGTGTCTTTGGCGTTTTTCACTTTTGAGGTTTCACCAGTGATGATAATGGCACCGGTTTCGATATCACTGAGCGCAATCCCCGCCGCCGCAAACTGTTCATCAATAAACTGCTGCAGCATGGGCACATTAACCGTTCCGTCTTCCTGCAAAGGCGTGGCACTGACGGGGCTCTGGAAAAAGATCTCCCGCTCCACAAACTCATACCGGGGCACCTGGGTAACAGGCGCCCGGTTGACCATGGTGAGCCGTGAAAAGATCACCTGGGTTGTGGTTGTTCCTATGTCGATTCCGACACTGTGTACGGTTTTTCTGTTCACAGTTTTCCTTCCACTTCCTCGGCGGACGAAACATTCGGGCCCGGCTTACCGTTTTTTTCGATAGACGCGATCATCCGGTTGGCCACAAGCATGGCGAACAGAACTGCCGTGATGCCTCCAACAAGCTTGCCGATGATGACGGCCATGATCATGTCCGGCTTATTGGCCGCGGTAAAACCAAGGTGATCACCGAAGGTAAATGCCGCACTCACCGCGAAAGCGGAACATAGAATCTTGCCGCGGCTGTCCATATCCTTCATTACCTGGAACATCGGGATATTGTTGGCCAGAGTAGCTATCAGGCCAGTGGCCGCTGTCGGGTTTACGTTCAGTACATTACCCATTTTCAGCAATGGCTTTTCAAACCAGCGAGTCAAGAGCAGGACCATGGGGTAAGCACCCAACAGGATGACAGCAATAGAGCCGATAACCTCGATTGCCCGCATATCGATACCCGGCTCGTCGCCTGGCACCATAAAAATCGGATCCATTCCGGGAATCAGGGTGATACCCAGGGTGTGTTTCAGCACCGCAGCAGCGAGACCGATAGTGATAAAGGCAACCAGAAATTTCGCAAAAATTGCGAACCCACGGATCATCCGGTCTGGCATAAACCAAAGGCCCGCTGCGATGAGAGCAGACACAATAATCACCGGGATCAGGTTCATGAAAATCAGAGACATGTTGAACTGTATTGCCTCATCAGTCCCGGGGATAAGAACCGTTGAGGCCATCGCGGCCAGTCCACCGGCAATACAGCCAACAGGAATGGTTACAATACCGGCAAGTACACCAGAGGCCAGATAGGGGCGATCGCTTTCATGGATAATGCCAACGGCAACCGGAATGGTGAATACGATGGTAGGCCCCATCATGGCGCCAAGAATCAGGCCTGCATACATCCAGGCACCGTAGTTAATTGTGCCGTCCACAGCCGTGGCCATTTCTTTCGCCAGGAAGTATCCGCCCATGTCGTTGGCAAGCAACGTGGTGGCGAACATGGCGGGATCAGCACCCAGGAAGGTATATATAGGTACAACGACCGGTGACAGTATTTTGGCCAGTACGGGCGCCATTGCGATAATGCCGACCATAGCCAGCGCAAGCGCCCCCATGGCCTGAAAACCTTCTTCAAACTGGCTGCCTGCGCCGGAAATCGAACGCCCCATGCCTCCAAGGCCAAGTTTCCCCAGAACCGGTTCAGACCCGCCGAATTGCATGAATACCCGATCCAGCGCACCGATAACCATAAAGGTCATCATGATATAAAGGATTATCTGATTTAACATTTCCATATTCGGCTCTCCGCTTGCTAGCAAATATTCGAATCACAGGTTCTTTTTGGTACCGCAGGCCTCTTCAAGCAGTTTCACAATATCCACTTCGGTAACGTCTCTCGGGTTGGTCGCGATACAAACGTCCGTCAGAGCTTCAGTCGCAATCGCGTTAAAGTCGTCACGGCGAATATCCGTTCCCGCGAGATCTTCGGGTAACCCTATATCGGAGAGCAGTTGTCTGACTGCGTCGATTGACGCCATACACTGCTCCCGCTCTGTCATTCCGGCATGGGTAACGCCCAGCATATGGGCGATGGCGGCATACTCACGCTGGCAAACCAGAGCATTGAACTTCATTACGTAAGGAAGAAGAATTCCGTTGGCGATGCCATGGGCCAGGTTGTAGCGGGGGCCAATCTGATGGGATATGGCATGAACCAGACCGAGCCCGGAATTACTGAATGCAAGCCCTGCTTTATAGGACGAGGTTGACATGGTAAGCCGGGCTGCCTGATCTCTCCCGTTGCCCACCACAACAGGCAACGCCTCAGCAATGCTCTGTATCGCACATATAGCCAACGCCTTTGCGAGCGGATGGGAGTTACGCGCAGCATAGGCTTCAATGGCATGGGTGAGTGCATCAATACCGGTTGCAGCAGTCACCATTGGCGGCAGATTGAGCATAAGACCCGGGTCAACGATCGCCAGGTCAGGCATAAGATCGCCATTCTTGATAACAAACTTGTGCAGCCGGTCAGCGCGCATGATTACACTGATATCAGTGACTTCCGACCCTGTACCGGCTGTTGTTGGCACCGCACCCAAACCGACACTCCGGCGACCACTGAATCCCGGCTCTGCCAGTTGGTGCAGGCTGCTCTGGCTGCTTCCCGTCAGGGCAATGGCCTTGGCTGCATCCAGCGCGGATCCACCACCAAAACCGAGTACAAAGTCTGCCTTGTTTCGGGTCAGCAGATCAGTAGCAGAAGCGACGACCGTTTCATCAGGTTCCTGAGTGATCGCGGGATAAATTGTGAACTCAATGCCAGCGCGTTCGAGGCTGCGCTCCATGCTTTTCATCAGGCCTTTTTCATGCACCACACGGTCTGCAACTACCAGCACATGAGTTACACCCAGCTTGCCGAGCATCTCACCAATTCTGAGAATTGCACCCTCGCCCATCAATGTCTGGCGAGGTGCATTAAAGTTGAACAGACCGTGGGGCGTCAGCTCATCTACCGTGCGGGTGACAATGTCTTCGATCAACGCTTTGTCCAGTGACTGTTCTAGCGAATGCATATCATCCGGCCCTCACTTCTCTTGCCTCGAGTACGTCCGAATAGCTGGCAATCGCCAGTGGCGTCAGATAGAGCGGGTGCGAAGGAAGCAGAACCTCAACATCCGGAAACTCCGCAGCAAATACCTCAAGAAATCCCGGCAACGCACAGGAGCCTCCGGTCAGATAGATGGCTGGCACCTTCTTACCCGCGATATGGCCATGAACAATATCTGCCATTTTCGCAATTACCGGTGTCACCAGCCGGCACAGAGCAAGATCCTTGCTCGTGCGCTTCATCTCTTCGGCCTCCTCATAGGGAATACCGAAGTGGCCAGCCAGAGCCAGCGTTATGTGACGGCCACCGGTGGCATCATCCCTGGAACAGACAACCTGGCCCTGTTCTATAATGGCGGTTCCCGTGGTTCCACCACCGATATCAACCACCGCCGCATGATCAAGCTGCAACAGCTTCGCCACACTGCTTGGCTCATCAATAACGCCAGCCACTTCAAGACCGGCAGCTTCAATAACGTTGGTTGAAATACGTGAGTCGGTACCTGGAGGAAAAGACGTGCTGACATGTTCAATATGAATACCCAGCTTGTCACTTGCACGCCGGACCTGTTCCCGGACAATCTGGCTGGCGCCAAAGAAATCGACGACCACACCATCCCGGACGACATTGGCCCAATCCATATAACCGGCCAACGGGTTACCCTCGGCATCCAGCACAATTGTCTGAATATCGGCTGTGCCCAGATCGACGCCTACTCTGAACTCACCCTGAAATGGGCTGCTGGTGTCATCGTTGATCAGGCCGGCAGTTTTCTTCAGCAACCGGTTAACCTCGGCCATTGTCCTGCTCATTACTATCTCCTTATCAGACGATCCGGAACGAATCCACCATGGTGCAACGCCGCTTGCGCACAAAAGTGCTCGCATTGGTAACGCCTTCACCTGTGGGGGTTGATATCGTCATGGATGTCCATCCTTCGCCTCCCGCGCCCAGCCCGGCAATGCATGGCCCATTTTTCACAAACAGACTGCAGTTAATTTCCAGAGCCATACGGGAGAGATTGTCGATATTCCGGGAATGCATGGCGGCGGTATGGAGATTTCCGGCTTCCAGTTCCACTGCCCAGTCAATAGCTTCGTCCGCATCCCTGGCGCGTATCAGCGCAATAACCGGGAGCATCATTTCAGTTGTGGCAAAAGCATGATCCCGCGCGGTTTCTGTGACTAGCAAACGAGTGCCTGCCGGGACACTGAAGCCCGCTGCTGCGGCGATTTTTTCTGCATCTCGCCCCACCCATTCCGGTTTCGGACGCGGATTGGGGCCTGGGTAACCTGCCAGCACCAGCCTTGCTATAGCGTCTGCCTGATCCGCATTAATCTCTGCGGCACCATGCCTGCACATGGCCTCTTTCAACTCTGTCGCTATGGAATCGACGGCGACAATTTCTTTTTCATCAACACAGATAATGTTGTTGTCAAACGACGCGCCCTGCACGATGCTGATCGCCGCCCGCTCAATATCAGCCGTTTCATCCACCACGACCGGCGGATTACCTGGCCCTGCGGCTATCAGGCGCTTGTCGGTGACCTTGCGTGCAGCGTTCACCACCGCATCACCACCAGTAATAGTGAGCAGACGAATACCCGGAAAACTGAACAGACGGGTGGCTACCTCGATCGTGGGATTTTCCACACAGGTAACCAGATTCGCTGGCCCTCCAGCACTTACCGATGCACGATTGACTAACTGAATAGCGCGCTGGGACACCGCTTTCGCTGCAGGGTGCGGGGAGAACACAACGGAGTTACCGGCTGCGATCATGCTGATCGCGTTGTTCAGAATGGTTACAGACGGATTGGTTGAGGGAGTAACAGATGCTATTACACCCCAGGGCGCATTCTCGACAAGAGACAGCCCATGATCACCGGTAAGCGCTACCGGCATAATGGCTTCTACCCCTGGTGTTTTATCGAGTACCAGATTGTGTTTGCGTATTTTATCTTCTACCCGGCCGTACCCTGTTTCCTGAACAGCGAGCTGGGACAGCTCCTGCACATGCTCGCGCCCCATACGACGGATAGCTGCAATAATTGCTTCTCTCTGGGCCACCGACTTTAACTGCTTATGGGCACCCTGAGCGGCCGCCACCGCATCATCAAGTGTCCTGAATACCCCGTAACTTTCACCATCGCACTGCGGCGAGTGTAACTGCTCGATAACGCGGCGAACGATGGATTCTATCTGCTGTGCATCCATCTGCATTTTCCCTCTCCCCGAGGCTGCCACACGATCTCTGGCAGCCTTATAAAAGTGGCCTAGTAACGTCGCTGAGATTTCCGGAACCAGGTTTCCGAGCCACCGGTAACTTCATCGATAATACCCACGATACTGAGATCGACAGGTGTGTGGCCGACGCTGTCTATAGACATGCGGGCAGAGCTGCCACCGACCACCAGTACCCATTCACCTTCCCCAGCGCCCAGCCGGTCAGCTGCAACCATGACCGGGCTTTCCTCTTTTCCGTCCTGATCGATAAACTTGATCAACGCCAGCTTATCCATCCCCAACCGCTCGCTGCGGACAGTAGCGACAACTTGACCAATTACCTTTGCAAGTCTCATGGGATATCTTCCAGATCAATTGGCCTTAGCCCTATGCTTTCTTGCCCGGATTCTGCTTTCCCGGCTCTACCGTCTTTCTCGGCACAATCGGAAAAATAGCTTCGAGGTCCGTGTGTGGACGTGGAATAACATGGACGGCAATCAGCTCACCAAGCCGCTGCGCTGCTGCTGCTCCAGCGTCTGTCGCAGCTTTACAGGCAGCAACATCACCTCTGACCAGAGCAGTGACGTAGCCATGGCCGATTTGCTCATAGCCCACCAGTTCAACTCTGGCAGCTTTTACCATGGCGTCAGAGGCTTCTATCAAAGCCGTCAGACCTTTTGTTTCAATAATGCCTAATGCTTCCATCATGCTGGTACCCTCGTGCCTTTCGGCTTGTTCTGAAGCCTGCTTCCAGACTGCGTTCATCTGAATAAACCTTTTTCATTATTGCCTGATTGTCTCAGGCGTCGGATAAAGGCTGTCCGGTAGGAGTAATAGGGAATATGGATTCCAGATCTCCGTGCGGACGCGGAATCACGTGTACAGCCACCAGTTCACCCAGCCTCTGCGCTGCGGCGGCACCGGCATCCGTGGCTGCCTTACAGGCGGCTACATCGCCCCGAACCATCGCAGTTACAAGACCACTACCAATCTGTTTGTAGCCAACAAGCTGAACTCTGGCTGCCTTGACCATGGCATCAGAGGCCTCAATCAGGGCGGTCAGGCCCTTTGTCTCAATAATTCCAAGTGCTTCGTTCATGGTTAGTTCTCCTCAGGGTGTCACTACTCATTGTTAACCAGGCATGACGCCACAATAGCGACGTCGACGATATCGTCGGCCGTGCAGCCTCGTGACAAGTCATGCATAGGTTTCGCCAAACCTTCCAGCATCGGCCCCAGCGCCATGTAATTACCCATGCGCTGGGCGACCTTATAAGCGATATTTCCAGCTTCAAGTGATGGGAATATCAGAACATTCGCATTGCCTTTCAAGGGGCTGTCAGGTGCCTTTTTCATGGCAACTGAGGGCACCACAGCTGCATCAAACTGCAATTCACCATCAATAATCAGCGACGGAGCCCGGGAGCGCGTCAGCTCAAACGCTTCCACGACCCGCCTGGCTGCCGGATGCTGAGAACTGCCTTTGGTAGAAAATGACAGCAAAGCGACCCGCGCCTGCTCTCCTGTAAGCCTTTCGAAACTGCGGGCTGAGTCGATGGCAATATCAGAAAGCTGTTCCACTGTGGGCTGTGGAATAACCCCTGCATCAGCAAACAATCGTATGTCGCTACCATCGGCGGAGGACATGAGAAAAAATGAGGACACCGTTTTATGCCCCCCAGCCGCACCAATAACCCTTATGGCCGCACGGATAACATTGCCGCTGGTTGAATTATTGCCGGCAATACAGATATCAGCATGCTCGCGCTTTACCATCATGGCTCCGAAAAACAACGGGTCACGCATGAGGTCCCGGGCTTCATCCTTGCCTACTCCCTCATTCTTATCCTGGTAAGCACTGATAAACGAATCCATCCATGGTGAGTGCAATGGATCCACAATTGAAAAACACTGCATAGCTATTCCCGCTTTCTGGGCGTAATCCCGAAGCTCAAACGGGTTACCAAGCAAAACGGGTTGAGCCAGACCGCGCTGCTGCAATTCATTTGCTGCGTGCAAAACCCTTTCATCAAGCGCATCAGGGAAAACGATGCGCCGGGGGGCTTCGCGACAAGAATTCCGGCACTGCTCCATCACCCTGATCACGAGATCACTCCGAGTTCGGGAAGTGATCCGGTTGTTTCAACCACAAGAACCATGAGCATCAACACATAAAGCGCACTGCTCAGGCGATTGAGCCCCTGCACGATATCTGGCCGTGTAAGACTGAAGCTGTCCGTCTGAAAGGCCTTGCAGGCCTCAACTTCCGCTTCCCGCGCCATTGCCCTGAGAACGTTCAGCAAGGATACGTTTGGGCCGTGGGACAATTCCGGAACTATGTGGTCGTGACCAAGGTATTTCAGAGGGTGATGAGAGATCCGGTGAATGGTTTCATCATCCAGATCACCCATGCTGATCTCTGGCTGAATCTCGCCGGTGACTTCGCTACGCAGAAGGTTGCCCATAAATGAGCGCAGGTCTGCCAGGGAGTGGCACAGCAGCGGGTATTTTTCAAAGCTGACAGCAAACTGAGTCTGTACCCATACGGTCTGTGAAATCAGTGTATCCAGCTTGCCTCGCAGTGCGATTCTGGGGTGCGTCTTGGGAACCAGCTGCTCACTGTCCAGCAAGGTCAGCAACTCGGTTTTCTTTTCAACGTGGCTGTTGCATACGGCACAACGATTGCCAGGCCGTGCATTCGCACTGGTGAGTGGGTGCACCGGAGTTTTCTGGCTTGCACCTGCATCCCCATCATCAGGAAGAAAAACCCGGCCGTCATCGGCTATATATTTGATACGGATCTTGCGCTCGGCCAGAAGCTGACTTGCAGACGGGGTAAGTCTGGCGCCTTCAGGCAGGTGAATCTCGCTGCCATGGGCCAGACCATGCTCGGCTCGCAAACTGGCTTCTGTAATCCAGGATGGCATCGATACAACCCCTTTTATTGCGCTGACCAGTCCGCCGGGTAAGTCACATACACAAACCGCACTTTCCCGGGAGATCCAAACTCAATTGCCGCGCCCTTGGGTATAAAAAACACATCACCCGGCTTGCCAACATGAGTCTTATTGCCACAGGTAATGTGCAACTCACCTTCCAGAACCACATCAATCTCATCGTAGGTCAGGGTCCACGGGAAACTGCAGTTCTCCCACTGCATATAGCCAGCAGCAATGGAGCTGTTATCGGCGGAACCAATAACATCGGTCAGGCCTATGGGCTTGCCGCCTGCACCCTCGAACTTACCGGGTTTAACAGAACTGCCACGCACAAGAACAACGCCATTTGGGGCTTTCTCACGCTCACATGACGGGCCTGCCTCATCCTGATGCTGCAACTCCTTCAGGGCCTTTTCGATCAGTTGATCAAGCAAGGCGGAATTCTGGTGCCCGGCTGGCAACTTATCCCTTACCGCCTTTTTGATATCCTGAAGATTGTCAGGGAGGCTGCCCTCTTGAGATCTACTGCTTTTCCGAGGCTCGATGCTGGCCGTGACATCAATAATTTTCACACCGAGCTTTTTGGCAACATCGCGCGCTTCAGGCGTAATGATTGTGCTCTGGGGAGAGACCTCTACGGAGGTTTCCCCGCTCTTGTGAAGTTCCTTTATTTTTTCAGCCGTAAACAGAGATTTCATAATCCGGCCCCTATCAGGTTTGTATCAATATTCATTTCCGCCGATGACCGCCTGTTCGCCAGGTTCTTCGCAGGCACCCATACCGGCATCCGATGTTTGTAAACTGATCAGAAAAGACCTCAAATCGGCAACGCCCTCGCCGGTTGCGGTTGAAGTCAGAAAATATGGTGGAGAAATATTATGATCTGCCATTACCCGACAGGCTGATTCAGTATCGGCGTCGGGCAAATCCGTTTTACTGACCACTCCGATAACCCGTTTGTCGGGATAGACATGCAAAAGGCCCGGAGGCAAAGAAAAGGCTCTGCTGTTGGCAGGCTGCAGATACACAACCGTGCTGATTTCCGCGATGGTAGCCAGCAAAGCGCCATAGTATGCAGGGCGGCTGGTGAACTCGCCTGGCGTGTCCACAACATGACTGGGATGGAACACAACAGCCTGGGTTTTCAGCAGTTCGTCAGTGGATTCAAGCAGTGCAAGTGTGAGCGCTGTCTTGCCGCTCCCGACATCACCCACCAGCACAAAATCTGCCAGATCAGGATGTAGTTGGTGCTCCTTCACGTCCGGGTTGCCTGACATACTCTGTATCCCAGTGACGACTCCAATGTAGACAGAATCGCGCTTAATGCTTCTTCTACCGACCCAATACTCCCGGTAAGGACAAGTGCCCCCGAAAAACGATCCAGAAATCCGATTTTGACTGATGCAAACTTGGTTGCTACGTCTCCGGCGATAATGGCTGTTTCACCAGGCGTCAGGGTAAGAATGCCAACAGCCTCCGCATGCTCAACTCCAACCTTGTGACAAAGATCTTCAGTAGGGTTTGCGAGCAAATGCGCCAGAGTTACCTGCTTGCCTGGAACATATTCCTGAATGATGCGTTCGATATCGGCTGATTCGCCAGAACTGCTCAAAGTCACTATAGAACACCCCGCTTCTCAGGTGCCTCTGACAATTGGCGCACCCAAGCTGTAACCTGAACATGCGGTTACAAGATGTAACCCGAACATATAACTATCCTAGACCACGCCAGTCCAATTACCAGCCTTCACGAAACCAATGCGTTGAAGAATTGATGCTGGTCAAATTATGGTTGCTGATTGCAACTAGGGAAAAGATGTAAATCAGACAGGAGGAACAGGGATTGCAGAAATAAACCGGCAAAAAAAAAGGACTGCATTTCTGCAGTCCTTATAAGCTTCAATTTTAAAGCTTCAAAATATGGTGGGTCGTGATGGATTCGAACCATCGACCAATTGGTTAAAAGCCAACTGCTCTACCAACTGAGCTAACGACCCAAAACTGGTGATCAGTGCCTGGACCCTGATCGATCCCGCGGCTGCTCAGAACAAGCCCCGGAATATCGAATATGGTGGGTCGTGATGGATTCGAACCATCGACCAATTGGTTAAAAGCCAACTGCTCTACCAACTGAGCTAACGACCCAAGCGAGGCGCATATAGTAATGATTTTTCCCCGCCGATCAACCCCTTCAGCCCATGTTCTTCAATTTTTTTTCAAACCGGTCAGTCTCAACCCTGATCTGATGCCATATATTTTTTGGCCAGACGCGCTGCATCGCTTTCCGGATAGTCACTTATCACCTGCTCCATCTGGAGACGAGCCTCGGTTTTTTTATTCAGCCGGTCCAGAGTGATACCTAACTTGTATACAGCGTCCGGGGCTTTGCGATGATCCGCGTAACGGGTTGCTACAATTGAAAACGCCTGCCGGGCCTGCTCAAGCTGAGGCTTTACCAGGTAGACCTCTCCCAGCCAGTAGTAGGCATTCACCGTAAGATCCCCTTCAGGATACTTATCGGTAAATTCATAAAGCCGGCTAATGGCTTCATCATACTTTTTCTGGTTGTGAATAAGATCCTGAATGGCTTTGTATGCCTTGCGCTCTTCGGCGCCGGGCTGGCGATATTCACGTATCTCGGCTGCCACCGCATCCCCGGCGTCAGTCCCTCCATCCGGTGAGCCAGCAGACTGAGGCTGGGCGGAAACCTTCTCGGAAAGGTCCAGGATACGCTGGTCCAGATCGATATACCGATCTCTGCCCTGGTCCTGCAGCCGTTTTATGAGATGTCGCTGCTCTTCTGCTTCACCCTGAAGCCGCCTGACTTCGCCCTGCAGCTGCTGGATCATGTAAAAGAGCTCAGACGTCGCCTGGCTGGCATTGGCCTTTCGTTGAGCCTCAGAAGCGTTGCTCTGAAATGCGGGGGTCGATGACTGCGCCAGCGTCATTCCCGCCTGCCCCAAGGCAAGCGGGATAACAACTGCCGCCATGAGTTGCTTTCTCATGGAGTTAACCTGATGTTGTGTGTGCGTTTACTCGAATACGAGTTCCACACGGCGATTCTGTGCCCATGCGCTCTCTGACGAACCCATCACCGCCGGCTTCTCTTCACCATAGCTTACGGTTTCCATCTGGCCCCGTGAAGCACCATTCACAATCAGGAAACGCTGAACGGCGTTGGCACGGCGCTCACCCAAAGCGAGGTTGTATTCCTTGGAACCACGCTCATCACCGTGACCTTCAAGCCGCACTTTCTGGCCAGGATTGCTGGACAGGTAACGGGCATGGGCCATAAGTACGTCCCGGGCTTCCGGCTTGATTTCGGAGGTATCAAAATCAAAATAGAAGGTAGTAATGTCGCGCAGGGCTTCCTGCTCAGCTTGTTGCTGAGCTTCCATCCGCTCTTCTTCAGTCATTGAGGACGAAGAAATACCACTCTGATCTCCACCGCCATAAACGGTTGAACCGCCATCCTGATCAATGGCGGCTACATCAGAGCCATAGCCTTCTTCATCCATATTTTCACCGGTAGTGCTACAACCGGCAAAGAGGCCTGCAGAAAACAAAAGAGCGAGTACTTTGGTTTGAGCTGACAACTTCATAATCCGTTCCTTTCCTTTGGTTGACTTGAACTTCTGCTTTTCAGATAACTACTTTATTACTGATCGACTACCTTACAATCGGACCCCAGGCCGGGTCACGGACATCGCCCTCTGACGCGGGCAGACTATACGCAGCGCCGCCGCTAGCGGAAATGACTGTCAGCACGCTTTCGCCACTTTGCTTGGTGGCATAAATCAACATGCGACCATTTGGCGACACACTGGGAGACTCATCAGATCCGGTGCGGGTGAGGACTGTCTCCTCACCGGTTTTCAGGTTGGTACGGGCGATAGTGAATGCGCGATCACGCTGGTGGACGTAATACACGTAATTACCGGCGTTGTCCGGGCGTGGGCGCGCATTGTACCGACTACCAAATGTAATCCGCTGAGGTTCAGCTCCGCGCTTTGACATACGATAGATCTGGGGGCCACCCGAACGATCCGATGTCAGGAATATCCCATTACCTGAGGCATCCCAGGCTGCTTCAGTATCAATCGCCCAGTGATTGGTAAGCTTGGTCGTTTTACGGGTCTGCAGATTCATCTCATATATTTCTGCATTGCCATCTTTTGAAAGGGTCATCAGCATGGATTGTCCATCCGGTGACCAGGCCGGAGCCGAATTCAGGCCGGGGAAATCCGCCACTTTAGTGCGGTTGCCAGAGCCAAGTTCGTGAACAAAAATAACAGGCTTGCCGGTTTCAAACGAGACATACGCCAGCTTCTTGCCATCCGGCGACCAGGCTGGCGACAAAATAGGCTCCTTGCTCTCCAGCCGGATGCGCGCGCGCTTTCCATCGATATCACTTACCTGCAAACGGTAACGAGCCTGCCCGTTAGCCCTGTCGAGCGTTACATAGGCAAGCTTGGTGGAGAATGCACCGGGAACCCCTGTAATAGCCTCATAAACTTTATCGCTGATGTGGTGAGCCAGAGAGCGCATATTTGAAGCTGGCGCAGCAGCTGTCTCGCCGAGTATTCGTTCTTCACGGTTTACATCAAACAATTCGTAGCGGGCCTGCACTCTGTCGCCGTTAAGTGTCAGCTCCCCAACCAGTACATAACGCTGCCCGAGCAGACGCCAGTCCCGGAAATACACGTCTGACCGTTTTGATGGAAGGCTCAGCATTTTCTCGGGCGGCAAAGGCCGAAACTCACCACTCATGGCCAGATCGGCCTGCACAATACTGCTTACCTTGTCACCTGCAGGCATGCTTCCATTTTCTGCAAACGGAACCACTGAGATCGGAATAGCAGAATCAGCGCCTTCGGTCACCCGTATCAGTAATTCAGCCTGGGCGCTGGCCGCCGACAGAAGCATCATGACAACCACTGTAAACACTGCCTTTGAGGGCCTGAATGACATTCTCTGTACCATGGTGTTACCCGCTTCCTTATCTCAATCTTCTTGGATTGAATTCAATCGTGAACTGACGGAAATAGGTTTCAAATGTATCCCGCTCACTCGGGACCGGATACCGGTTAGATGACCTTACTGCATTTATAGTTGAGTTATCGAACGCTTTATTTCCGCTACTGGCGACAAGTTTTACACTGGCCAGCTCACCAGTTGGCAACAAGGTGATTTGCAATCGTGCCGTCATCTCTTCCGTGGCTGACGAGGGCACATACCAGGCTCGGTTAAGCTTGTCACGTATCAACTGCTGATATTTCTGGCTATCCGACAGCATCTGCGCCTGCCGGGCCTTGGCAGCGGCAGCCTGCTCTTTACGCCGTGCCTCATCTGCCCGGGCTTTTCTGGACTGCTCGGCCTGAGCTTCCAGTTGCTGCTCCTGCAGCCGGCGCTCCGCCTCCTTCCGCTTGCGTTCAGCCTCTTTACGAGCCAGCTCTTCCTGCTTCTTACGCTCAGCTTCTTCTTTACGCTTTTTTTCCTCTTCAGCCTTACGCCTGGCTTCCTGCTGGCGCTGCTTCTCCGCTTCGGCCTCTGCCTTTACGCGTTCACGTTCTTTCGCCTCAGCTTCGGCTTTCTTGCGAGCGGCTTCAGCCTCCCGGTTTTTTTCCGCCTTCAGCTCTTCGGCCTTTGCCTGCTGGCGCTTTTGCTCTTCCGTTTTGCGCTCAGCCTCTTCACGTTTTTTCTGCTCTGCGACCTTGCGTGCTTCTTCATCCTGACGCTTCTGAACTTCGGCCTGTTTCTGCTTTTCGGTTTCCTTCCGCTCCTGCTCCCGATCCGGCTGGTCTACCGGTTCGAGAACCGGACTGGGCTCCGGTTTCTGCTGGGTAATAAGGCGAGCTGAAATGCTGTCTGGCGGGGGCTCCTGAATAGAAGAAGACCACGACCAGCCCGCAAGGGCCACGCCGACGATAAGCAGATGCAAAGCAACTGACAGTGCCACTGGTGACTTCCAGGGAGGCACTCCGGAGCTGGTAATTTCCCGTTCCTGACCTGTCACAACAATTCCGCCTGCCCTGATCTCACGTTTCGTCCGGGAGCGTGTCGGTGATCAGACCAATACTGGTTGCCCCCGCGCCCTGAAGAGCTGCCATCAAACGAACTACGATGCCGTACTCCACATTCTGGTCTCCGCGCACGAGAATATCGCTGGACGTTCTCTGTGACAGAATCTTTGCCACCTGAGCACGCACTTCCGAAAGCGGCATGGGATCGCTCCCCTTGTCCCCTACTTCAACATAATAGGCTCCATTGGCGTCTACGGAGACAACAATGGATTCAACATCCTTATCCGCCTGAATCGGGTTGGATGCCGTCTCCGGTAGATCCACTTTGACGCCCTGAGTCAGCATAGGTGCCGTGACCATGAAAATAATCAACAGCACCAACATCACGTCGATGTACGGAACAACATTGATTTCAGCCATCGGCTTACGCCGGTTTTCGGGCATCATTCCTATGCCTTTCATAGTGTTGCACTCCGGCTGTTAACAGTAGGCGTTATTACCCGCGTCACTACTCTGCGCCCCTGTCGGTACTGTTACTGGCACTATGAACACGGCGATGCAGAATACTGGAGAACTCTTCAGCAAAGGTTTCGTAATGCTTCAGAAGCGCATCCGACTTGGTTGAAAAGCGGTTGTAGGCGATAACCGCAGGAATGGCCGCAAAAAGCCCCATGGCTGTGGCGATAAGTGCTTCAGAAATACCAGGTGCAACAGTAGCCAGCGTAGCCTGCTGAACCTGTGCCAGGCCACGGAATGAGTTCATGATGCCCCATACTGTACCGAACAGGCCGACATAAGGGCTTGTGGACCCTACAGTGGCAAGAAACGGAAGATGGGCTTCAAAGCGCTCCTGTTCCCGGGAAAATGCAACCCGCATGGCTCGCTGAGTTCCTTCCATAACGGCATCAGCATCACGGCTTTGCTGACGTAACCGCGAAAACTCTTTGAAGCCGGCACGAAACAGGGATTCCATACCAGAAAAAGGCGTGGGTTCAGCATTCACCTCGCGGTAGAGCTGTCCCAGATCCATGCCTGACCAGAAGCGTTCTTCAAACGCAAGTTGTGCCTGGCGGGCCTTACGAAATACCTGAGAGCGCTGAAATATCAGCGCCCAGGACACTACCGATGCGGCTGCAAGTAGCAACATGACAAGTTGCACCAGCACACCGGCGTTTGAGATCAGACTCCACACTGACAATTCCGAATCCACCGCTTACTCCTGGCTTGTTCCGTGTTCTGTTTCAGGGTGCGGCCTGCTCTGCTCAAGCAAACCCCGCATATTATCCGGTAACCGTATTGGCCGCCCGCTATCGAGGGCTACACAGGCTACTTTTACATCTGCTTCACACAACTGTTTGCGATCCCGCACTCTTACAACCCGCTGTCTGAATTCCATCCAGACCCGGCCGAAGGCCACTGGCTCTGCCGTTACGACAAGTTCGTCATCAAGCTTCGCTGGCGCGGCGTAATGAATGGACAAACGCTGAACTACATAGCTTATATTATCAGCCATCCCTGCCCGGAGCCCGACACCACAACTGCGCACCCACTCTGTCCGGGCCCGTTCCATGTAGTGCAGGTAGCGGGCATGAAAAACAATGCCGCCGGCGTCCGTATCTTCGATATATACACGGACAGGCCAACCAAACTTGGCTAACGGTTCGCTGTCACTCAAAAGAACCTCCGTCAGAGCCTGAACTATCCCTGGCAATCCCGAAATGCTCATATGCGTGGGATGTCACCATTCGACCGCGGGGGGTACGCAACATAAAACCCTGCTGAATCAGAAAAGGCTCAAGTACATCTTCAATAGTACCCCGCTCTTCACTGATCGCTGCCGCAAGGCTTTCAACCCCTACCGGGCCGCCATCAAACTTCTCGATCATCGCCAGAAGCAGGCGTCTGTCCATATGGTCAAAGCCCTCGCTGTCTACTTTCAGCATGTTCAGAGCCTGATCCGCAATCCCGGCATTTATGTGTCCGTCAGCCCGCACTTCTGCGTAATCTCTTACCCGACGTAACAGGCGGTTAGCTATCCGTGGCGTTCCCCTTGAGCGACGCGCTATCTCATAGGCGCCTTCCTCATCAATATCGACACCTGAAAGCCGTGCAGACCGCACGATAATGTGGGTGAGGTCCGCAGTATTATAAAATTCCAGACGCTGCACTATGCCGAAACGATCCCGCAAGGGTGACGTCAGCAACCCGGCCCGGGTGGTTGCACCAACGAGCGTAAAAGGCGGCAAATCGAGCTTGATTGAGCGCGCTGCGGGCCCTTCACCAATCATGATGTCCAGCTGATAGTCTTCCATGGCCGGATACAGTATTTCTTCTACTACAGCGCTGAGACGATGTATTTCATCGATAAAGAGAACGTCGCCCTCCTCAAGATTGGTCAGCATCGCAGCAAGATCCCCGGCTTTTTCAAGAACCGGTCCGGAGGTCGTCTTTATCGCCACATTCATCTCATTGGCAATAATATTGGCTAGTGTGGTTTTGCCGAGCCCCGGAGGCCCGAAAATGAGGACATGGTCCAGCGCTTCCCGGCGACCACGGGCTGCCGAAATAAAGATATCCATCTGCTCTCGTACTGCAGGCTGCCCCACATACTCGGCGAGCAGGGCGGGCCGGATAGCACGATCCTGAACCTCTTCGTTATCACCGGCCCGGGCCGAGATCAGTCGGTCGGATTCAATCATTTATTCTTCCGTTTATCGGGAATCAATAGACCGCCAAGCGCAGAGAGAAGAACGTCAATTGTACAAACAGCACTGCGCGTGTCACGTTACGCTCTCTACAGGTTTGGCGCTATATAAGCGACACATTAAAGTCACGTCATCAAGCCGGGATCATATTTCTCAGAGCGAGCCTGATAAGGGCCTCGCTGGACATTCCCTCTTCAGCCACTTTGGCGATTGCCCGCTCCGCCTCCTGAGGCTTATACCCAAGAGCTATGAGCGCCGCTTCGGCTTCATCAGCAGGGCGATGTGCTGCCATTGAAAGCTGAGGGGAATCTGTTACAGAGCCCGCCGTACTGCCCGACGCAGGGATAAACTGACCTTCCAGCTGACTTATGCGGTCTGCCATCTCGATCAACAGACGTTCCGCAGTTTTCTTTCCCACACCCGGGAGCTTCACCAACGACTTGATATCGCGGCTCTCAACGCAATGAATAAACTGCTGGGCATTAAGACCAGACAAAATACCGATGGCCAGCTTCGGGCCGACACCGTTCACCTTTATGAGAAGCCGGAACAGATCCCGGTCAAGCCGAGAAGCGAAACCAAAGAGGCTCTGGGCGTCCTCGCGAACGGCAAAATGTGTATGAAGGGTAACTTCCTGCCCGGCGTCCGGCAGATGAAAGAATGTTGTGTAAGGGATGTCAACTTCGTAACCCAGGCCGCTGCATTCAACCAACGCCTGCCCGGGTGTTTTCTCGACCAGAATACCTCGGATACGACCTATCAAGAATGCCTCCTGCCGCTCCACGGAGCAGCTTATTGTTGTCGCACTCGCCCGCTACGTGCCTTGCCCGCGCCGCCGGCTACTCTCAGAATACTTTGATTCATGTGGGCGTGGCACAGCGCAATTGCCAGAGCATCAGCTGCGTCAGCCTGGGGTTTACGGGAGAGTGACAGCAACACTTGAACCATGTGCTGTACCTGAGACTTGTCGGCACCGCCCTTACCTACCACAGCCTGCTTGACCTGCCGGGCAGAGTATTCATGGACGGCCAGACCACTTGTAGCCGCACCGACTATAGCAGCGCCCCGGGCCTGCCCGAGCTTAAGGGCTGAATCGGGGTTGCGGGCCATAAAAACCTGTTCAATGGCAAATTCTTCTGGCCGGTATTCGCCAATCAGACTCACCAGACTCTGAAATATGATTCGCAGGCGCTCCGCCATGGGCTTTTCGCCCACGCGGATACACCCGCTATCGATATATTCTATGTGCCGACCCTCAACGCGGATAATACCGTAACCGGTGATCCTTGAACCGGGGTCAACACCCAGAATAATCGCCACATTACCGCCCTGTTTACTTTTCGTCGGTGTCGGACGTATTACCTTCTGCAGGCTTTACGGGCTTGCGAAGGCGAATATGCAGTTCACGCAACTGCTTTTCATCCACCTCACCGGGCGCCTGCGTCATCAGACAGGTTGCACTTTGGGTTTTCGGGAAAGCGATCACATCGCGAATCGAGCTGGCACCTGTCATCAGCATAATCAAACGATCCAGGCCGAAAGCCAGGCCGCCGTGAGGCGGGCACCCATATTTGAGTGCATCCAGCAGGAACCCGAATTTGGCCCGGGATTCTTCCTCACTGATTCCCAGAATACGGAACACTTCCTGCTGCATCTGGTTGCTGTGAATACGGATGGAACCGCCACCCAGCTCAGTGCCATTCAGAACCATGTCATAGGCACGGGACAAAGCCGTTTCCGGGTTCGCCGCCAGCTCTTCAGGGCTGCAGCTCGGCGCTGTAAACGGGTGGTGAATAGCGGTAAGCCCGCCATCCGGCAATACTTCAAACATCGGGAAGTCCACCACCCACATAGGTGCCCAATGGCAGGTCAGCAACTTCAGGTCGTGACCAACCCGGATACGCAGTGCACCCAGAGCTTCATTTACAACCGTAGTCTTGTCGGCGCCAAAGAACACAATATCGCCATCTTCAGCACCCGTACGCTCGATGACCGCCATGGCGACATCCGCACCCAGGAACTTGACGATAGGTGACTGCAGACCCTCTGCACCTTTAGCCAGATCATTCACTTTGATATAAGCCAGACCTTTGGCTCCGTAAATGCCAACAAATTTGGTATATTCATCAATCTGTTTACGGCTCAGCTCGCCACCCTTGGGCACTCGCAGAGCTGCAACACGGCCTTTGGGATCATTGGCGGGGCCAGCAAAAACTTTAAAATCAACGCCGGCTACCAGGTCCCCTACATCCTGAAGCTCCAGAGGAATACGCAAGTCCGGCTTGTCACTGCCGAAGCGATCCATGGCTTCCGAATAAGGCATGCGCGGAAATTCCGGCAACTCCACATTCATGACATCTTTGAACAGTGCTCGAATCATGCCCTCGTTCAGGCTCATCAGCTCTTCTTCACTGACGAACGAGGCTTCGATATCCACCTGCGTAAACTCAGGCTGACGATCCGCCCGAAGATCTTCGTCACGGAAGCACTTGGCAATCTGGTAATAGCGATCAACACCCGAAACCATCAGCATTTGTTTGAATAGCTGAGGCGACTGCGGAAGCGCGAAGAAAGAACCTTCGTGGGTGCGGCTCGGTACCAGGTAATCGCGGGCGCCTTCTGGTGTTGCACGAGTCAGGATAGGGGTTTCCACATCCATGAAGCCATTGCTGTCGAGATAGTTACGTATGTAGCTGGTCACCCGTGAACGGAAACGCAGGCGATTAAGCATTTCCGGGCGACGCAGGTCTACAAAACGGTAGCGCAGACGCACGTCCTCGCCCACATCAACATGCTCGTCCAGCGGGAACGGAGGCGTGGCTGCCGCGTTCAGGATTGTAACTTCCTTGCCCAACAGCTCAACCTGGCCTGTAGGCATGGTGCTGTTCTCAGTACCTTCCGGACGACGGCGTACACGCCCGGTGATCTTTACAACAAATTCGCTGCGCACTTTTTCGGCAAGCGCAAAGCTTTCAGGGGTATCCGGGTCTACAACGACCTGGGATATGCCATCCCGGTCTCGCAAATCCAGGAAGATAACCCCACCATGGTCACGGCGGCGGTGTACCCATCCGCAAAGTGTAACTTCCTGATCGATGTGGGATTCATTGATCCCACCGCAATAATGACTGCGCATACCGGTTCCCGTCGTGTCTGATGTCTAGAGTTAATGATGATATCTGGCAAGCAAGTGGGCAGGGCTTTCCGAAACCGTGCGGAGCCATGGATGGCGGAGCCGAGCGTACACGGACGTATTTACAGCGTGTTTCGGAAAGCCCTGCCCACTTGCTTGTTACGCCAATCTGGCCTGCTCTGTAAACAGGCAGGAACCATACTGGAAAAGCGGCTTATTATAAACATAATGGCAGCGAAAATCAGGCTTGTTTACCATGGAACAAGGGCCAGGGATAATCTGGCGCAGACTTCCCGCGGTGGTTCCCTCCCGTGGAACAGACCGCTAGACTATCGCGCTCACGTGCTATCGGAGCCACCAAGTTGTCAACCAGAGCTGAGCAGAAACTCCTCACCCGCCGCACCCTGATGGACGCAGCACTCGGACAACTGAGCGCAGATCGTGGCTTCGGAAACCTGAGTCTGCGCGAAGTGGCGCGGGAAGCCGGTATCGCGCCTACGTCTTTTTATCGCCACTTCTCAGATCTCGATGAGCTGGGACTAGTTCTGGTTGATGAGGGCGGAGTTGCCTTGCGGCAACTCATGCGGCAGGCCCGCAAGAGGATCGCCCGGGACGGCAGTGCCATCTCTACCTCCGTAGAGACTTTTATGGAGTATCTCGGCAACAATGCCAACGTTTTTCGCTTAATGCTCCGTGAACGTACCGGCGGTTCCAAACCCTTCCGAACGGCCATTAAAGCCGAGATTGATCATTTCGTAACAGAGTTGGCTGACGACCTCAGGCGTTTTGCGGAAGAACAGCACAAGCCTTTGTCTGATGCACGTGTGGTTGCCGAGGCTATGGTGACGCTGGTTTTCAACCAGGGCGCTGACGCGCTGGATGCAACTCCGAAAGAAAAGGATGAGCTGAAAGCCAAACTGAAAACCGAGCTCAGGATGATCCTGATCGGTTCCCAGATGATGGCCAAGCATGCGTCAATCCGGTAATCGGCAAGCTACAGAGGACAGTGATTCAGACAACATCCAGCACTGACAGCACAGGCGCCAGCGCCCGCCTGACTCCCACCAGACTGTTTTCATCATAGGGAACGGGGGCTTGCCGCCCCCATACAGGGCCGGGCCATGCAGGATCACCCTCAAACCGGACAATATGATGCAGGTGCAGCTGGGGCACCATATTTCCCAGTGCAGCAACATTCATCTTGTCACCACTGAACGCCTCCATCATGCCACGGCTGAGCACCGAGGACTCCTGAATCAGCATCTGTTGCTGCTCAACACTCATTTCATAGATCTCACGAATGCCCGCAAGTGCCGGCACCAGCAATACCCATGGCCAGGTTTTATCATTCATCAGCCGGACTTCGCATAAGCGGGTCCGGCCCATGCTGATTGTATCTGCAGCCAAGCGCTCGTGAAGACGGAATTTCTGCCCCTGAGTCATGGTCACACCCTGTTTTCGCTCAATCGCAATGGAACTGGTTGCGGCCGCGACCAATGGCATAATAGATCAGGCCGTGACGTTCCAGCATTTCCGGCTCGTATAGGTTTCGCCCATCAAACACAGCGGGCTCACGCAGTGTCGACGCGATAGCCGCAAAATCAGGTGAGCGGAACTCTTTCCATTCTGTGCAGATCACCAGCACATCCGCGCCCCGAAGCGCCTGTTCTTTTGTACCGCACAGCACAAGGCCTTCGCGGTCACCGTAAATACGCTGGGTTTCTTCCATGGCTTCCGGATCGAATGCCTGAACAGACGCACCAGCACTCCACAAATCTTCCATCAGTGTCCGGGCCGAAGCTTCACGCATGTCGTCGGTATTCGGCTTGAATGCCAACCCCCAGACCGCTACTACCTTGCCCTTCAGATCGCCGCAGAAATAATGGCTGACCTTATCGAAAAGCACATGCTTCTGAGCGTAGTTAACCTGCTCGACAGCATTCAGCAAATGCGCATCGTAGCCACAATCACTCGCCGTACGCGCCAGGGCCTGAACATCTTTAGGGAAACAGGAACCACCGTAACCGCAGCCAGGGTAAATAAAGTGGTAACCGATACGCGGATCAGAACCTATACCGCGGCGAACAGCCTCAATATCGGCACCCAGACGCTCGGCGAGGTTGGCAATCTCGTTCATGAAGCTGATTTTCGTAGCCAGCAATGAATTTGCGGCATATTTGGTCAGCTCTGCAGACCGGATGTCCATAAAAATCATGCGATCGTGGTTACGATTGAACGGATAATATACCTCACGAAGCACATCAGCCGCTCTGTCGCTGTCAGTTCCGATAATGATGCGGTCCGGCTTCATGAAATCGTTGATCGCCGCGCCTTCTTTAAGAAACTCCGGATTGGAAACCACATCGAACTCAAGCTCCAGACCACGGTGATCAAGCTGTGCCCGAACAGCAGCCTTGACCTTATCTCCAGTGCCGACCGGAACCGTAGACTTATCTACGATGACCTTGTAGTCATCCATATATTGCCCGATAGACCTGGCAACAGCAGTTACGTACTGCAGATCAGCAGAACCGTCTTCATCCGGCGGCGTACCCACTGCGATGAACTGGAGCACCCCGTGCTGCACAGCTTGCTGCGCATCCGTGGTGAATGCCAGGCGCCCGGCTTCAACCGTATGCTTTACGATATCCTCCAGCCCGGGTTCGTAAATGGGAATCTGGCCATTCTTCAGCTTGTCGATCTTTGACTGATCAACGTCCATGCAAAGCACGTCATGGCCAACATCGGCCAGACAGGCCCCAGTCACAAGCCCGACATAACCGGTACCAAAAATCGTTATCTTCATCCTTTAAATCCCGATATCTGTAATTTTTGAAAAAGGCTTTTACTGACCAGCCGCAGCTTTCTTCTTCTGCCAGATTGCTTCCCAGGCCAGCGCAGTGCCAACAATCGTCTCCAGATCGTCGTATACGGGCTGCCAGCCCAGGGTCTTTTTAATCAGGGTGTTGTCTGCCATAAGCGCAGCAGGATCACCTGCCCGCCGCCCGGCTTCCGCTACAGGAAATTCAATACCAGACTGCCTGCGCACCATGTCGATTACGTCCCGCACGGTAAAGCCACGACCATAGCCACAGTTCATAACCTTTGAGTCACCACCGCCCGCCATGTAATCAAGAGCCATAACGTGGGCACTGGCAAGATCTTCCACATGGATATAATCACGAACACAGGTGCCGTCGCTGGTATCGTAATCCGTGCCGAAAATACTCATCCCGTCACGCTGCCCGGTCACGCATTCGCAGGCCACCTTGATAAGATGGGTCGCCTCGGGTGTCGCCTGACCGAGCAGTCCGTCAGGGTTAGCGCCCGCCACATTGAAGTAGCGCAGAATAACGTAATTCAGACCGGATGCAGCAGCGAGGTCCATGATCATCCGCTCACTCATCATCTTGGACGCGCCATAGGGATTGATCGGCGCAAGCGGAAGATCTTCCGTGAGAACTGTCTGTTCAGGCGTGCCATAGACCGCCGCGGTAGAGGAAAACACCATGTAAGGCACTTTGAATTTGTCGATAGCCTTGAGCAGATTCAGCGTATTGCGGGTGTTGTTGCTGTAGTACTTGAGCGGATTTTCTACAGACTCCGGAACCACAATATTGGCAGCAAAGTGCAGAACTGCCTCAAACTGGTGTCTGGAAAACACCTGGTCAATATCGGCTTCGTTCGCCAGATCACCAACAACCAGCTCACCGGCAGTCACTGCCCAGCGGTAACCGGTCGAAAGATTATCGAAAACGACAATATCATGTCCGGCATTTGCCAGCTGCCGAACAACGTGGCTTCCGATATACCCGGCCCCGCCGGTGACTAATACTTTCACGCAGAATTACTCCTTCCCTGAACCTTGTTGGCGCCGCTGCCGGATTTCGGCCCGCCGGCGGCTGAAAAACTCACTGAGCACCCGACCGCACTCATCCTGCAGAATGCCACCCACCGTTTCCACTTGCCAATTCAGGTGGGGCTCATCCAATGTACGTCGGGTAGATTCAACAGCGCCGGATTTAGGTTCGCACGCCCCGTAAACAACCCGACTGATACGGCTGTGGACAATAGCACCGACGCACATGGTACAGGGCTCCAGAGTGACATAAAGGGTTGCTCCAGTCAGCCGGTAATTCCCCGCCCGGACAGCCGCATCACGTAACGCACGTATCTCAGCATGAGCTGTCGGATCACATCCGGAAATCGGGGAGTTAAAGCCGGCCCCGAGTTCTTTGCCATTACGGACGACTACTGCGCCAACAGGAACCTCACCGAGGGAAGCAGCCCGCTCCGCCAGAGTCAGTGCCCGTGCCATCCAGTAATTATCGTCTTTGTCTATCTCTGGCATAACATGGCTCTGCTGAAAGCTTCCGGAGGCGGATAGCCTGCTGGCGAGGCTTTGAAGGGCCATAAAAATACCATTATTCGCTTTTATTACCAAGCAAGCCGCACGGGCTCCCACCTCTTTTGTAACCCGCCCCTACATCAAGCCTGGTCTTGACCTGGGTCATGGAAACTACGCGCTGTTCGGATCAGGTTGGAATCGCAACACATGGTGTTGGCAGCTTTGTACCGTTAAAGGAGAAAGTGACATGAAAGCACTGGTATATCATGGCCCGGGCAAACGCAGCTGGGAAGACAAGCCTCAGCCAGCGATCAGGAAACCCACGGATGCGGTGGTTCGCATCACTCATACCACTATCTGCGGTACCGACCTGCACATTCTCAAAGGTGATGTACCTGCGGTTGAAGAAGGCCGCATTCTGGGGCATGAGGGCCTGGGAGTCGTTGAGGAAGTCGGCGACGGAGTGAGCAACATCAAGGTTGGAGATGAGGTACTGATTTCCTGCGTCACTTCCTGCGGCCGCTGCGACTACTGCAAACGGGGCGTCTATGCCCATTGCCGGGACGGCGGCTGGATTCTCGGCCACCTGATCGATGGCACTCAGGCCGAGTATGTCCGCATACCGCATGCAGATAACAGCCTTTATGTATTACCCGAAGAGATGGACCCCGCTGCAGCCGTCATGCTCAGTGATATCCTGCCTACCGGGCACGAAATTGGCGCCCTGAACGGCGAGGTCAGACTCGGAGACACAGTGGCTATCGTCGGCGCTGGTCCTATAGGGCTGGCAGCCCTGATGACCTCCCGCTTTTACTCTCCGGCACGGATCATCATGATCGATCCGGACGAGAACCGCCTGGCCATGGCAAAAATGCTCGGCGCCACTGACACCATAGCCAGGGATCCGGTTGAGGCTATAAAAGAACTGACCAATGGCGAAGGCGTTGACGTCGCCATGGAGGCCGTAGGTATCCCCGAAACTTTCGATATCTGCCAGGATATTATTCGCGCCGGAGGCCATATCGCCAACATCGGCGTGCATAGCAAGAGCGTCGAATTCAAGCTGCAGGACTTGTGGATCAAGAATATCACCCTGCGCACTGGCCTGGTGAACACCAACACCATCCCTGTATTGATGCGGTTCGTTGAAAGCGGTGGCGTCAAGCCTGCAGATCTGGTAACCCATCGCTTCAAGCTCGACGATATCGAAAAAGCCTACGACATCTTCAGCAATGCTGCGAAAGAACAGGCGATCAAGATGCTTTTGACCGCCGAGTAAGGGTCTCCTGCATCCAATCACATCCGGAATCGCGCGGGATACCTGCGCGATTCCGCCAGGAATGAGGTGCGGGCTCAGCACCAGGGCAGTTATGACCGCTTACGGAATTATCCCGGTTATTGGCCGGATCAATTCGGACCGCCTTGCCTCGCTGGTGGCCGGCCTTCCGGAGCACAGGCCAAGCCTTCTTCATCCCGTGGCAAAACAATACATGACCCGCTTATTTCCTCACCCCGCCGACCAGCGAAGCTGCACTTATCTCCTTCCGACAGGTCGGCACAGGCATCAATGGCTTCGGATGGCGGGCCTTGCGGCCTGGTACGCTCTCCTGAAGCTGTACATGATACGGATGCAAGTGCCATGACCCCGAAAACAAATGCATTGAAAAATATAGACTTACCCTTGTTCGGTGACATATCAACTTCCCTCCTGACTTT
Source organism: Marinobacter sp. ANT_B65 (assembly GCF_002407605.1). Classification (NCBI taxonomy): domain Bacteria; kingdom Pseudomonadati; phylum Pseudomonadota; class Gammaproteobacteria; order Pseudomonadales; family Marinobacteraceae; genus Marinobacter; species Marinobacter sp. ANT_B65. The sequence continues at coordinate 1,319,799 of NZ_NXGV01000001.1, read as the reverse complement.
ACTTTAGAGGTGTTCAGTCTGACGAATAAGTAAGAAGGGACTATGGAGAAAATATGGAAAACTCATGGAGATTCAGACAGGGCAGTTTCTATCATTCAATCTTGTAACCTACGCCGTAGGTAGAATGAATAACTTCTTCATCACCCAAAGCCCGGGAAAGCTTTTTCCGCAGATTCTTTATATGGCTATCGATAGTTCTGTCACTGACAATCCGGTCATCCTTATAGCTTGAACGTATCAGAATTTCCCTCGAATACACCCTGCCGGGCTGGGACAGCAAGGTCTTCAGCATGCGGAATTCCACCGGCGTGAGATCAAGCTCTTCATCTCCGACCTTGCACAGAAAACGCTCAGGGAACAGAGAAATACCCCGATATTCAATTTTTTCATGGGCACTCGAAACCGGATGCTGGTTCACCCGCCGCAAGATAGTACGCACCCGTGCAACCACCTCACGGGGCAAAAAGGGTTTGCAGACGTAATCATCCGCCCCCATTTCCAGGCCAAGCAATCGATCGATTTCGTCGACTCTGGCAGTAAGCATAAGGATCGGCACAGAGGAAAATTGCCTGACCTCCCTGCAAATACTTAAACCATCCTTTCCCGGCAACATGAGGTCCAGTATCACGAACGCAGGGCTACCAGCCTTGATCGTTTCCACTGCATGGGTGCCATCATTCAGCACATGCGTTTTAAAACCATCCTTTGCCAGATAGTCCACGAGAATCTGTGCGATTTTATCCTCATCTTCCACGATGATAATTGTCTGGTCAGTCATTTCATGTCCCGGCAGTAATTGGAAAAACCAACTCGATACACAAGCCACCCAGTTCAGACGGGGTCGCCGTAATGGTTCCCTGGTGCGCTTCCACAATATTCCTGCATATTGCCAGCCCCAGCCCCGCCCCGGCGGTACGACGACTGCGGGACATCTCATGACGATAAAGTGGTTCAAACAGCTTTTCGCATTCATCGGCATCCACACCAGGTGGCGTGTCCTGAATCCTGACAACTATCTTCGCTCCACTGCTGGCCAGCGAAATCTCTATTCGTCCGGGAGAATCTGTGTAGGCCAGAGAATTTTCAAACAGGTTAACGAACAGTTGATCCAGACGCTGACTATCAGCACTTATCATTTTACCTGTCTCGCCGCTGACGTTCAGGTCGATGCCTTTTTCACCAGCACGTGTCCGGATCGCATCAGCCGCAGCCGTCACGCACTGCATGATATCCACCGGGCCGGACGAATAACGCAAACCACCGATATCCGACACCGAGAGTTCATAAAGATCATCAATCAGCCGGTGCAGACGCGCAACTTCCTGGTCCAGTGAGAGAATCTGAACCATGTCGAGAGGCCGTATGCCATCCTTCATGGCTTCAATCTCACCAATGAGTACCGTTACAGGCGTGCGCAACTCGTGGGAAATGCTGGCTAACCAGCGCTGGCGGGAAGATCTGCTTTCCTCCAGTTTGTAGGCCAGTTTGTCCAGATCCCCCATTAACCGGCCCAGCTCATCGGATCTGCGCTCATCAAGCCGTACGGAATAATCACCACTGGATAATTGAGCAATAGCCGCAATCGTGCGACGGATAGGAGCCAGCAATACCCGGGTCAAGAACAGTGAAACCACAACCGCCAGCATCAGAGAGACAAAGCCGATCAGACCACTGGTTATCCACTGTTGTCTGGAAAACGCGGTTTCCTGTGGCAAGCTGAATTGACGCCTGGGTTCACTGCGCAACTCACCCACCGGTTCGCCACCAATCAGAACCGGTACCCTGATGGGTCTGGTCTCAGCGGCGGACGGAAGAGAGCCCGCAACGAGCTCTCCATGCACGTTATACAGGGCTGTTGGCGGCCCCAGCTCTGGCCCCCACTTCGCTGATGAAGAATCAGGCGAAGGACGCCGGGGAAGGGATAACATTAAACCTCGCGGAGGAGGTCTTCCAGCACCTGACGCCTCCTCAAGTTTCGCTGGTGCATGCTCCCACAGGATTTCTTCAAAGCGTCGCCTGCTCACTGTAGACCAGGAACTCCCGGCATCCACATACTCCCGGGACAAGCTGGTCGCAACCAGCTTCAGCCGTGCTTCCTCCAGGGCATTCACATAATCAAGGAACCCCTGCTCAAAACTCCAGCGCGCAAGGCCAAGGGTTGAGACCAGTATTACCAGTGTCAGCCCCAGAAAAGACAGGATCAGTTTTTTCGAAATAGATAGTTTCATGCCACTCGTCACAAAGTCCTTCAAGCCTGATCCGGCCAGCTACCGAAGGGCTGTTTTTCAAGCTGCATATTTCCGTCTGCATCTTTGTAGATATTAATCCAGGCCTGCCAGTTTTCGTCATCAATCTCTGGATAATCGAGCCGATAATGACTGCAGCGACTCTCTTTGCGCATCAGCGATGCCTTTAATTTCATTTCAGCCGTTACAATCATATTTCGGGTTTCATGGGCGAGCCTCAGGTGGTGGCGGTCCGCAGCCAGTAACATTGGCACATGATGTTCTTTCAGTTCCTCCACATACGCCAGTGCACCATTCAGCATACGCTCCTTTTTGATATACAGAACGAAATTGGGAATCATCACCGCCTGTAGTACCTGAGTTACCCATGCCGGGCTGTATCCTTTCTCCCGCTTCAGAGGAGCAAGGATCTCCTCGTTGATCTGCTGCAGCCTGGTTTCGGCAACGGGGATGCGCTTAACGTCAGCGCTTGCCAGTGCTGCAGCCTCACCGGCAATGGCACCCTGCACTGCCGAACCTGCCAGTGAACTACCTATCTGGGTATAGATACCGCCGGACATACAGGAACCGAGAGCATCCCCAGCGGCGTAGAGCCCGGGAACCGTGCTCAGGCCCGTAGCATCAACAGGGACTAAACCTTCCGATTTGTGGATGGCCATACCTGCTGACGAGCCTCCCACTGACTCGCCCCCCATTCCAGGAGGTCCACCGCGTTTATTTTGCCTGAACAGAGACAGTAACCCCTGCTCCTGCGGTGGCGGTGGCGGCCCGCCGGACTGACGGAATGCAAGAGGAACAAAGGGGCCGCCAGGAATTTCAGAAAATGTCTCGTCTTTGTGGCTGCCAGGCAGCGGGGGCCCCATTTCCACTGGCCCACCCAGCCGGTATGCACGGTAATTAAGGTCGACACCGAGATGGTGATTGATGCCTACTCCGGTGATACTGGGGCGTTCTTCAACCTGGCCATGCCAGTTGTCGTAACAGGAGCCCGAGTTTTCTGCAGAGCCCGGATGACCGTCGTTCCATTCTTTACCCGTAATCTTTGCACCAATGTCGTACGCCATAATGGATCCGTCGTGGGTCAGGTCGCACACCGGGAAACCACTTGGTTTGAAGCCACCCGACCCGGTACAGAGAACAACGGTTTTGGCCGAGAAATGCAGAATCCTGTTTTCATCCAGGCTGAATCCGGAAGCGCCTATAACGCGACCTTTATCTTTCACCAGATGCGTGATCATCACCCGCTCTAACATTGGAATATCGCGCGCTTCGATGGGCCGCATAAAGCTGTTAGCGTATAGCGCTGAATCGAAAAAGCCCCATGACTTCAGTTCCTGAACACGGTCATAGGAATGTTCAGCAAGCTGCCGGGTAAATACCGGATTGTTGGTACCTATGGCAGATTCAGAAACCCCTGCAACAAAATCATCGATGCTCATTGAGGCATTGGACTTGTCGTAACTGAAAATACCCTTAGCAAAAGGCGTCAGGCCAGAACTTCCCAACCGGCCCTTCGCAACCATGGTGACCTTAGCTCCGGCATCATGCGCTTTAACCGCCGCAAACAACGCTGCCATGCCACCACCTATAACAAGTACGTCCGTTTCCTGTGTTTCCTTCCTGAACTCGCTGGCGTTTATTTTGGGCCTGTTTGGGACAGGTTCTGCGCCAAAAGCCATAGAAGCAAAAGCCGCCGCACCAACGACACCGGCAGTAGCCCCCATAAAGGTACGTCTCGATATTGTTTTATCGGAACACATTATCGCTACCTCCAGGAGACCATGACAGGGATACTTTTGTCCGGTGTGATAGTGATTGCATCAACGGGACAGTAGAGACGGCACAGATGACAGATCTGACAGTCCTCAGGGTATGCAATCACGGCCTTTTTGCTTTCTTTGTCAAATTGAATGACATCGGTCGGGCAGGTAGAAATACAGGTTTTACAACCGATGCATCCAGATATCTGGTTAATTGGCATAGCCTTACCTCGACAACTTGATAGTTAAAAAGAAAGGTATTCATAGTGAATGTTCGCTTCGGGAATCCCCAGGGATCTGAGGTTCGCTGTAACCGCTGCAATCATCGCCGGCGGACCACAAAGATAAACCGCCCAGTCGTTGGCAAGCTCGGGGTCGATAGCCTCTGCGATAACATCTTTGCCAATGACACCCTGGCGAACACCGGGAATGTTCGTGGGGTTATCGCACACCAATTGCTGCGTAAAGTCCGGCATGGTGTGCTGCAGCAATTGAATCTCGTCCTGCAACACCATCTGCTCATAATCCTTGTTGCCATAGAGCAACCGAACCGGACGCGGATCATGGTTTGCCGCCAGCTCTCTCAACAGGCTCAACATCGGGCCAATACCTGCACCGCCAGCAATCAATGTGATGCCCCTGGCAGATTCGCTGTCACGCAAACTCATGCTGCCATATGGCCCGTCCACATAGACTTTCTGACCAATGGTTAAACGGTCAAGCTGTGACGTGTAATCACCCTGCTCTCTGATAACCAGCCTGATTTCAGGTAACTCATTACTACTGGATGCAATCGAAAACGGATGTTCATTCATACTATGGGCAGAGCCACTGGTGTTTATCCAGATAAACTGCCCCGCCTCAAAACTGAAATCCTTTGGCGAATCATTCCGAAGCCTGACAAGCCAGTCTCTGCTGCTACCCCGGGTGATACTGACCAGAGTAAAGGGTGACTTTTTCAGGTTGTTCTTTTTGACCAGTTGATTAAAAAGAACGAGCCCCATCGACATTGCGCACAGCCCCCACCAGAGCATGTTGAAATGCTCGTCAAACTGACCGTGACGGCCAACACTGGTTACGTGCAGGGAGGCAAGCACACAGATAACGACAAACCCGAGAAGGTGCGTCAGATGCCAGGTTTCATAGCTGATCCTGAGCCTGTCTTTGAAGATGGCAAGCAGGATCCACAGGATCATCACAACCCAGGCAATCAATCCTGTCAGCAATTGCGGAGATGTGATCGCTTCAACCAGGCTTGTCATGCCATCGTCGAAAGAGACCAGAAAGCGCGGCGCCAGTATCAACACCGGATGGAGTAAAAAGAAGAAGCCTATCCATTTTCCTGCCGTCTTGTGCTTCGACATACTCCAGTCGATATTTGAAAACACTGGAAGGTGTTTGAAGCGGCCCGCAAGAGGAAACTGAACAAAAAATGCCATCATGGCAACCGTGTTCAGAAACACAAGCGTTGCCGAGTAAAGCCCCTTGTAGTCAATATTCAATGAAAAGGTGGCTACATATGGAATCAACAGTATCGCAAGATAAGCAAAGACCAGCTTGCTTTTCCTGATCTGGAACAGACGGCGTAACGGTCTGTTTAAGTTTACTGGCAATGAATGTTCAGTCATCTCTCACCCAGCCCCGCATTGAAGCAATGTAAAATCCTGTCAGACCCAGCAGTCGCTGACAGCGAGAACAGACACGAACCTGCTCTCGCTCCACTAATCAGAAAGTTTACAGCCACATTGTGCATAAAACGTGCAGATGAAATGGATATCCCGGGGATTCGGAATCAGACGTCACCCTGCGGTTTTTAGCGAGTGACGGATTCCTGACTGGTTAAACTCAACGAACAATGTCTTCGCCAGCTGACTGGCATCCGCCAGGGCATCGATACGATTCCATAGATCCAGCTCATAACTCAGGGACAGGCTCGCGCGTTAGGATCAACGGAAAATCTCGGAACGACTTTTTCCTGACTTTGCGACTGTGACGGTTTGGGCTCAAGCGCAAAGGTTTTATGCGTGAGCAATAGCTGCGTCAACGATAGGCGGCTCTGTCCGCAACTTGATCATGGGCCGCCCGATACTCTCTGCACCAAAGACGAATGGCGGCTTTCTCGCTGCGGTGCAGCGTAGCTCTTGTGTAGATTACGGCGGACGGCTTTCTGCGCCAGCGAAGAAAGGTCCAAACTGATCGCTGAACTTTGGGAGTGGCGATTGAACCTCATTTTTCACCACCTGCGATGGAAGGCGTTCACTTAGGACCAGTCAAACCACCCGGTTTCTCTCACGCGTGGTTAAGCGCGACCACCGGGTCGAGCCTTGCCGCCGCCCGCGCTGGCAAATAGCCAAAGGTAATCCCGATCAGGGTCGAGGACAGGAAAGCCACAACAATCGCCGTAGCCGAGAAACTCAACTGCACATCGGTCGAAAAATACACCACCATCTGCCCGCCGATCAGGGCTCCGGCGATCCCAATGACGCCACCTGTCAGGCAAACTAGAACGGCTTCGATCAGGAACTGCGCCACAATATCCGACCGCCGCGCCCCGATCGCGATGCGCACGCCGATCTCTTTTGTGCGCTCGGTGACGGATACCAGCATGATATTCATCACCCCGATCCCCCCGACAATCAGCGAGATCACAGCGATCATCGCCACCAGCACGGTCAGCGTTTCCGTGGTCGAGGTCATAGCGTCGCGGATCGTGTCGGAGTTTGTCAGGAAGAAATCCTTGGTGCCGTGGCGGCTGGTCAGCAAAGCGTTGATTTCTGTCTCGGCAAGCGAGGTGTCGTAATCATCGCTCACCCGCACCTCGATGCTATCAAGGAAATTCTGCCCGGAAATCCGCGTCATCACCGTGGTATAGGGAACCCATACATTCAGTGATTCCGGGCCAAAGCTTGCCCCGCTGGACCGCACCACCCCAATCACCCGCACCGGCACGCCACCCAGAAGCAGAACCTTGCCAACCGGGTCGTCGCCCGCGTCGAAAAAGGTGTCGCGCGTATCCTCGTCGATCACCGCGACCTGGCTGCGGTCGATAACATCGTCGGACGCGAAGGTGCTGCCGGTCACGGTGTTGTAATTGTGGACCTGAAAATAATCCCCGCTCACCCCGTTGATCGACGCATCCGAGGCGGTACCGCGATAGACAACGTTGCGTTGGGTCGCGACCGAAGGCGAGGTGCTGTCGGCATAGGGTTGCAGAGCCAGCGCATCTCCATCCGAAGGCATCAGCGTTTCCACCTTGGCCGCATCGCGCGCGCCGAACCCCGTGCCCGAGCGAACAGTGATCGTGCTGCTCCCAAGCGATGAAATACTTTCGAGCACCTTTTCTTTGCTGCCTGTTCCCAACGCGACCACCAGCACCACAGAGGCGATACCGATGATGATGCCCAGCATCGTCAGAACCGAGCGCACCCGATGGGCCAAAAGCGCTTTGAACGACATTTCAAACGCCTCGCGCAGCCGCAACAGCGCAGCCCCGGTGCCCGTTTTCCGCGGGGCGTGCTCCAACCGGTTGGCATCCGTTACATCCTTGGCGGCCGTCTGTGTATCCGAGATGATCCGCCCGTCACTGATCTCGATCGTGCGATGGGCATGCTGGGCGACCTCGGGGTCATGGGTGACCATGACGACGGTGTGGCCTTTGCGGTTCAGTTCCAACAGCAACTCGATCATTTCCCTGGAGCTTTTTGTATCAAGCGCGCCGGTGGGTTCATCCGCCAGGATCACCTCGCCGCCGTTCATCAAGGCGCGCGCCACGGAAACCCGTTGCTGTTGGCCCCCCGAAAGCTCGCCCGGGCGGTGGTCCAAGCGGTCGGCCAAGCCAAGCTGACCCAGCAGATCAGAGGCCCGTTGGTGCCGGGCCGCGCGGCCCTCTCCAACATAGATCGCGGGCACCTCGACATTGCCCACCGCATCAAGATCGGGCAAAAGTTGATAGCGCTGGAAGATAAAGCCGAAATGCTCGCGCCGCAGTTGAGCAAGCTGATCGGGGCTGAGTTCACTCACATCCTGACCGGCAAAGCTGTAGCTGCCCGAACTGGCGCGATCGAGGCAACCGAGGATGTTCATCAGCGTTGATTTACCCGAGCCAGAAGCCCCAATGATCGCCACCATCTCACCCGACCTGATGTCAACGTCAACATCGCGCAGGACAGTGATGGTTTCATCGCCAGCCTGAAAGCTGCGCGAGATCCCGCGTGCTGAAATCAGCGGTACCTCCATCGTCATATTCTCACCCGTGGCGTGCTGGTATTGCTCTGTGACGCAGAGGGGGCCACGACGGCGGTGCCGGTAACAACCTCATCGCCCTCACTCAGCCCCGATATGATCTCGGCCCTGATCTTGTTGTTCAGCCCGACCTCAACTGGCACAGTCGTCGTTGTGCCGTCTGCGGCATCATACCGTTTGACGGTATAGCCATCAGCGTCATTGCTCAGCGCCGCGGACGGCACGGTCAACACGTTTTCCGCCTTGTCCAGAATGATCGAGACTTCAGTCGTCATGCCGATGCGCAGCAGATGGTCTGGATTGTCCACCTCCAGCAACCCATTGTAATAGATCGCCACATCGGTTGAGATGGTGTCGCTGGTCTCAATTGCCGAAGGCGCAGGCTCGATAGCGCGCACAGTTGCAGAGAATTTGTGATCCGGTTCTCCCAAGATAGTAAAGAACACTTGCTGCCCGGGTTTCACATGCACCACGTCAGCCTCGGATATCTCCGCCTTCACCACCATACTGTCCAAATCGGCAAGCTTGACGATTGTCGGAGCGCTTTGCGAGGCATTCACCGTCTGGCCTTCGTCATTGACGATTGCCACGACGGTTCCCGAAATCGGCGCAGTGATCCTGGTCCGGTCAAGCGCGATTTGCGCAGTTGATACAGTGACTTCAGCGCTTTTTTGCTGTGCGGCCAGCGCGTCAAGCTCGGCTTTGTAGACATCAACTTCGGCCTGAGTTGCCTCAAGATCCTCTTTCGATACATAATCCGAGGTGGTCAGCTTTATCTGCCGGTCCAGCGACCGTTTGGCCTTGACCAGACTGGCATTCTTGGCGGCGATCTGGGCCTTGATATTGGCCTGGTTCGCTTTTGCCGTCAGCACAGCATTCTGCTGGTCCTGACTGTCGATCAGCGCAATCAGGTCACCCTTCTCGACCTCGTCGCCAAGGGCGACCGCCAGTGTTTCGATCTGACCCGATACCCGTGCGCCAACGCTGACCAATTGTTTGGCCTCCATCGTGCCCGACGCCAGCACTGTCTCTTCAACGGTGCCAAGTCTGACAAGAGCCGTCGTCGGAGGGGCCTCGGGTTCGTTCTGGGCGAAATAGAACCAGCCTCCAACCGCGGTCGACAACAACACAATCGGGATCAAGATGCGTAATGTTTTCATAAAAGAAGGCCTTTCGGGCGGAAACTGTGGCAACAAGCCGTTATACGCAAAAGCATGGTAATTCCGCTTCTCTAATTGGGTGTCTGGGTCAAGCTCAATTCCTTTCATTCATGACGATGGGATCGCTTATCCGGGTCACGCTTCTCTTCGCAGTCTGGTTTGGCGTTCGAAGGGCGCCGCTGCATGCATGTGTCGGATTGGCAGTGGAGAGCCGCGCTTGACGGTATCGGTGATGAAGGCCGGCGGGGCCTCCCCCTCCCTTGCGTATTGGTAGCCAACACCAGCAACAATAACGACGACAAGCAGAAAGATGACAAAAGGAGAAAGGATTTTCGGGTTCATGGCCCAATATCCACAGCGATTAAGGTAACTATTCAGTGAGTCACCGTAAGTCTATCGATCAGCCTCAGAGCACGAGTGACAATGTTGTCATATAACGACGGGAAGCGATAACTTCATTAACACAATGTCTTGTGCACTGGGCTCCAGAGTCAGGTCACCGCCGTGGGCGCGGGCAATTTCCCGGGACAGGCTCAGGCCAAGGCCGCTGCCGGAGATACCCCGGGTATGCTCAGGCTTGCCCCGGTAAAAGCGATCGAACAGCTGGTTCCTGACCTCAGCGGCCATGGGCAGGCAATAGTTACGGATCAGAACTTCAATAAATGGGCCGTTCTGGCGAGCCTGGATGCTCACCTCCCGCCCGGGTAGGCCATAGTGGATCACATTGGCCAGCAAATTGTTCAGCAGCTGGCGCAACAGCACCAGATCCCCCCGGATCACCAGGTCCGGCTCAAGGGTGCATTGCACCTCCTGCCCTTCTGTCAGCAGCTCTATGTCGGCGATCATCTCCTCCAGCAGCCCGGAAATATCCACCGGCTCCAGATGCAGTGCCATGGAGCCGGAATCCGCCTGTGACAGCAGCAACAGTTTGCGGGTGATCGCCGCCAGCTGCCCTACCTCATCCAGAATGGCATTCAGATCCAGCCGGGAGGTATCCCCGCTCAACACTGCCTGCTCCAGTTTGCCCCTTAACACGGTAAGCGGCGTTTTCAGTTCATGGGCTGCATCGGCAGTAAAGCGGGAAACCTGCTGAAAACTATCCTCCAGGCGGTCCAACATGGTGTTGTAGGCTTCGATCAGCACCTGAAATTCCCTGTCTTCCCCTTTGCTGGAGAGGCGCTGACTGAGATCCTTTTTCGTCACCCTTTCCATGGCTCGCTGCAGGTGGTTAATCGGACGAATGGTGTGGCTGGCAATCAACCAGGACCCCAGCACACTGAACAGCAGAGAGATGGGAACCACTACAATCAGAGCCTTGCTCAGGGTGTCTTTCAGTCCGCTGGTTGTGGTAGCCACATCCACGGCTACCAGGCTGGTTTTATCCTCAACCTGTAACAAACCGGCCCGCCAGGATCCTCCTTCCTGTTCAAAGGAGGCCACCTGGCAGCGGCTGCGGCCCTGGCCGGCAATGGTCCAGTCCAGCTCGGCAATCAACCTGCGGGTCGGTTGGTCTGCGGTAGCAAGCTGAAAATAAGGGGAAACGGATTCGGTTCGGAACATCAGCATGTCCGGTGAGCCAACCCGCAACTTGCTTACCAGATCCGCCAGCAGCGACTGCGCCGCCTCCCCTGTGTCTCCCGGAACAGGCAGATTACGCGCCATACCCTGGTCATCAAATCGGGGAATAATGCGTCTTGCTTCCATGCACAGACGGGCATCCAGATGCTCCAGCTCCACCTGCATAATCCGTGACCAGCTCAGGGTGATGACGGTCGCCAGAACCACCCCCACCGTAAGGGCGGAAATGGCAAAAATGCGGGTGTAAAAATGCATACACTGGCCTCAACGGGGACTCAGGCGGTAGCCGGTACCACGAACGGATTCGATGATGCCCGCCATTGTACCGGCGCTGTCCAGCCCGGCGATCTTGCGGCGGATTCGCTTGATGCACACATCCACAACATTGGTACAGGGGTCAAAATCATAGCCCCAGACATGCTCCAGCAGCTGCCCCCGGGTCAGCACCTGACCGGGAGCACGCATCAGATACTCCAGCAGACTGAACTCCCGGCTGGTGAGCTCAACCGACTGCCCCTGACAACTGAGAGTGCGGTTGATGCAATCCAGCTCCAGCGATCCCGCCCGAACCAGATGAGAAGGCGATCCCCCATGGCGCCGCAACACCGCCTGAATACGGGCATGCAGCTCCTCCACGTAGAAAGGCTTGGCCAGGTAATCATCCGCCCCCATCTCCAGCCCCTGTACCCGGTCACCCAGCTCGTTACGGGCGGTGAGCAGAATGATCGGGGTCTCTACCCCCTCCTGCCGCAGCGCACGCAGAATATCCAGACCATCACGGCCCGGCAGCATGATATCGAGGATAATCACATCGAAGAGATTTCCCCTGGCCGCCTCATACCCCCGGTGCCCGTCAGCACAATGGGTCACTGCAAAGTTTCTGGCACTCAGCCCTTCACAGACAAAGTCGGCGATTTTCTGTTCATCTTCGACAAGCAATATGCGCATCAGGATTTAAGTTGAAGCTCCGTCTATTCCACTTACTGTCTCTATCGATGAATTATCACATAAAAACAATAAATTGCCTTCCTCCCGAACAAATCACTGCTCAACGCACGCTATAACCGCGCGCTTCCAGACAGGCGGTCATCGCCCGCAAGTAATCACTGCGCCGCTCTGCACGCTGGCGCATGGCGCGGCACAACCGCGCCAGCATTATTATGCCAACCCAGACCGGCACAATGGATGCGCCAAACAGTGCAATGAACCATTTAAAGGTTTTCCGATGGATTAACATCTTATACTCCTGACCAGGCCTGCCGGCTCTCATCATCAATCTCCGGATAATGCCGGAAAGGCCGCACCGGTAGACTGCCTGCTTCATTAGTCGGAAAGTCTACAAACGCATTGTGCAAAAAGCGTGCGGGTGGAGTGGATATTCTGGGGAGTTGGTATCTGAAGTCATCCACCAAAAACACAAAAGCCCATGAGGACATGGGCTTTTGCACGACGACTACCTGCCAGTAATCATTACTGTCTATGATTACTTGATGGACTACTACACCTGTTAAAAGTGTAGATGCGATCCTCCTCAACAGCGTAGAAAGCAAGAGCACCCTCGTTTCCACCGGTGCAATCGAGGGCGAGATAATTGCCCAGCCGCAGTGGTGCATGAACTCTGGTATGGCCCGCGCAAACACGCCAGACACCATGAACGCCTGACGCTATTGCCTCTCTGACCCGCTGCCGGCCCCAAAGCGCGTAATGTTTCGTTTCGTCGTTGACCAGGTCGTCCCTGAAATCGGACCACCCCATCCCGACAGGGACGTCGGCATGAACTATCCCGATTATCCCCTGCTCAGATTCCAGTTCGATCGCAACCGGAAGAGATTTGAGTCGCTGGACAATCCGGAGGCGGGACCGCTGATCGATCAAATCCCACCAGGCCGCCCCTCCTGCAGGAGAAGATCCGCATGGATCATTATCGTACGCCTGAATGAGCATCTGCTCATGGTTGCCCATCACCATGTGAAACCAGGGCTCATCCAATAGCTTCAATCCACCAGCCGGATCGGGGCCCCGGTCGACCAGATCCCCGACAGAAATAATACGATCGCGCGCTGGATTGAAATTAAGTTCGTTAAGGCCATGGAAAAAATCCGGCATTTTGAAGTGAATATCGCCAACAATAAAATCACGGCCGCCCGTATTCTTGCTCAGCTTCAGAAAATCGCTCATCTCGCAGTACCTGTCGGGACTTTAAATACAAAGCTCAGGAAAATTGTCCGGCATAGTCACGGGCAAATTGCGCTGCAATACGCCCGGAACGGGAGCCTCGCTGGGTTGCCCAGCGGTTTGCATGTATGACCGCTTCTTCATAGGCCTCATCCGGTACCCTGTACTCTTTCAGCCAATGCCTGACGGCTTCAAGGTATTCATCAGGCGAAAAGCCATAGAAGGATATCCAGAGTCCGAACCGCTCGGACAGGGAGATCTTTTCTTCGATTTCCTCACCAGGATGGAGTCTGTTGTCTGCCCCCCGGGTCATATTCAGATTATCTGACATACGCTCGGCAATGAGGTGGCGACGATTGGAGGTGGCGTAGATAAGGATATTGGTGGCTTGTCCGGCAATGGAGCCATCCAGGGCAGTTTTGAGGCGCTTGTAGCCTATGTCACCCTCTTCAAAAGACAGATCATCACAGAATAATATGAACTTGCCCTGCTGGCGGCTCAGGATATCGATGACTTCCGGCAGATCACCGATGTTTTCCTTGTCAATTTCAACCAGCCGAAGACCCTGATAGTGGAATTCATGCAGACAGGCCTTCACCAGCGAAGACTTGCCCGTGCCCCGTGAGCCCGTCAGCAGCACGTTATTGGCAGGCTTGCCTTCAAGAAACTGGATGGTATTTTGCCGAATGAGCTTCTTCTGCCGATCTACCGACTTCAGTTGTTCAAAACTGATCAGTCCCGGGTTCGGAACGGGAAGCAAAACCGCTTTCCTTCCCCCTTGCGTCAGACGGTACTGCCACTGAAAGGCGATGATATCAGGGTCCAGTTGCTGATCCTGTTCGGCGGGGTATGCCCGCTCCAGAGCATCCGCAATCCTTGTTAACTGTTTCAGCAGCTCGTGCTGGAGTGGAGTAGATTGATTGTCGATCATTGCGCGTAACCGGGATTGTCGAGGGGGGTTAAGCTTGCCAACACCCGGCACCCCCGTCTAACGACGGATAGACCTCAATCGTCGATTAATGGACATTTTCGGAAGAATGGCCTGTTATTGACAGGCGCACCGGGACGACAGACAAGCCCGGCTCAACCAGTGAGTCGTCCCGCTTGCTTGTTATACAGGGCCCATCAATCAGATGTTTTGTGCTGGGATCGCTGGAAAGCCGTTGGCGCGATACCGAACTCACGGCGAAACATTGCGGTAAAGGCACTGGGATTGGAATAACCGGCCTCCAGAGCCACATCAAGGATGCTTCGTCCCAGCGCAAGCTCTTCCAGTGCCACCAGCAACCGGGCCTGCTTGCGCCATTTTCCATAGGTAATACCCAGTTCACGGGCAAACCACCGCTGAATGGTCTTTACGTTGACGCCCAAGTGTGTGGCGCATTCGGCCAGCCCCCAATCCAGAGTCCGCGTAGCCACGAGACCATGGCACAGGTCACGCAGCGGACCTTTCTGAGGAAGTGGCAAGAAAACCGACCCGGTTTCAGCCCGGGACAGCTCCTCAAGCAGCAAGCTGAATACGAGCTCGTTACGCCGATCCGGGTGTTCGTTTCCATCAACCTGTGACGCTGCAATCACCAGCTCTCTGGTTAGCGGTGTTATTTCCAGCACCAGGCAGTCCCCGCCCAGGCTGATGGTTCGCTCGTCAAGGTAGACGCTTTTGATGCTGACGGCACCCAGCGTTCTGGTGCGGTGCCGAACTCCGGGCGGTATCCACAACGCATAGTTGCTCGGCACTATCCAGCAGCCACTCCGGGTGGTGACCATCAACACCCCTTGGGTGGAAAGCAGCACCTGTGCCTGCTGATGATGGTGCACGTCGATATCGATACCATCGTTGAGATCCAGGGCGAGGGTCGATACACCGCTTGCTGCTGCAGCCAGGCTATCGCTGGATGGCAAATGCTTTGATATGTCCATATTTCGATGACAGGCGCCCTTTGGTCGTTAGACGGACTTCAGCGGATCGTAGCATCATGACTCGGGTCACGCACACACAAGGCTCGGGCTCCACCCGATTTCCACGGGCGGCTTCAAAGCGGCGGATAACCTCAGATCCTGCTCGGCAAATCCACGCTGCAGCCCCTGATTATGGAATCCGCTCACGGTGCCTCTCTTCAGCGTTCATCGATGAGCTTGCTCTTGCATACCACCGTCAACAACAAGAGCTTGACCGCCAGCCAACATCACCAGACACAAAAACAAAAAAGCCCATGAAAACATGGGCTTTTTTACTATTTACCAGTCCGTGCTATCGAACAGCTGACGCGGGATCACTCCCACTCTATTATCAATGAGACAAAAAACCACAATAAAAACAAAAACATAAAAAACAAAAGAAAATAAAAACCATCAGAAATACCATTCATAGAAATGGCATATCTATTAAACACACGCAGATGGAATAACGTTAGCGAGGGTTCTGGAAAGCTGCCGCAACGCTCCACGCTTAGAAATTCCACGGATCTCGATCTGGATGCCCACAATCCGAACATCATCTACTTGGATGCTCTCGAAGATCGTACAAGTGCCCACTTGCTGGGACTTGTTACCCGGCTTAGCCGGGTATGCCAGCACCACCAAATTACAGTCCGCAGCCCTAGAGAAAGCCAGCGCTTCATAAACATCGGACTCTGCAATGCGAAGCTTCCCTTTCTCCACATGGCCTTTGTATTTAGCATCCAAAAGCATCCTAGGCCGGTTACCATCAGACTCAATCACACAGTCTGGGTAAACCGAAATTTTGCTCACACCACCCGTATCAATCTTGATCTTGGTACCCAATGAGAATCCCTTCTGTGACATTACCGCTGAAGTCCCAAAACCCAATCTGGCAGCTAGCGTCAACAAATCCTCCCATACCCGCCAAGTCGTAACCAAGTAGCCAGGCGCATGAACTTTTCCTTGGGTGTAACTGAGGCCCAATCCGCCTAGCACACCAATGGATAGTTCGTGCAAAGGCTTCCAAGTCCTGTGCCTCGGGGGGATAGGTCTCCGGCGATTGGTTGGGGCATTTTGGGGCGACAAATCTTCAATGAGGCGTATCAAGGAACCAACCACAGATGGATCGCGTACCTCAGGCAACAATTCTTTGGCCGCACCTACGATGTCTGCATTCCAACCGTTCCATCGATCGAAACGAATTAGTTCCTGCTCAAAGCCATCTGGGGAGGGAAAGATGAGATCTAACGGGTCGGGATCCCCATCAATGAAGAAATCGGCCTCTCTCACTCTTCGATAGCTACGGAGTGGCCTTCGCTTTCTCACTTCGTACATACTCGTGATGGATCGGGCCACTAAAGTAGCAAGGTCACGCGGCGTATTGCCAGATGCCAACAAACGCTCAGTATCTAAAAGCCGACCATGTCGTGAAAGCGTCGATAGGAAGAAAAAATCCTCACGCCACTGAGCGTCGAAGTTATCCAAGCCTAGAAATTTAGGCGCCACTTCCAATTCGAGCGATGGAGCCAATCGAATAAGGCCAGCGAAATCGATAGCTCTAGCGCCTTTAGCATCCACGCTAATCGGGTTGTAACTGAAGCCTAAGGTCGATGCAGCCCGATTGCCTACTTCTACCAAAAGAGTGTTGGCCCTAGCGCGATCTACCCCTATAGCTGATGCGATCTCATGGCTCAGGTCAATGGGTGAGCCATACTCGACCAATGACAATCGTGTCCGGGTGTACGCCAAACCCTACTCCCTAGCAAAAGCTCTTAGCGTAGAGTAAATGTCGTTCTCGGTAAAATTGGGGGGGCCTTCTAGCCGAAGCCTTAAGTCATCTGCAAAAGTCGTTTCCGTAAGTTTGAACGGATTAAAAGAAGGCCCATCCAGCGCATTGAGAGTAGCTGCAATGCCTCTTGTGTCGCCGAAGAAAACTTCCTCTACATGCGCCCTCACTTTGGCCCAACCAACACAAAGCGCACCCAACACTTCTTGTAACGAAATCGCCTGCGGGTTTACATCAGACATGAGCACACCATGACCGATTTGAAACTCAGGGCCACGGCCCAAGGCAATTTGTTCATTGACTGCCACCCATGCTCTCACCGACGCTTCCAAAGCATCGACCACACCAGTCGGGAGAATAGGAAGCACATCGTTCCCTTTGGTCGCGAGACCATAAAAGGCCCTCAAGGTCTTCTCATCAGGCTCAAGACGTAAGGGCTCCCACCGACGCAGGAAAGCCACATCCAAGGGTTCAACTGAAGCGTCAGCCTGGTTCATCGCTGCCAATATATACAAGTCATGAGGCAACGCGTACTCAACAATTTCACCACTGCATGGATCGAGTATTTCAAAAAATTGAGTTTCGGCCCGCTTGGTTCCATCCGCAGATAGCCGCTTGTCAGACTCTACGGCCACAATCGCGCCACCAAAAACCTGTACAGCGGGCCCTCGATTAATTTCATCAATAATCAAAAGCGCTGCCCCATTGGGCAACTTGGCGTGTTCACTTGCTCTGTAAAGGGTGCCCTTGACGATAGAAAAGTCCGCGCCCCCCACGCTTTTATTGATCGTTGGCGTAATGCCGGACACAAAATCACGATATTTGGAGTTTTGGTGAAAAACTGTCCGAAATACTTTACGATTCATCTTTGTGGGTGCAGGAATATCATTATTAGCATTTCCTGCGGTAGGTGGGATAGGTATGCCGTCCACAGGATTGAGTTGTGGATATTCACTGGCGGGAGAAATGCCAAAGGCCGTTTCAAACGCGAAGGCAACTTCGGCCAGCAGCCTCGACTTTCCCGTGCCGGGTGGCCCAGAGATTAACACGTTGCGCGACCGACAAAGGAGCTTTAAGGCCTGCTCGCAGACTTCACTTACCATTGCAGTACCTATCCAGACTGGTAAAATCTCGGTAACCGATCACCGCCCGATTGGCAGCACGCTTAGCGTTCAAACAGTTCAGCATTTCTTCAGCTACCACTGGATCCCACTTACCTCTGATGCGTAGTGTTTTCTCTTCGACATAGAAAGGCCACACCGACCCGTCGTAAAGCTGGATTAAAAGGAGCAGAACACGGTTATCTACCCCCCCTTGGGGTAGGCGATTAGTATCGAAGCATCCGTATTCATGAACACGAGCAATACGCCCTTCCGAAGGACGCACATCAGTAGGTGGCTCAAAGAAAGACTCTTTGTGCTCAACTTCTCCCTTATCGTTGTACCAAAAAAACTCTCCCTGGAAGACGTCAACATGCTCGACCACACCATCTCGTTTCCGCTTTTCCTTAACTGTATTCGGAAACATTTGCTGGATAGCTGGCAGCAACGACTTGTAAGAACCGAAGCGAAAATCACGCGCCCCACCTCCTGTGTCAGAATCGTTGGACTGTGCCAAGATTTTCCTGATATCCCCTGGTACAATTTCTTTATAAAGAATACGGGCTACCTGCCTTACTCCATTAGCCACCTTTTTTTGCTCCTTCTTCTATTTCTTCGCTACTCAGAGCAAGCTCTGAGGGCACATAGGCCATGGCTCCCAAAGCACGAGCCTCTTCTACGCGGTGACTCCAAACTGTAGAGTGACTTGCTGTGCGTTTCGCCATTGCGGCCAAAACAGTGTCTTGGGTAATTGTAGATTTGGCCTCTCCTGAAAGCGCCAATTGACCCCTATCCAAAATTGAAAAGTCTTGAAGCACTAGCTCCATATCCTTCAGATTGAGCCCATAAGCCACAGCTACTTCTGCATCTATTTCCGCTCTTAGCTGAGCCATCCGTTCACAAGTCTCATGAGTCGCCCCAGCATTATCGATAGTGCGTAATTCTCTCGATGCAATCACGAGCTTTTGCCATGGTAAGCCACCCTTAGCGAGCCTTGGCAATGGAATACTTTGAAGTAGGAAATAATTCACTGTAGTTGTGAGTACACGCCTGAGCATCCAATCAAATACGAAGCTATTAGCGATGGCCACCCAGACCAACAGGCGTTCTTCTGATGGATCTTCAGGAAAGAGGATCGTGGGCACCTTGTTGCCGCATACCACACCAGCAGGAATCAAAGCAGCCATGAGAGAACGCTCATTGGTCTGTCCCGCAATGTCGCAAAAGCCTACACGCAGTAAATCAATACGATGCTGATTAGCTCGGGGGATGTCCGAAGGGCGAATCCAAAACTGAGGTGACAGACGTGATCCTCCGATGGGATAGGTCTCCCATCGAGCACTGCGGCCTGAGCCTGATACATGCCCCTTCACGCCGAAACGATGGGCCTGCACCATACGCCCTTCCACAAGAGGCACAGCTCCAGAAGTAGAATGACTGAGGAATTTAGAACGTTCCTTGGTCATATCAACCTCACGACAAAATTTAGGGGTCCAACCGCTGCCAGGCTCTTCCCACGAGATACCCGCCTCAACGATTTTCGAAAAGAGCTTCCACTCAGCCACGCTGCGGATTTCTGGAAGGCTTAGGTCAGCTCGAACAGCCGCCAGTGCAGTACGGCCAATGGTGGCCGTGCCCGTGGTCTCCAAACCCGTAGCAGTGCCCCGCTCATGCAAGAGCTGGATAGGCTCGCGCTTGCTCTTCTTAAGACCACCCTTAACCAAGGCGACAGCCAAAAATTTGAAACGTGTATCAATGGCGAAAAATCGGGCTCGGTTATCGATGATTGACAAGGACACACTTTGGCTTGCTTCGAAAATTTTCTGGCGTACCACCTGTGTACCTTGCGAGCGAATTAGCCCGCCGGGGATCAAGGCGGCCACGATGCCCTGCCCCTTACAAAGCTCAAAAAAGAGGTCTGTAAAAGCGATATAAAGATCGGGCTCACCACTGCCAAGAACTGGATAACGAGCCAACAGCCGCCGTGAATAGTTAGCAACCTCATCGCGCTGGATAGCAAAGCTCTCTTCATCGAGCCCGTGAATCTGAGCCCCATAGTGCCGCTGCGTTCCCGAGGACTTCATAAATTCATGGCGTGAGAGCTTGACCTTTTCCCAAGGAGGGTTGCCGATCACAGCATCAAAGCCCTCAGGGGCCATGGCTGCCCAGACCTTGTCCTCGGCCATCAAACTATCACCACAGTACCAGTGCGACCGCATGGTTTTAAGTGCTGCCACGTCATCCGTGAAGGAGGCAAGGCTCAGTAGTGCCGCACGCAGCGAGTTTACCGACAAATCCGCTGCATACACCCCATGAGCAAGCCAATGTGCCGCCTTTGCCCGATCCATGCCACACACAGCATGAGTCAGGGCCGCGAGTAAAATTCCCGCGCCACCAGCAGGGTCAATGACCTTACTCTTGTAGGTCAGTTTAGGAGCGGCAAGCTGCGCCAGTCGTGAGGCCAGTCGGAAGTCCGTATGATAGGCCCCCGTGTTCTTTCGATCATTTTCATGCAACGTCTCGCGTGCCAATGCACTAAGTGCCAGTGCTGGATGAATGGGCGAACGTTCAATAGCACTTGCCACTGGAGCCGAAAGCTCCAAGAGTTCGGCAGCTGGCCGCTTACTTTGCACTCCAAAGGCCTTGTGAAAAGCTGCTAGGTCAAACCCACCGAAACGCGAAGAAGTAGCCTCCAACACTTGAAGACGAAGCTCAAAGCTTAATGGCCCTTGGCTACCGCCAACGGCTTTGGTAAGAGCAGCTTCTGCTGGGGCTAGATACTCAGCTTCAAGCGGCCTAGGAGCACTCATGCATAGTTCTCTACAAGGATAGATCTGGCCTTAACAACCTTCGGTTGTGCACCTGAAAGCTGAAACATGGGTCGCTCAACTACTACCAAAAATTCGTTCACTTCCGACCCTGTACTGCTGGCAACCTTGTTTGGACGATAGCGCCCAATCGCCCCTAGAGGATGCATGGTAGACTTACCGATTTTGGAAAGCTCAGTTTTCATGTCCTGCATAGAAATATGCCCTTCACTACTGTACGAAAGAAGCACCTTCTGAGACTTCAGACTCTGCACCAAACGCGAGAGAGTTTTCAGAGCGCGAGTCTTATAGCAAAAGTCAGACGCCCGGTCTTTCCAGGGACGCAGGCCTGCCACGCCAGTAACCTCAGGCTCGTCACCTAGAGCCACCGTTTCAAGAATGTGGTAGTAGCTGGCATACTGGCGCTTGGTATATGGCGGGTCTAGGTACACTAAGTCCTGTGCGGCATTAGGCACATTAAACACATCACCTACTGTAGCTTCTACTCGCACACAACTCTCTTTAAGTTCACGACAGCGCATAGCAATCTTGCCTTGTGATTGAGTTGTCCACTTAGACAGGAAGCAGCCGAAGGTGCCTGCAATATTAGCTACCCGATTCAACGCGCCAAAGAGATCTGCGATCAGTAGTCGCTCTTCCAACTCATCAATAGTCCCCGATCCACTCCAATCAGCTATAAGGGAGCGCATGGCATCGATTCGAGCTGCATTGTCTTGCGTGAAATAGCGACGCTCAATACCACATGAGTCAAACGACGCAGGACTGTACTCACGCCAAATGAAACCATTTTTGGGCTCAGTAGCATTGAGCTTGGCAATGGCTTTCTCATAACCACCAAGCTTCTTGAAAGCCGCCTGTTTCTTGCTGGTAAGGCGAGCCCCTGCGGAGATTACCGCCGAGTAAAGATTGTCGTTGATGCGGACGTTCCAGCCCAAAGCTGCGGCCGCTTCAGCCACCACACCTGTCCCACAGAAGGCATCCACAAAGAATGCCCCCTCTTTTGGGGGGGGCATATAAACAGTAATTTGATCTATGAGCCTAGACTTCGAGCCCAAATAGCGGAAGGTCATACAGAAGCCTCGGCATGAGTTCTTTGGCCTGTACGTGCCCGTTTGTCGGCCGGAGGTATAGCTTGGAGGTCAGTAAGCTCGATCCCTTTACGGTCGCAATAATCACTTAACAACACCTCAAGCATGTTCACCATGCTGCGTTGTTCATTGTCTGCAGCCTCCTTCAAGGCTCGCTTGAAGGTAGGGGAGACGCGCAAGTTCAGAGTCTCACTCTTGACATCAGCAAATTTCATTAAGGCGCCCCGCAAATGTCTGTGCAATGGCGTTATTCTACATAACTAACCGAGACTTCGCCAGGGTGCTCCTCAAGACGCTTTGGAGACTAGCGACTGGGCCAGTTCGGCTGACAGCTCGAGGCAACTACTGCTTGCTCGAACGACCATTACCTCGCCTCAATGCGACATTGCTTTGTAGTGGTCTAATGAAACCGGACACCTATTTAGGCGAGAATGCTCGCCATTGAGAGGTGTTCGATGACTAGAAAGCGACGTACGTTTACCCCTGAATTCAAACAGGAAACCGCCAGTCTTGTGCTCGACCAGGGCTACAGCATTGCCCAGGCCAGCTCATCTATGGGCGTTGGTGAATCAGCATTGCGTCGCTGGGTTCAGCAGCTCAGCGATGAACGACAAGGTGTCACCCCCAAAGGCAAAGCTATAACGCCGGAGCAGCAGCGAATTCAGGAGTTGGAAGACCGGTGCCGGCGGCTGGAAATGGAGAAATCTATATTAAAAAAGGCTACCGCTCTCTTGATGTCGGACGACTGGAAACGTACACGCTGATTGACCAGTTGAGAGAGCAGGCTCCGGTCGACATGCTGTGCGCAGCCTTTGGTATCAACCGTTCGTGCTACTACGAACATCGCCAGAGGATACAGCGCGTGGATGCTGAGCGTGTGGCCCTGAGAGCCCGGGTTAACGAGATGTTCAACAAAAGCCGCAGCTCCGCAGGCAGTCGCACCATACAGGGCTTGCTGAACGACCAAGGCATTGAGATCGGTCGCTTCAAGGTGCGCCGGCTGATGGGCGAGTTAGGCTTGGTCTGCAAGCAGCCAGGATCTCACGCCTATAAACGCGCCACAGTGGAGCGGCTGGACATTCCCAACCGGCTGGATCGCGAGTTTGATGTGCCACAGCCGGACCAAGTCTGGTGTGGTGATATTACCTATATCTGGACTGGCCAGCGCTGGAGCTATCTGGCGGTGGTGCTGGATCTATATGCCCGTCGCGTGGTTGGTTGGGCGATGTCTGACACGGCAGATGCGGACTTGGTTGTTCAGGCCTTGGATCATGCATGGGAGCAGCGAGGACGTCCGGAGAAAGTCATGTTCCATTCTGATCAAGGGACTCAGTATGTCAGCCGCAAGTTCCGGCAAAGGCTCTGGCGCTACCGCATGGTGCAGAGCATGAGCCGCCGAGGTAACTGCTGGGACAACGCGCCAATGGAGCGCCTGTTCCGGAGCCGGAAAACAGAGTGGGTGCCGGCGATGGGCTATCCCAGCCTGACGGCTGCTAAGAAAGATATCAGCAGCTATCTAATGGGGTATTACAACACTGAGCGGCCGCATACCCTCAATGGTGGAATCGCTCCGGCGCTGGCGGAAGAAAAACTTAAATCCGTGTCCGGAATCAGTTGACCACTACACATATCCGCCCAGTCCTGCAACATAGATGTACGCTGATCACGATACTCGGCTTTGTTATATATCGCCCTCACACCTTTTTGCTCATGTGCCAAGCATTTCTCTATCCAGTCGGTGTTGTAACCGGCTTCATGAAGCAAGGTACTGGCTGTTCGTCTCAGGTCGTGCGGGCCGAATTTAGCAAGCGGCTGCCCCTCTTTCTGAGCCAGCTTGTAAGTCATCGTCATTACCCGGTTCAGCGTGGCACTACTCATGGGGACGTCAAAATCGTAGCGTGACGGCAGAACATACTCCGATCCTCCGGAGAAGGTCTTCAAAGCGATGAGGATGTCCATGGCCTGCCTGGATAGAAACACCATGTGAGGGTTTCGCCGCTTCATCCGTTCTTTGGGGATCGTCCAGAGCGCTTCGCTAAAGTTGATTTCACTCCAAGCTGATTTCTTCGGGCGTCAGGGTTCTATCCCGCGGCTCAAACCTGGCAATGCTTGCTGGCCTAACCAGGTCTGCCGGGTTCTCAACTTTTTGGCCTCGCTCAGTCGCCCAGCGGTATACTTGGAGTACAATCTCACGCGCATGAACCGCCGTAGCAGGCGCACCGCGCTCTACGATGGCGTCGGTTAGTGCTCGCAAGTCCTCGTGGGTGATTTCGGTCAGCTTCTGATTGCCGAATTTCGTTTCCAGCTCTCTCGTATAAACCGAGCGGCGGATATCACGGGTAGAGTCGACCATCTGGTAGCCACGTAGCCACTTTTCCGCCCAGGCACCAAAGGTTACAGCCCCTTTAACACGCGCCTTGTCTCTGGCCTTCTCCTTCGCTGGCGACTTTCCATCGGCGACCATCCGCTTGGCTTCACCAAGTCTCTCACGGGCTTCTGCCAGAGTGATCCCCCCAACGCCATAGCGACCAAAGGTGATTGTCTCTTGCCTGCCATTGATCGAGTAGTTGTAACGGAATGAGATAGAACCGGCAGGAGTGACAGCCACATAGAGGCCATCCCGGTCATTCACTTTGTAGAGTTTATCCCTCGGCTTGAGGTTGCGCAGCTTGGTATCGGTCAGCAAGAGTCTTATCCTTCTTCGATTCCAATACCATGCTGGAAGATCACCCGAAAATATGGAATTAAAATCAATAAAAACAGATATTTAAATAATTTCGATACCATGAACACAAAGGATCAAGCAGCATGGTATCGGCTATCACTCATGGCATCATGTCTCGATAATACCACCTTGGATACCACGCTCAAGCGGTGCTTCCCGCTGCCATCAGTTGCCAAACACTGCCAGACATAAAAATAAAAAAGCCCATGAAAACATGGGCTTAAGTATCATTTAATGCCAGTTAGTACCAGCTAGTACCTAACGTGTGATCATTCCCACTCAATGGTCGCCGGCGGCTTGGACGAGACGTCGTAGGTTACGCGGGATATTCCGCTAATTTCATTGATAATACGGTTGGAAACCGTTTCAAGAAGATCGTAAGGCAGGTGCGCCCAGCGAGCTGTCATGAAATCAATGGTCTCAACGGCGCGAAGTGCAACAACCCACTCATATCGACGGGCATCACCAACTACGCCCACAGACTTGACTGGCAGGAACACAGCAAACGCCTGACTGGTTTTGTGGTACAGATCGGCCCTGTGCAGTTCTTCCAGAAAAATGGCGTCGGCGCAACGCAGAATATCGGCGTATTCTTTTTTGACTTCGCCCAGAATCCGCACACCAAGGCCTGGCCCCGGGAACGGGTGGCGGTAGACCATATCGTATGGCAGGCCCAGCTCAAGTCCGATGCGACGGACTTCATCCTTGAAAAGCTCCCGCAAAGGCTCAACCAGCTTCATCTTCATGGTTTCAGGCAAGCCACCCACGTTGTGATGAGACTTGATTACGTGAGCTTTGCCTGTCTTGGAGGCGGCCGATTCGATCACGTCCGGATAGATGGTGCCCTGAGCCAGCCAGTTCACATCTTTAATACGCGTGGCTTCCTCATCGAACACATCAATGAAGGTGTTGCCGATAATCTTGCGCTTTTTCTCGGGATCGCTGACGCCTTTGAGATTAGTCAGAAAGCGCTCTTCAGCATCTGCACGAATGACTTTAACGCCCATGCTGCTGCCAAACATATCCATTACCTGATCGCCTTCATTCAGGCGAAGCAGGCCATTATCGACGAATACACAGGTCAACTGGTCGCCAATGGCTTTGTGCAGCAATGCAGCAGTAACGGAAGAATCTACGCCACCCGACAAGCCCAGCAGCACCTTGTCAGTACCCACCTGCTTGCGGATCTTCTGTACAGCGTCGTCAACAATCTTCGCAGGCGTCCATAGGGCTTCGCAGCCACAGATAGACAGCACAAAGTGCTCCAGAATACGTTTGCCCTGCAGGGTGTGGGTTACTTCCGGATGGAACTGGAGGCCGTAAAGGTTACGTGACAGATCCTGCATGGCAGCAATCGGGGCACTCTCGGTGGACGCCAGCAGCTCAAAGCCCTCAGGCATGGCCACAACCTTATCACCATGGCTCATCCACACATCCAGCAGGGACTCACCGGTAGAAGTCAGGTGATCGGTAATGTCCTGCAACAGAGGGCCCTTGGCGCGAACTTTCACCTGCGCATAGCCAAATTCGCGTTTTTCAGAACTGGCCACACGTCCACCCAACTGCTCGGCCATGGTCTGCATGCCGTAGCAGATGCCAAGCACGGGAATACCAAGATCAAACAGACCTTCAGGAGCACGCGGCCCGCCAAGCTCAGTAACGGATTCAGGGCCGCCGGCCAGCAAAATACCTTTGGGATTAAACGCCTGCAGTTCTTCATCTGTGATATCAAAAGCGCGGACTTCGCAGTACACACCAACTTCACGCACACGGCGGGCAATAAGCTGGGTGTACTGGGAACCGAAATCCAGAATCAGGATACGGTGGTCATGAATATTGTGGGCCATGGAATCCTCGGAAAAAATAAGCTGTGCGACTCCGGTCGGAGCCGCACCCGGGCTGTCTGCTTTTAGCTGACGCGGTAGTTTGGTGATTCTTTGGTGATGGTTACATCGTGTACGTGGCTTTCACGCATACCGGCACCGGTGATACGAACAAATTTGGGATTGGTGCGCATTTCCGGCATGGTCGCACTTCCGGTATAACCCATGGATGCACGCAGACCGCCGATCAGCTGATGAATGATATTGCGCATCGGCCCCTTACAGGCAACACGTCCTTCAATTCCTTCAGGCACAAGCTTCTCGATACCCTTGCTGGCGTCCTGGAAGTAACGGTCACTGGAGCCCTGCCCCATTGCGCCCAATGAACCCATGCCGCGGTATGCTTTGTAACTGCGGCCCTGGTACAGTTCAATTTCCCCTGGTGCTTCATCGGTACCCGCCAGCAGGCTGCCGACCATTACACAATGGGCTCCAGCCACTATTGCCTTGGCAATATCACCGGAAAAACGTACACCACCATCAGCGATCAACGGAATATCACGGTCCGCCAGCGCTTCAGCGACGCTGGAAACCGCAGAAATCTGGGGCACGCCCACACCAGCCACAATACGGGTGGTGCAGATAGAACCGGGGCCAATACCCACTTTCACTGCATCCGCACCGGCATCAGCCAGAGCGATTGCCGCCTCGCCTGTGGCGATGTTGCCACCAATCACCTGCAAATCAGGGTAGTGCTGTTTGATCCAGCGTACCCGTTCAATCACACCACGGGAGTGGCCGTGAGCGGTGTCCACCACAATCACATCTACGCCTGCATCTGCCAGTGCAACAATACGCGCTTCGGTGTCACCGCCGGTACCAACCGCCGCACCCACACGTAAACGCCCCTGGCTGTCTTTGCACGCCAGTGGGTAATCCTTGGATTTCTGGATGTCTTTTGCAGTAATCAGACCCCGAAGCTGAAAGTCGTTATTCACCACCAGAACTTTTTCAATCCGGTGACGGTGCAGCAGCTCTTTGACCTCATCGACACTGGCTCCTTCTTTTACTGTGACCAGTTTTTCTTTCGGCGTCATAATCTGGTGAACCGGTGTACCCATACTGCTTTCAAAACGGATGTCCCGACCGGTGACAATTCCAACCAGCTCGGAACCGTCAACAACAGGAAGGCCGGAGATGTTGTTGGCCATCGTGATTTCAACAAGCTCACGCACTGTATTCTGAGGGCTTACAGTAATAGGATCCTTGACCACGCCGCTTTCGAACTTCTTGACCTTGCGTACCGCTGCAGCCTGCTGCTCAGCGCTCATATTCTTGTGCATGATGCCGATACCGCCTTCCTGTGCCATGGCTATGGCCAGCTCAGCCTCTGTCACGGTGTCCATAGCCGCTGACACCAGCGGTATGTTCAGCGTAATGGTCCGGGTAAGTCTGGTACGCAGATCTGCCTGGTGGGGCAAAACCTCGGAATAACCGGGAACCAGCAGAACGTCATCGAATGTGAGAGCTTCTTCGGCAATTCGCAGCATTGGGATAGGCCTTTTGAACGTGCTAAATTTGAACCTTCCGTGCGGCACCTGAAGGGAAAGAAGGTGCAGCCGCAAAGTAAAATGCGTAATCGGGCTATTATAAAGAGGTGTCGCAGGTCAGTAAACTGCGCTGTTTCCTGTCAAAAACCGCATGCGGTTGAAATTCAAGCACTTTACACTCATTTTTTTCGGCTATTGCGTATACGCCGGTCAGGAGCTTTTGGTGAATCACGTGTTTCAGGATACCCGGCCCAGAGCGCTAACCGTCAGCGAACTGAACCATCAGGCCAGACACCTGCTGGAATCCAGCTTCATGCAAGTGTGGATAGAGGGTGAGTTATCGGGCTTTTCACGGCCTTCGTCCGGGCATTGGTATTTCTCTCTGAAGGACAGCAAGTGTCAGGTGCGCTGTGCCATGTTCCGGGGTATGAATCAACGCATCCGTAGTATTCCGAAGGAAGGCGACCAGGTACGTATTCGCGGCAAGGTCACCCTGTACGAAAACCGCGGCGACTTCCAGGTTATCGTTGAGCATATGGAGCCGGCAGGCCTTGGAGCGCTGCAACAAGCCTTCGAAGAGCTGAAGCGTAAGTTGCAGTCAGAAGGACTGTTCGAAGCTGGCCGGAAAAAACCGGTTCCCACATTGCCAGCACACATTGGCGTTATTACCTCTCCTACCGGCGCGGCCATACACGACATTCTCACGGTTCTGGCACGCCGCTGCCCAGCCATACCTGTCACGCTTTACCCCACAACCGTTCAGGGCCAGCCCGCGACAGCGGAAATCGTAAGGGCTATTGAGCTGGCCCGGGCACATGGAGCAGCTGACGTATTGATCATCGGCCGCGGCGGCGGCTCTCTGGAGGACCTCTGGTGCTTCAATGAGGAAGCCGTTGCACGGGCCATAGCTGACTGCCCTATTCCGACGGTGAGCGCCGTCGGCCATGAGACCGACGTAACTATTGCAGATTTTGTAGCGGATCTGCGAGCACCCACACCATCTGCGGCGGCAGAGAAAGTATCTCCCGACCAGAGTGATATGCTTCGCCAGATCAACGACAGAGAGTTCCGGCTGGCAAATGCCGCCAGAAGAGCCCTGCAGAGACTGACGACAAAACTGGAACACCTCTCCGCACGTTTGCGTGACCCAAGGCGCGAACTACAGGAAAAATCCCAGAGGCTGGACGACCTGGAATTGCGACTGGGCAAATCCATACACCAGCGCCTCGAACGGTCGCAGACAAGCAGTACACACCTGGCCCAGCGACTGGCCATGCAATCCCCTCGCAGACAGCTCGCGGATAGCCGTGAAATAATGGCCCGGTCAGCTTCACAGCTGGACAAGGCCATACAGGGAATCCTGACAAAGCTACAGGACCGTCTGGAGCACACCGCAGGAACACTCAACGTTGTAAGCCCCCTGGCTACGCTGGGGCGCGGGTATGCCATCGTTCGCGACACTCACGGGAATATCATCCGGAATGCAACTGATGTCGCCTCCGGCGACAGGATTTCTGCACGCGTAGCACATGGAACCATCGACGCAAAAGTGACCTCCGTCAAAGTGGACGAAAACTAGCCTGAAAAAACCTGCGAACTAATCCTATGGTCTACTGGATCACTGTCTCAAAGCGCCTAAAGTTGGAATATACGGATAGCAAAACAACAAATGGCACAACGAGGCAGAATGTATGGATTACCACTCAGAGTTCCGGAGATCGATCGACAAGCCGGAAGATTTCTGGCGTGAACAAGCAGGCAAGATCGACTGGACACAAGCACCAGAGACCATCTGGCAAGCCACCGACAACGGCCATGGCCAGTGGTTTCCTGATGGCATGCTCAACACATCCGACATAGCGCTGGACGCCAATGTCCGGGCAGGCCGGGGCGACCAGAAAGCCCTCATATACGATTCACCGGTTACGGGTGCAAAACGCACCTATACGTACAATGAGCTGACTGACGAAGTTGCCCGTTTTGCCGGTGCCCTGAAAGCTCAGGGAATCAACAAGGGTGACGTGGTAATCATCTATATGCCGATGATTCCGGAAGCCGCTATTGCGATGCTGGGTTGTGCCCGTATTGGCGCCGTTCACTCAGTAGTCTTTGGCGGTTTTGCAGCACACGAGCTCGCGGTACGGATTGAAGACGCAAAACCCAAAGCGGTGATTACGGCCTCCTGCGGCATAGAAATCACAAAAGTAATCGAATACAAGCCCCTGGTGGACAAAGCCATTGAGCAGGCTTCACATAAGCCGGATTTCTGCATTGTCTACCAGCGCCCGCAGGCTAAAGCCCAAATGCAAACCGGCCGTGATTACGACTGGAGTGATCTGGTAGCCAGCGCCGAGCCGGCTGATCCCGTGCCAGTGAAAGCAACAGACCCGCTTTACGTGCTTTACACCTCTGGCACCACAGGCAAGCCCAAAGGTGTTGTCAGAGACAACGGTGGGCATGCTGTCGCTCTCAAATACAGTATGAAACTGGTGTATGACGCTAACCCGGGTGACATCTTCTGGGCAGCTTCAGATGTAGGCTGGGTTGTGGGCCACAGTTATATTGTCTATGCCCCACTGTTTGCTGGCTGCACAACGATACTTTACGAAGGCAAGCCGGTCAGAACCCCCGATGCGGGTGCTTTCTGGCGGGTTGTTCAGGATCACGGCGTAAACCTTCTGTTTACAGCGCCTACCGCTTTCCGCGCTGTGCGCAAGGAAGACCCGGAAGCCGATCAGCTTTCACGCTATGACATCAGTTCCCTGCGGCGCATTTTCCTTGCCGGTGAACGCCTGGACCCTCCAACCTACGAATGGCTCCGGGAACACACCAAGCTCCCGGTACTGGATCACTGGTGGCAAACAGAGACCGGCTGGGCCATTTGCTGCAACCCGGTGGGAATCGAGACAATGGAGACCAAGCCCGGCTCGGCGACCGTTCCCTCCCCTGGATATAACGTACAGGTTGTGAGCCTGGATGGCAGTCAGATGCCAGCAGGAGAGCAAGGGCAGATCGCAGTAAAACTTCCACTGCCGCCAGGATGCCTGATGACAGTATGGGGCGATGATCAGCGATTCCAGGACAGCTACCTCAATCCTATTCCCGGGTTTTACAGTTCAGGTGATGGCGGCTTTATTGATGAAGACGGCTATGTCTTTGTTATGGGCCGAACAGACGATGTGATTAACGTGGCAGGCCACCGGCTCTCTACCGGCGAAATGGAAGAAGTGGTTGCCTCCCACCCAGCTATCGCAGAATGCTGCGTGGTAGGTGCGCACGATGAACTGAAAGGTCAGGTCCCACTCGGGCTGGTGCTCATCAAAGACGGCGCTACCATCGACCACGACGAGCTGGAGGAAGAACTTATTGAGATGGTAAGGGATAAAATCGGTGCGATCGCCTGCTTCCGTCGGGCCCTGGTGGTAGACCGTCTGCCAAAGACTCGCTCAGGCAAGATTCTGCGGCGTGTTATCAGGCAGATTGCCGATGGTGAGGAATACGCAGTCCCAAGCACTATCGATGATCCGGCGATCCTTGAAGAGATCAGCGAACAGTTTGGGCGAACCATACTGAAAAAAGTCTAACTTTTTGTTTTTAAAGGATTTAAAAGCATCCAAAAAACATTGACGCCCCCCAAACTCGGTCTATACTGAAATTGCTGTGGAAAATCTTCAGTGCCCCGTGGGGGGAAATCTCAGAAATACAGGAAAGATCAATGTCCGATACAAAGACAGGCAGCGTAAAATGGTTTAACGAATCCAAGGGTTTCGGATTCATAGCTCAGGATGGTGGTAGTGACGTTTTCGTACACTATAGTGCCATTACCTCCAGCGGTTTCCGCACTCTGACAGAAGGTCAGCAGGTGCAGTTTACCGTCACACAGGGCCCTAAAGGTCCGCAGGCGGAAAACGTAACCCCGGTCTGAGGTTATTTTTCGTCCTCTGCCCCTCACGGGAACGAGAAGATAGAAAAAGCCGGCACTTGTGCCGGCTTTTTCTTTTTGAGTTAAGCGGTTATAGCAGTTTCCTGACAGCTTGCTTCATCTGAAGATTCACCTGCCGCCTGGGCTACGGCAGAAAACAGTGCCTGCAAAGTCGCAGAGGTTGTGTCCTCAGCCAACGCTGCCGCACTACAATGCCTGCCACCAGCAGTCAGACGTATGCAAGCCAACGCATTGGCCCGGGTTCCCTCTCCCAATGCAAACTCGTCATAAGCTTCGACGGCTATTGCAAACCCAAAGCGGTCTTGCAGGGCAGCCGAAACTGCTTCTACCGCGCCAAGACCACGGCCTTCAATACGTATGGGGGCCTGCTCACTGCCGAAACTTACCTCAGCAAACACACCCTGATCATCCCTGTGCAAATCGTAAGCACGCAACGCCCAGCCTTCGTGGACCTTCAGGTACCGCTGCTCGAACAAACCGTGGATGGACATTGAATCAATCTCGCCACCGTTAGTCTCCGCAGCTTTCTGAACCAACTTGCTGAACTCAATCTGCAACCAGCGCGGCAGGCTGATGTTGTAATCCCGTTCGAGAACATAGGCAACACCACCCTTGCCCGACTGACTGTTGATACGCACAACCTCTTCGTATCGGCGACCCAGATCAGACGGATCTATTGGCAAGTAGGCAACGTGCCACATATCCCCTTCTTTTCTCCGCGCCAGACACTTGCGGATAGCGTCCTGGTGACTTCCGGAAAACGCAGTGAAAACCAGTTCACCAGCGTAGGGATGGCGCGGGTGAGTCGAAATTTCAGTGCAGGCTTCAACAACATCTGTGATTTCCGCCATGTTGGACAAATCAACCATCGGATCAATGCCCTGGGAATACAGGTTCATGGCCATGGTCACCAGATCCATGTTACCCGTACGCTCACCGTTACCCATCAGTGTGCCTTCCACGCGGTCTGCACCTGCCATAACGGCCAGTTCTGCCGCAGCCACACCACAACCCCGGTCGTTATGGGTGTGGACACTGATACTGAGGTGCTCCCGCCTGCGAATGTTGTCACATACCCATTCGATCTGATCTGCAAACACGTTCGGAGTAGCCATCTCCACCGTGGCAGGCAAGTTGATGATAACCGGCTGCCCTTCATCCGGGCGCCATACGTCGGTTACTGCATCTATAACTTCAACCGCAAAATCCAGTTCAGTACCAGTAAAGCTTTCTGGCGAGTACTGGAATGTCCACTCAGTACCCGGGTTAAGCGCCGCAATATCCCTGACCATCCGGGCACCGTTAACTGCAATATCAAGAATCCCGGCCCGGTCCAGACCAAACACCTGTTCCCGCTGCACCGTTGAGGTGGAGTTATAAACGTGAACAATAGCGCGGCTGGCGCCCGCAAGCGCTTCATAGGTGCGCTCGATCAACTCCGGTCTGGCCTGGGTCAACACCTGGATTCTGACATCGTCGGGAATCCGGTTTTCTTCAATGAGCTTGCGACAGAAGTCGAAATCCGGCTGACTGGCCGCAGGAAAACCGATTTCAATCTCCTTGAACCCCAGTTTTACAAGCAAATCGAACATGCGCTGTTTCTGAGCAACATTCATGGGCTTTACCAGAGCCTGGTTCCCATCGCGAAGGTCCACCGCACACCAGGTGGGTGCTTTTTCAATGACCTTATCAGGCCAGCGGCGGTCTGTTTTTGCTACGGGCCGGAAAGCCGGGTATTTGCGATGATCAAAAGCCATGTCTGTCATTCTCCGTTGCATTGTTCGGGGCTGTGTATCAATAACCTAAAGCTTAACCTGTTCTCTGAAGCAGGTGATTGCTAACTCAAAGTCAAAAGCGTAATTTAAAGGTCATTAATTTCACAAAAATGAACAATCAGACAATTTTATGCCTATAAAGACTCAAACACTCATACAAATCGACAGAACTGACCGGCGTATTCTGGACCAGATACAGAAAGACGCCTCCCTGACCAACCAGCAACTCGCAGAAAAAGTGGGGCTATCGCCCTCACCTTGCCTGAGGCGTGTTCGGGCGCTTGAGGATGCCGGCATCATTGTGCGCACGGTAACCATTCTTGATCACAAAAAACTGGGGCTGTCCCTGACAGCCATTATTCTGATAGGAATGGACCGGCACACGCCTGAACGATTCGCAGCCTTTGAAGAAAAAGTAGGCGAATATCCTGAGGTTCTGGAGTGCTACCTGGTTACCGGCCACGATGCCGATTACATGCTCAAAGTAGTGGTACCGGACATGGACCACTACCACCAGTTTCTGCTCAACCGGATTACCCGGATCCAGGGAGTCAGCGGCGTTCACTCAAGCTTTGTACTGAGGCGTGTCATTGACAGTACGGCCCTTCCGCTGGGGTATTTGTCCTGATGCAGCATTCGCCATCTGTACCTTGTGCTGCATGCTCCGTACAATAACCGACACTTTACGAATTACCCTTCTATGAAACACCAATGAACGGAAACCACGATGCGAGCAAGCCGTTATCTGATTGCAACCCAGAAAGAAACACCGTCTGATGCCGAGGTTATCAGCCACCAACTGATGTTGCGTGCCGGTATGATCCGGAAACTGGCCGCAGGCCTTTATACCTGGCTGCCCATGGGCCTGAGAACACTGCGTAAAGTTGAGCGGATTGTTCGCGAAGAAATGGACAAGAATGGTGGCCAGGAAGTTCTGATGCCAGCCGTTCAGCCAGCAGAGCTCTGGCAGGAATCCGGGCGCTGGACCCAATATGGCGGAGAACTGCTGCGGATGAACGACCGCCACGGCCGTGAATTCTGCTTTGGGCCCACCCACGAAGAAGTGATTACCGATCTGGTCCGTAATGAGCTGAAAAGCTATAAAGAACTGCCAGCTAACTTCTATCAGATTCAGACCAAGTTCCGCGACGAACGCCGCCCCCGCTTCGGGGTAATGCGCGCCCGGGAGTTCATCATGAAGGATGCATACTCTTTCCATGTGAACGCAGAGTCTCTGGATGAAACCTATCAGGAAATGCATCGAACCTACTGCGCCATTTTTGACCGTCTCGGGCTGGATTACCGCCCGGTGCAGGCAGACTCGGGAGCAATTGGCGGCAATGCATCTCATGAATTCCACGTGCTCGCCTCTTCGGGCGAAGACGACATAGTGTTCAGTACTGACAGTGATTACGCGGCCAACATTGAAAAAGCTGAAGCTGTGGCGCCATCCGGCGAACGTGCTGCACCGGCTGAACAACTGCAGGAAATTGCAACTCCGGATCAGCGAACCATTGAGGCCATTTCACAGTTCCTGAATATCGAAGCCACTCGTACGGTAAAAACACTGCTGGTGAAGGCCCAGGCCGACGACGAAGGTAATGCCGGACTGATCGCTCTGATCCTGCGTGGTGACCATACACTGAACGAGATCAAGGCAGAAAACCTTGAAGGCGTTGCAGAACCTCTGACCATGGCCACCGACGAAGAAATCGAGGCGGCGATCGGCTGTAAGCCCGGCTCTATCGGCCCTGTAGGCCTGAAGCTTCCCGTTATCGTAGACCGCAGCGCGGCTCATCTGGCTGATTTTGTATGTGGTGCTAACCGGGAAGGCTACCATCTGACCGGCGTCAACTGGGAACGGGACCTGCCGCTGGGCCGCGTTGAAGACATCCGTAATGTTGTTGAGGGCGACCCCAGCCCCGACGGCAAGGGTACGCTGGAGATACGCCGAGGCATTGAAGTCGGTCATATCTTCAAGCTCGGTAACAAATACAGCACTGCCATGAACGCCACGGTACTTGATGAGAATGGTAAAACGGTGATTATGGACATGGGCTGTTACGGAATTGGCGTCTCCCGCATCGTAGCTGCATCAATTGAGCAGAACCACGATGAAAAAGGAATCATCTGGCCCGATTCCATTGCTCCCTTTCAGGTGGCCATTGTTACACTCAACGCCCATAAAACACCCTCGGTAGCAGAGGCTGGCGAGAAGCTCTATGAGCAGCTGAAAGAGGCTGGCTATGACGTGCTCCTGGATGACCGCAAAGAGCGCCCGGGAGTGAAATTTGCTGATATGGAACTGATCGGGATCCCCCACCGGTTTGTCATTTCTGATCGTGGCCTTGCAGCCGGCACGCTGGAATACAAAGGACGCAGGGACGCTGAAAAACAGGATATTGCAATAGAGGACGCGCTGCCGCTTCTTGCCAAGGCATCGCCCCGCACAGGGCTGTAGACTATAAGGCAGGCGGCTGGGTGTTCAATCGTGAACAGTCAGCCGCCTACAACTCCAGGCTCCATGTCGAGAGTCACACCAAAGCGTTTCTGCACTGACTGGCGAATATCCGAAGCCAGTTCAAGCACATCCTGCCCTCTACCATCCGAATGATTGATTAACACCAGCGCCTGACGATTATGAACACCTACCCGGGCATTACGATATCCCTTCCACCCACACTGGTCTATCAGCCAGGCCGCCGCCAGTTTTACTGAGTTTTCCTGAGGGTAACCGACGATATCCGGGTGTGCCGACTGCAGTTCAGTAAATTGCCCGACAGACACAACAGGATTTTTGAAAAAACTGCCAGCGTTCGGAATAATCTCCGGATCCGGCAGTTTTCGGCGACGGACAGCCATCACAGCCTCGGCAACCGCCAGAGCATTCAGATCCGGAGAACGCGACTCACCCAGATACTCCTCAAGGTCCCGATAGCCCAGTTGCAAGGGCTTATCACGGGACAGGCGCAATCTGATTTCGGTAATGATGTAACGCCCAGGCGATCGTTTGAACAAGCTGTCACGATATGCAAAGCAACATTCCGCGTTATCAAGGCATACAAGCTCGTTGGACTCGAGATCCAGAGCTGTTACAGAAACCAGCGTATCGCACAGCTCAACACCATAAGCGCCTATATTCTGAACAGGAGCAGCGCCGGCTGTACCAGGTATCAGTGCCAGGTTCTCAACACCCCGATACCCTGCTCTGGCCGCATACAGCACCGCTTGATGCCAGTTTTCACCAGCGCCTAAGACCAGTGTTGCACCAGTACTATCAACCCGCTCCCAGCAACGCGAAGCCATCTTCATACGAATAACGAGGCCGTCGAAATCACCGGCAAAAACCAGATTACTGCCACCGCCGAGCACCAGTATTTTGTGCCCCCTGGCTTCAGCCCATGACAGGGCAGCGCGTAAATCGTCCAGGCTGCCGACATCCAAGAAAAACCGGGCAACTGCCTGTACGCGTAACGTATTAAATGCTGAAAGCCCAACATTTTCCTTTAGTTTTTCTGAAAATTCGGCCTGCTGCCTCACGCCATACGCTCCTGAATATCACGGAGCAAACCTTCACTTGCATCTTCAATCAGGTCAAGCACCCGCTCAAACCCGTCCTCGCCACCGAAATAGGGATCAGGAACTTCAACGAGATCCGATTGACCATACTCGAGAAAAAGTGTCGGCTCTGTACCTCCATTCTGGTGCCAGACATCCTTCACATCCGCAAGGTTTTGCCTATCCATCACGACCACATAATCGAAGATGTCCAGATCCACTTCCGTAAACTGTCGGGCCTTGAGTGCGCTGATATCGATATCACGCCTCCCGGCTGCCTCCATCGACCGGGGATCAGGCCCCTTGCCTATGTGCCAGTTACTGGTGCCGCAGGAATCGATGTGAATCTGCTCCTCCAGCCCGGCCGCCTCAACCATCTTGCGAAACACGCCCTCCGCGGTCGGCGAACGACAGATATTACCCAGACAAACAAAAAGCACACTTGCACGGATACTCATGCCCCGTGCGCTCCCCTTTTAATGGATTTGACCATCCACTCCCTGACTCGCTGCAAATCTTCTTCAGTATCAACACCTGCCGGTGGGGTACCCGCAGCTACCTCAACATGAATCCGGGCGCCGTTATAAAGAGCCCGAAGCTGTTCCAGCGATTCCGCCTGCTCTGTTGGTGCAGGTGGCCAACTGACAAAACGGCTGAGCACACTGGCACGATATCCATAAATACCGATATGACGAAAATATCCGGCACCATCGTTCAGGGCTGCGCCAGCACTGGGCGCCGAAAGAGTATCTTGACCTGTTTCACTCCAGTGATCGCGCGCCCAGGGAATGGGCGCCCGGCTAAAGTAGTGAGCCATCCCTTCTAGATCAAAAACAACCTTTACAACGTTGGGATTGAAGACCTGCTCAATGTCGTGAATACGCTCGCAGAGTGTTGCGATGGCTGCTTCAGGGTAGAGATCGAGATTCTCGGCAACCTGGTCTATCAACCGCGGCGGGATCAAGGGTTCATCACCCTGAACATTAACAACACGATGATCCGGATCCAGCCCGAGTTTGCGTACAACTTCTTCCAGGCGATCGGTACCGCTTAC
Source organism: Marinobacter sp. ANT_B65 (assembly GCF_002407605.1). Classification (NCBI taxonomy): domain Bacteria; kingdom Pseudomonadati; phylum Pseudomonadota; class Gammaproteobacteria; order Pseudomonadales; family Marinobacteraceae; genus Marinobacter; species Marinobacter sp. ANT_B65. The sequence goes on along the minus strand of NZ_NXGV01000001.1, from coordinate 1,281,467 downwards.
GTGGTTGGGCGACGTCATAACCACTTCGGCGCCGAATGCTTCACAGGCAGACTGGATACGCGGGTCGTCCGTTGCTACAACAACCCGGCTCGCCCGGCTTTCAGATGCACGTTCACAAACGTGCTGAACCATAGGCTTGCCGACAATATCCCGCAGTGGTTTACCAGGCAACCGGGTGGAGGCATAGCGGGCCGGAATCACAACCGTAAAAGACATGGGGTTTCGATCCTGCAGGGAGCTGATTCAGTTTTTGTGAAGGCGTTCATCTGTGGAGAGAGTGCGGGCCTCAGTAGCCAGCATGACAGGAATACCTTCGCGAATGGGAAATGCAATGGCATCCTGATAGCAAACCAGTTCAGTTCTGGCTTCATTGAGCTTCAGGTCACCTTTACAAACCGGGCAGGCCAGCAGGGCCAAGAGTTTTTTATCCATAATACAAATCTCTCTGACAGTTAAGAGGTTGACGGTCCGGAGCAGGCTCGCAGCTTTTCAAGGACAGCCTCTGAAAACGTCTTTGGCAACTTTGCTTCGACGTGCAGCACCCAGGCATTATCGGGTGCAAAGCCTCTGCACTTAACCCCGTCCTTGGCCGTCATCACCAGCATCTGGTCAGAATCGGTACCAAGATCTTCCGGGCGAAAATGATGGTGATCAGGAAAAGGCACTGCCGTCACCTTTGCCCCCAACTCTTTGAGTGTATCGAAAAAACGCCCCGGATTACCGATACCGGCTACTGCACGAACTCGTTTGCCTTGGAGGCTTTCCGGGGCTCTGACTTCCCCGCCCCCCAGGTTAACAAGACGTGTTGGGACAAGATTCATGGTGTAGATATGTGGGTGCGTAATCCCCCCTGGCCCCTGCGTTGGAACCCGGTCTTGTCCATCGTCTGGAGCGGCGCCATTTACAATAACAAAATCTACACTGTCCAGCCGACTGACTGGCTCGCGCAGAGGCCCTGCCGGAATCAGAGCGCCGTTCCCGATGCCCCGTGCGCTATCAAACACCGCCAGTTCAATATCCCGGGGCAAGCGATAATGCTGCAACCCGTCATCGCTGATGAGCACGTCGCCCAGGGCATTATCCAGGGCAAACGCCGCACCCCGGCAACGGTCCGGATCAACCACTACAGGCGCACCGGTTGCCTGAGCCAGCATAACCGGCTCATCCCCTGCAAGTGATGGCAAGGTATCCTCTGTTACCAGGAGTGGGTAACCGGATGCTTTACCGCCGTAGCCGCGACTAAGAATCACCGGCCGCCAGCCAGCAGCCCGGATTTCATCTACAAGCCAGCCTGTTAGCGGGGATTTACCGGTACCGCCTGCGGTGATATTTCCAACAACCAAAACAGGTACCGGTAACGCCCGTGCGTGCATATTCAGGGCATTACGTCTCCTGGATTCAGCTACCGCCCGGTAAAGCCAGGAAAATGGCAGCAGAATAGCGAGCGGGCGGCCTTTTCCATACCAAAGGCGCTCTACGAGGGAGGTCATGAATGCTCACTGAACTGCATCTGATGCAGTTGGGCGTAGACACCATTACTGGCAAGAAGGTCCTTATGGGACCCGGATTCCACAATGCGTCCATTATCCATGACCAGAATCCGGTCGGCCTTCTCAATGGTCGAGAGTCTGTGGGCAATCACAAGCGTCGTCCGGCCCTGGATAACCGTTTCAAGCGCTTCCTGGATATGGCGTTCCGATTCAGTATCCAGTGCGGAAGTGGCCTCATCGAGAATCAGGACAGGCGCGTCTTTGAGCAACGCTCTTGCGATTGCAAGACGTTGACGTTGGCCGCCGGAGAGCATCACTCCGTTGTCTCCGATCACGGTATCCAGACCATCCGGCATACGATCGATAAACTCCAGGGCATGGGCTTTTGCTGCCGCCTCGCGAATTTCTTCCCGGCTGCAGTCCCTAAGCGCACCATAGGCAATATTGGCAGCGATAGAATCGTTAAAGAGCACAACATTCTGGGTAACCAGTGCAATCTGGGATCTGAGTGCCTTGAGGGAAAAGTCCTTAAGCGAACGCCCGTCAATCCGGATATCACCGCCCGTATATTCATAAAATCTTGGCAACAGGCTAACCAGTGTTGATTTTCCACTTCCAGAACGCCCCACCAGAGCCACGCTTTGTCCTGCCGGAATTTCAACAGATATCCCCTCAAGAACATTGTCGAGTTGATCACGGTAGCGGAAAGCCACTGCGTCAAACTCGATGGCTCCCTCTACACGCTCAGGCGCATAAGTTCCAGGGTCCTGCTCAGGGGCTTCGTCAATGGTCTCAAACACATCGTACGCGGCTGCCACGCCCTTCTGAATCTTGGCGTGAACTGACGTTACCTGGCGAATAGGTTTCGCCATGGTGGTGGCGGCTGTAATAAAGGCCACCAGCTGCCCCGTTGTCATCTCTCCCCGTATCTCCGGCGACAACATGGTCCAGACAAGCGCAGCAATGGCAACTGCCACCAGCGTCTGAATTACAGGAACACTGATAGCCTGGGTAGATGCCATCTTGAGACTTTGCTTTAGATTTCTGTCATTAACCTTTTGAAAGCGTTGCTTTTCATACTCAATACCACCAAAGGTTCGAACTACCCGATAGCCGGCAATGGATTCAGATGCCACATGAGTAATATCGCCCATGGAGCCTTGAATACGCTGGCTGATTTTACGAAAGCGCTTGCTCGCATAGCTGACAACAGCCGCAATCAACGGCCCTACCGCAAGGAAAACCAGCGTCAGCTTCCAGTTTGTGTAAAGCATGAACCCGAGCAGGCCCAAAATTGTAAGGCCTTCCCTCAAGGTAATGGTGATGGCGTTAGTCGCAGCTTCCGCTACCTGCTCTACATTGAAGGTAAGCTTGGACACCAGCCTTCCGGCGGCATTTTCGTCAAAGTAACGGGATGGGAGTGTCATCAGCCGGTTAAACACGTCGTTGCGGAGCGCATTGATAACCTTTCGCCCAACATAACTGATGAAATACTGGCTCATGAACGTACCAAGGCCCCGGAACGAAAACACTGCGATGATCAGAAACGTCAGTAGCAACCGGTTCTGATCCGTAGGGTTTTCGATGGCGGCAATGACATATTCCATTGCCGCTGCCATGCCGGTGGAGGCCGCCGCATAGATAACATTACCGACGACAGCCAGAGAAAAAGCTAACCAGAATGGTTTTACATAAGCCAGCAGCCGCTTGTAGGTTGGCCAGGTCTCGCCAGATTTGACATGTTCAGGGTCAGGTAGCGATCCGGCTTGACTCACTGGCTATCGGCCTCACGTTCAGTGGTAATACTCAGGCGCGAGAATCCCAGGCGACCGGCAACGTCCATGGCCCTGACTACGTACTCATGCGCGGTTCGGGCATCTGCAGTGATGATGAACGGAAGAGCTGTATCACCTTCGGCGAGCTCACTAACCCCGCGTTCCAGCGTCTCACGACGGTTATTAACCAAAGCCTTGTCATTAAGAACGTACTGACCCTCTGCGTTGATCACTACGTCTATCTGCTTCACCTCCGCCGGTGAAGCTGGCTCACCACTGGCTTCAGGCAGTTCCACCTGCAAATGGCTTTCCCGTGTAAAGGTCGTAGAGACCATAAAGAAAATCAGCAACAGGAAAACCACATCGATCAGCGGCGTCAGATCTACACCAACTTCCTGACTTCTCTGGCGTGTGAACTTCACAGCGTTCAGGCCCCTTCCACGTCGATTTCGCGATCACCGTGCACAACTTCAACCAGTTTGATGGCTTCCTGCTCCATACCAACCACAAGCTCGTCTACCCGCCGGATAAAATAGCGATGACAGATCAGTGCCGGTATCGCGACACTCAGGCCCGCAGCTGTAGTGATCAGAGCCTCGGAGATGCCGCCAGCAAGGTTGCCGGCATTACCAACACCCGCAAGCTGGATTTCAGCAAACACCTTGATCATACCTATGACAGTCCCGAGGAGACCAAGCAAAGGGGTTATTGTCGCAACGGTGCCCAGCGGATTCAGGAAACGCTCCAGATCATGAATGACCTGGCTGGCTTCATGCTCAATACTTTCTTTCATGATCTCACGGCCGTGTTTCGCATTCATCAAGCCGCCAGCGAGAATGCGGCCCAGCGGTGAAGAGGCTTGCAGCGCCTTCAGCTTACGACCATTAAGCTCTTTTTTCTTGATCCACCGCCACAGTTCATTGGTAGTCTGAGGCGGCGCGACCCGGGATACCCTCAGCGTCCAGAAACGCTCCAGTATGATCGCAAGCGCCAGAATGGAACAGGCAATAATTGGCACCATCAGAATGCCACCAGCTTTCAACAGCTCGAACACGCTTGATCTCCCTGATTGTTTACAAGCGGCGCTACTTTAGCATAGCTTCCGTCATAGGCCACACCCACTATGTCACGGTATTTTACACTGATCTCTGGCAAGCCCCGGACCACTTATCCAGAAGGGACTCTGGTGTCGTGATTCCCGGACCTGAACAGTTCCATCAGTTACTGACATAGTAAGAGCACCCGAGCAGGCAGTGCTATATGCCTTTGCTCCTTCCTCACGGTAACGGGCCGTTACCCCCGGGTGAGGATGACCGTATCTGTGCCGGTATCCTGCCGTGTAGATCACCCTGTCCGGGCCAAGCGTACGGACCCATAAATCAGAAGACGATGTTTTGCTGCCATGGTGAGGCGCAATAACAACCATCTCCCGGGGCGGGTTCGCCAAAACCCTTGCCTCGATGGTCTTCAGGTAGCCGGGCTCTACCGAAACCGTTATATCGCCCGGAAAGACCCACTCAACCCCCGCATTTTCATACCGGGCGGTCAGGACGCAGGAGGCATCATTACCTTCCTGCATCCCATTTGCCTGCCAGAAGTTAAGCTGAACCTCGTTTGCCAGTTTGCCGTCACCAGCGCAGCTCTGAATACTGACCGGTTTTCGCACCCCTTCTCCACCCCTCAGGCCCAGCTTTTGATGAATAGCCTCAGGCTCACCTGTAACTATCCGGCCAACCTGAAACTTATCCAGGAGCAGAGAAAGGCCTCCGGAGTGGTCGTTATCTGCATGACTCACAACCAGGGTGTCAATGCGCCTGATGCCCAGCGCTCTGAGGTTTGGCAGAATTACCGACTCTGCTGCGGAAAAAACACCGTCCACTTCAGGCCCTGTGTCGTACAGCAACACCTTGTTGCCTTCCCGCAACATCCCTGACAAGCCCTGCCCGACATCCCATACCCACACTTCCGGCCTGGAGACCCAGGGATTACCAGTCTCAGCGGGAGACCTCGCCATAACAACCCAGGCCAGCACAAGAACTGTCGCAGTAACGCGAAACACCCTTATCGGGATAATGATGATAAACAGCACCAGCAGACCAAAGGCAAAAATTTCCGGGACAGTTCCTTCAAGCTCTGGCCAGCTTATGCCTGCAACCCATTCGAGAAAACGCCACATCACATCAAGCGTCGCATCCATTATCGGAATAACAGAGTTAGATATGCGGGGAAAAAGGGCAAGCGTTAACCCGCCCGCAATCAATATGGGCATCACCACGAGCGATACCCAGGGAACAGAAACAAGATTAGCCAGCAATCCGGCAACCGGCTGACCCTGGCCTGTTAATTCAAGTAGAGGCCAAAGCCCCGAAAACACAGCTCCCTGAGCGAGAACAAGACCTGCGAGCCAGCCGGGGCCGCTCAACCTGCCTGCGAAGACACAGATCAGAACCGAAACCGCTCCAAATGACAGCCAGAAGCCCTGATCCAGCGGGGCAAAAGGATCAAGGAACAGCACCAGTCCGAGAGCCACAACGATAGACTGCCAGGGGGATACCTGCCTTGCCATCAGTAGCAGCCAGCCTCCGACAGCAACCATCACGAGCGCCCTCCGGGTAGGCACCGTAAAACCGGCAGCCAACGCATAGAGTGTGCAACATATGATGACCGTCAGGAATATCATAAAACGCACAGAGCTCTCACTCATACGGCAAGAGGACAATGTCAGCAGAAGCCGGCGAGCCACAAAACCTGCGCCCAGAGCCACCAGCCCGAGGTGAAGGCCCGAGATAGCGACCAGATGAATGGTGCCTGTAGCCTTGAACACGTCCCAATGCCCGGAAGACAGATGCCCCCGGTTTCCGATCAGCAGAGAAGCAATCAATGGATGGTACCGGGCATCAGCGAACTGCTCGTCGACCCACTGCGCCAGCCCTGTGTGCAAACGATGATACTGGCATGGCAGCGAACAGCGTACGGAAGGGTCCGGAACCGCACTACGCACGCTTCCTGTTGCCCGGTAGCCTTTTCGGAACAGCCAGTCCTCGTAGCGAAACCCTTCTGGATTCAGAGTGCCATGAGGCCTTTTAAGTACCACTTCCAGGCGTAATCTGTGCCCCGGAAGCCCGCCGACAGGCTGACCATACCAGGCCAGACGCAACTTTTCCGGCAGTGCATCATGCTGCCCGGGGGTCAGTAAACTCCCGTACCATCGGGTTACACAAAAGCTGAAGCGAGTGCTGTTGAAGCTGCCGGCCGCAGGAAGGTCACATACGTAACCGGAAACGAGGAGTTTTTCACCCTCAAGGCCCGCTGGAAGCCTCTGTTCAAGGCGTTCGTGAGCCCACAGACATGCCCACAAAAGACCCAGGGAAAGACCAAAAAAAGACACTCGAAAGACCAGGAACAGAGGCCTCCGAATGCGCAAAAACCACAACAAAGCTGGAAGTGCGAGACCAGGCAACCACACTGGAGGTGGCAACACCGCCAATCTATAAAGTAAGATGACGCCGCAGGAAAAAGCGAAAACGCCCAGTATTGCAAAGCGCACTGAAGAATTTCCGGACAATCCTTGTCCTCCCGATGACTCAACCCGTCGGCGATTCCTTGGCGCCGGAGTTTCATTCGACCTGAAAGTAGAGCTTCCCAATGCCAAAGAAGTTCATGAAACGCTATCTGCCATCACCTGAGAAGGTACAAGCGATGCAATCGCTTGGTTTTCTTGGCGATATCCTTAATGAACCCAACCTTTGGCACATCAACCGTCACAGTGTCGCCCGGGCGTTTCTGATTGGTGTCTTTTTCTGTTTTATCCCGATGCCATTCCAGATGCTGGCCGCAGCCTTCTTTGCCATCTGGTTCAACGCAAACCTGCCTTTGTCGGTAGTGCTGGTATGGATCAGCAACCCCATTACCATGCCCCCCATGTTTTATTTCAATTACAAGGTAGGAGCCTGGGTGCTCAACCGGCCGGTCTTGAGCTTCGATTTCCAGCTTTCATGGTCGTGGATCAGTGAGCGGTTGCTGGATATAGGCATTCCACTGTATCTGGGCTCACTGATGGTCGCCACAGTATCCGCTTGTCTGGCTTACCTGGTAATACAATTTATCTGGCGCCGGAAAATCCGCACCGACTGGCAGTTACGCCTCCGTGCGAGAAGAGAACTCCGGCGCTCATCACACGATCAGACCTCCTGAACCAGCCTGCCCTGCTCCAACCTCAATACCCGCCCGAGACTCCGGGCCATCTTCATGTCATGGGTAACCATCACAAACGCAATTCCCAACTGATCACGCAAGGACTCAATGAGGTCTCGCACGCCCTCACCCGTGTGTTCATCAAGATTACCGGTCGGCTCATCCATCAAAACGCAATCGGGTTCATTCACCAATGCGCGAGCAATAGCAACACGCTGACGCTCGCCGCCAGAAAGCTCACCAGGCTTATGCTCCAGGCGCTCAGCAAGCCCGACTTTCTGTAAAACTGATTGCGCCCGGGACCGCGCGCCGGCGACAGCCATACCCCCAAGCACACAGGGCATCATAACGTTCTCAAGAGCAGTGAATTCAGGCAACAGATGATGGAACTGGTAAACAAAGCCCAGATGCCGGTTACGAAAACGCGCTCGCCCGCCCTCAGACAACCGGTGAATATCCTTACCACAAATTGCGATATGCCCGGACGAAGGCTTGTCCAGTCCGCCAAGAAGGTTCAGCAGGGTTGTTTTACCAGCGCCACTGCTCCCTACAATCGCAACGGTTTCACCCGCAGTAACCTCCAGCGAGATATCAGAAAATATCGTGAGCTCTTCGGGCCCCTGGGTATAGGTACGGGTAACCTGACGACAGTCAATTACCAGGGGAATATCCTTCATGGCACCCTTTTCCTTATTCATAACGCAGAGCCTCCGCAGGATCCACCCGTGACGCTCTCCACGCCGGATATATAGTTGCCAACAGGCTTAGCGCAAGGCCAGAGCCACTTATGATGGCCACATCCTGCCACTGCAACTGAGAAGGCAGATAACTGATAAAGTAAACATCAGCACTCAGAAACTTGTGGCCGAGCACCCCTTCAAGCCATGAAATAAACGCGCTGATATTAACCGCACCAAGGATACCGAGCGCAGTACCGATCAATGTTCCAAAAATCCCGATGACGGCGCCCTGGACAATAAAGATCCTCATAATACGCCCGGGTGTTGCCCCCATAGTGCGCAGAATCGCAATATCCGCTGTCTTGTCCGTCACCACCATGACCAGGGTAGACACAATGTTGAATGCGGCAACGGCCACAATAAACATCAGCAACAGCCCGATCATGGTTTTTTCCATGCGAATTGCCTGGAAAAGGTTTCCATGAGTACGGGTCCAGTCAGAAATATAGTAACGGCCTGAAAGCCCTCTCGCCGCCTCTTCTGCAACCTTGGGCGCGGCAAAAAGATCATCCACCAGCAGCCTGACGCCCTGGGCCTTGCCACCCGTTCGCATCAGCTTGGCAGCATCATCCATGTGAACAAGCGTGTAATTGCCATCGAGTTCGGCGCCTACGCTGAAAATACCCTTCACCGTAAATCGCTTGAGTCGTGGCAAGACCCCTGCCGGCGTTACTGTGGCTTCAGGCAAGACAACGGTCACTTTGTCGCCCAACTGCAAACGCAGACTGGCCGCCATGGTTCGGCCAACGATGATCCCGAATTCGCCCGCAACCAGGTCGTCCAGCTTGCCTTCAATCATGTGATCTTCAATGATGGATACTGTGCGCTCCTCCTCAGGCAACACGCCATTGAGCATGACTCCACGCACCTCACCACCACCAGTGACCATGCCCTGCCCCTGAATAAACGGAGCGGCGGCAAGAACCCTTGGGTGCTGCTGCACCTGAGCATCCACCGCTTCCCAATCCTCCAGCGGCCCACTGCTCTGGATAATGGCGTGGGGTACCATTCCCAGAATTCTCTGTTTAAGCTCGCGATCGAACCCGTTCATGACTGAAAGCACGATGATCAGCACTGCAACACCAAGCATCAGCCCGATCATGGATGTGAGAGAGATAAACGAGATAAAGTGGTTACGCCGTTTGGCTGCGGTATAGCGCAAGCCGATACAAAACGATAAGGGTCTGAACATGAAGAGGTGCCTGTTGCTACCTTCGGGTCAATCGTGGTCTGGAATTCCCAACAGCCATTCAGCGCCGGGGGAAACTGCTAAACTTTTGATACTGGCCAGAACTCATATTACGGAGCACTGAATGCACATCCAAGATACACCATCCGAACCGACAGATGATTATGTGCCTGAGCGCCGGGAGTTTTACCGGATCGAAGACCGGATTGGCCTGAAGATCCATAAGCTGCAGCCATCAACTGGCGTCAGTGAAGCCTCCTTTGATGACGACCACCTCGAAAATCTGGAGGCAGAGTTCAGGCGCCTGGACCAGGACATCAAATCCCAGCTTGCCAGCCTGGCAGATCAGGATCGCTTGCTCACAGGACTCGTAAAGTCCCTGAACAGCAAGCTGGACACGCTTGCGCGCATTATGGCCTTTCAGCAAAATCCCTTGCAACCTGAGGACTGGCAGGAGGTAACCCTGAGCGAGGGCGGCCTGTCATTTTGCGCAAGCCCGCAAGCATGGAAGGCCGGCGACAGGCTTACCCTTCACATGACTCTCCCACCTGAACTTTCCCGGCCCCGAGCCGTCGCCCAGGTTCTGGATGTTCAGGTTGATGGAACAGGCAGGACAAGGGTTCATACCGGTTTTGTCCGGATTCACGACAGAGACCGTCAGCAAATCGCCCGACATGTGATGCGTTATCAAATTCGCCAGCGACAAAAAGAGTAGACTGGCGAAAACATGTGACTTTTACCCGAATTTCTCGGATATTACGTTTTATCCATGTCACCGGAGTAAGTGCCGGCGGCCTCAGTATTAGTGGAGAACCATCAATGACAGTAAAGCGAGCCCTGACGGGGACACTGGCAACGGCAATACTACTTACCCTGACTCCGGCTTCCGGTGTATTGGCCGAAGAGCTTCGCGTTCCCGTTGGCAGCCAGGCCGACAGAAGCCAGGAAAAACTGCCCCGGACCGGACTGACACAGGCATCAGTGCGGGCCTCATGGGGGCAGCCGGCAAAAGCTGAAGGCCCCGTCGGACAGCCACCGATCAGCCAATGGCACTACGATAATTTTGTGGTCTATTTTGAAAATGACCGTGTTATTCACTCGGTACTGAAACACCAGCGCTGACATTATCAAGCATTGTGTTTCCCCGCCCGTCAGCCAGAATACACACCCTGACGGTATGCCGCCCTCTATAAAGAATGGCGGCTTTTGCAATTTTAAGGTGACTGTAAAGTGACATCCCTACGCGTGTTGCCCGCTGAGTGGGCGCCCCAAAGCGCCGTTATACTTACCTGGCCCCACCCCGGTACTGACTGGGCAGGGAGTCTTGACAAGGTTGAGCCGGTATTCCTTGAAATCGCCCGCTCAGTTCTGCGCTTCGAACACCTGGTTATCAGCTGTGAACACGTTGTCAGATTGCAGGATCTGGAACGGGACCTTAATGCCTGGGCCAACCAGCAAGGCCTGCCAGGGCGCGTACAGGCCGTGCCGGCTCCCGCAAACGATACCTGGGCCCGCGATCACGGCCCGATTACCATAACCACAGATGAAGGGCCTGCCCTGCTGGACTTCCGCTTTAACGCCTGGGGCGGGAAATTCCCCTGGGAGAAGGATGACGCCCTGAACCGGCACCTCGCCAATTTCGGAGTGTTCGGCACCACACCCATGCAGCCTGTGGATTTTGTGCTGGAAGGAGGCTCCATTGAATCGGATGGGGAGGGAACACTGCTCACTACCAGCGAATGCCTGCTGACTCCGACGCGCAACGCCTCCATGGATCGTGGAGCCATTGAACAACTGCTGTCTGAAATACTGGGGGCAGACCGCATTCTCTGGCTTAATCACGGTTATCTTGCAGGAGACGATACGGACAGCCACATTGATACGCTTGCAAGGTTCTGCGCTCCGGACCACATATGCTACGTAACTTGCCCGGATGTCGCTGATGAGCACTACAGCGCCCTGGCTGCCATGGAAGAGGATCTGCGGGAATTCCGGCAGCGCGATGGCTCACCTTACAAGCTGACGCCACTGCCCTGGCCCGACCCGGTTTTCGGCGATGATGGCGAACGCCTCCCCGCAACCTACGCCAACTTTCTCATTATAAATGGCGCAGTATTGTTACCGGTTTATAATGCACCCCAGGATAAAGAAGCGATCAGAATTATCAGCCAGATATTTCCCGAACGCGAGATTATTCCCATTGATTGTCGCGCCCTGGTGCAACAACATGGCAGCCTGCACTGCGTCACCATGCAAATTCCCCAAGGAGTAGTTTCTTTATGAGCAACAACCCTGGCAAGCATCCGCTTTCGGGCCAGCTCGTAATTGCGGCTATTCAGCAGGCATGCAGTGAAGACAAGTCAGCCAGCCTGGCGACAACAGAAATGCTCGTTCGCAAAGCAGCTGCAGGTGGCGCTCAACTGATCGTTCTGCAGGAACTTCATGCAACTCAGTACTTTTGCCAGACTGAGGACACAAGCATATTCGACCTGGCCGAGTCTATTCCCGGCCCCACCAGCGAACGGCTTTCGGATCTGGCCCGTGAACTGGGAGTTGTTATCGTCGGCTCCGTTTTTGAGCGCCGCATGAACGGTGTCTATCACAACACCGCCATCGTCATCGAAAACGACGGATCCATAGCCGGGCTGTATCGCAAAATGCACATTCCGGACGATCCAGGTTTCTACGAGAAGTTCTATTTCACCCCCGGAGATGCCCAATTTAACGATGGCCGCAGCGGGTTCTCCCCCATCGAAACTTCAGTAGGCAGACTGGGCGTTCTCGTATGCTGGGATCAATGGTACCCGGAAGCGGCCCGCCTGATGGCACTGGCGGGCGCAGAGATACTGATTTACCCCACAGCTATTGGCTGGGATACGACCGACGATCAGGATGAACAGGCACGCCAGCTGGAGGCCTGGGTAACCGTTCAGCGCGGCCACGCAGTTGCCAACAACCTGCCTGTCGTAGCTCCCAACAGGGTTGGCATCGAACCAGACCCGACAGGGCAATCCGCTGGCATTCATTTCTGGGGGAACAGCTTTATCTGCGGCCCTCAGGGGGAATTTCTGGCCCGGGGCGATGAGAGCACTGAGTGCATTCTGAGTGTCACCCTTGATCGTCAGAGAAGCGAATCGATCCGCCGCATCTGGCCATATCTGAGAGACCGACGCATCGACGCCTATGGCGATATTCTCAAAAGAGTAAGGGACTGAGCCCGGAATGAAAAATCTGGTAGACACTGTTGTTACAGAACTGAACCAAATCCTGCTTGGAAAAGAGCGTCAGGTTCGCCTGGCCCTGTGCGGACTGCTTGCCAAAGGCCATCTGCTGATTGAAGACATCCCCGGCATGGGCAAAACAACACTGTCCCACGCATTGGCCAAAATCATGGGACTCAGCTACCAACGTATTCAGTTCACCAACGACCTGCTGCCCGCTGACGTACTGGGCTATTCCATGTACGACAAACAGGCTGGCAGCCTTTTATTTCATCCTGGGCCAATTTTTGCCCAGGTTGTACTGGCGGATGAAATAAACCGGGCCTCGCCACGAACCCAAAGTGCGCTGCTTGAAGCCATGGAAGAGCGTCAGGTCTCCATTGAGGGCGAAACCCGCCCGTTACCACACCCTTTCTTCGTGATAGCCACCCAGAATCCGACCGAACAGGGCGGCACCTACCCTTTGCCGGAATCTCAGCTCGACCGGTTTCTGATGCGCATCCGGCTTGGCTATCCGGACCCCAGGGCCGAGCGAGAACTACTGGAAGGCGAAGACCGCCGTATAATGACGGACCGGCTCAGCACACTGCTTTCCGAAGCCAACCTGGTAAAACTCCAGGATGAGGTAAATCGCGTGACTGCCAGCCCTGCCCTCCTGGACTACATTCAGCGCCTGCTGGAGCAGAGTCGCCGTATGCCAGGATTAGTCTATGGCCTGTCACCCAGAGCCGGGCTTGGATTACTCAGGGCCACGAAGGCCTGGGCCCTGATGGAAGGCCGGCACCACGCCTTGCCAGACGATATTCAGGCAGTGTTCCCATCGATTGCCGAGCACCGTCTCGAACAGGGCGAATCCGGCAAAAGCGCAGAACGCGTGCGACAACTGTTGGCCAATGTATCTGTACTCGCATAACCGGAGGACAGATAGCAAAGCTTTATCAATGGAATTGACCAAAACAAATGGCAGCCCGCTGCTTTCGTGATAGCCTTTTCATCTTCCCGCATTACTGGCTCTGAAAAAGCCTGACACGCACCGATTTAGTGAGAGACACCGATGAGCGAAACCAAACATTCCCGGCTGATCATCCTCGGCTCCGGCCCTGCCGGATACACTGCAGCAGTTTACGCCGCCAGAGCCAACCTGAATCCGACACTGATCACCGGAATCGAAGTCGGCGGCCAGCTCACGACCACCACCGACGTAGACAACTGGCCCGGCGACAACGACGGCGTTCAGGGTCCGGAGCTTATGCAGCGCATGCAAAAACACGCTGAGCGCTTTGAAACCAGTATCGTTTACGACACCATCAACGAAACTGACCTGCAGCAGCGTCCCTTCCGGTTAAAAGGCGACAGCGGCGAGTACACCTGCGACGCCCTTATTATCGCCACAGGCGCATCTGCCATGTATCTCGGCCTTGAATCCGAAGAGCGCTTCAAGGGCCAGGGCGTTTCCGCCTGTGCGACCTGCGACGGTTTCTTCTACAAAAAACAGAAAGTCGCCGTCATCGGTGGCGGTAACACCGCTGTCGAAGAAGCCCTGTATCTGTCCAACATCGCCGCGGAAGTCACCCTGGTTCACCGCCGCGACAGCCTGCGCGCCGAGAAAATCCTGCAGGACAAGCTTTTCGAAAAGGCCGAAAACGGCAACGTCAACATCGTCTGGAATCACACCCTCGATGAGGTACTGGGAGACAGTACCGGCGTAACCGGCATGCGCATCAAAAGCATGGATGACGGTTCCACGCAGGACATTGACCTTGCTGGCGTGTTCATCGCCATCGGACACAAGCCAAACACCAGCCTTTTCGAAGGCCAGTTGGATATGGAAAACGGCTACCTGAAAATCAACTCCGGCTTACAGGGCATGGCCACCCAGACCAGTATTCCGGGCGTATTTGCTGCTGGCGACGTAGCCGACCACGTATACCGTCAGGCCGTCACTTCCGCCGGCTTTGGTTGCATGGCCGCTCTGGATGCGGAAAAATTCCTGGATCATCAGGATTAAGATAAACAGGGAAAAGGCAGGATGACCTCACTACCCTGGCTCGACCCAGACCAACTATGGTTCCCCCCAGCCGAAGAAGCCCTCGACGACCCCGATGGCCTCCTCGCGCTGGGCGGCGACCTGTCCACAGAACGCCTGATCCTTGCATACCGCAGTGGCATCTTTCCCTGGTATAGCGACGATCAGCCCATACTCTGGTGGTCTCCAGACCCTCGCTGCGTGCTCTTCCCCGAAGACATCCATATCTCTCGAAGCCTGCGCCGAACCCTCAACCAGGGACGCTTCCGGGTCACCACCGACCAGGCTTTCAGCCGCATCATCCGCCTGTGCGCCTCCACCCGAAGCGAAGGTACCTGGATAACCGACGACATGATCGCCAGCTATTCCGAACTTCATCACCAGGGAGTTGCGCACTCCATTGAAGTATGGAACCAGAATGGCGATTTGGCTGGAGGTATGTACGGGCTGGCCATGGGCCAGTGTTTCTTCGGCGAATCCATGTTTTCTCTGGAAACGAACGCCTCAAAAGTCCTGATGGTTCATCTGGCCCATCAACTGCAGGACTGGGGTTATCGTCTGATGGATTGCCAGGTAGAAAGCGACCACCTTCTGACTATGGGTGCATGCACCATACCCAGAAGTAAGTTTTTATCTATAATCGGTACATACGCAGACCGGAAACCGGATCAGACCGACTGGACACTCCATTGGCAATGGCGCGGGCGGGAGGCTTGAATGAGTAGCCTGAGAACCTTGGTATTTTTTGCAACACCGGCGCACGATTGCAGTTACCTTCCTGATCGTGAAGCGACAACCATGTTTGTCGATCCCCGGGCCCAAATTGATAAAAAACTTTACAGCCAACTGACATCACTGGGCTTCCGACGTAGCGGATCCCACTATTACCGGCCCCACTGCGAAGCATGCAACGCATGTATTCCCGTAAGGCTGAACGTAACCGACTTCCAGCCAGACCGCAGTCAGCGCCGGGTTCTGAAAAAAAACAGCGATGTGGAGTGCAGACTTGTACCTGCAGTCTTCGATGAAAATTATTACAGACTTTATGCCAACTACGTGGAGCTACGGCATAAAGACGGCGACATGTATCCACCCTCGCGGGAACAGTTCACGTCGTTTCTCGTTGAAGGTGCTATGGACTCCTGGTTTCTGGAGATGCGGATAGACGGAGCCCTGATAGGCCTTGCGGCTATAGATTCCCTGGATGACGGGCTCTCAGCCATATATACGGTATTCGACCCGACCTATGAACATCGAAGCCTGGGAACCTTTGCTGTTCTCTGGCAGATCGAAGAGACCAGGCGGCGTAACCTGCCCCACCTTTATCTGGGCTACTGGATAAAGCAATGCAGAAAAATGAATTACAAAACCCGCTTCAGACCCATAGAAGCGCTACGTAGTGGCCAATGGCAGACAATAGATATCGCTTAGCGCCGGCTTTTGGTTGAAAATAGCCTGTTATAAGGCAATAAGGCGCCTTTTCCAGGTTCTACGTACTAACTCACTTTGCCAAACGCCTGAAAATCAGGCAGAATTGCGCAATTTAAAATTACGGAAAGTATTCCAAAAGAGGTTTCTACTGAATGGCGAAATCAGATGTCGTTGAAATGGAAGGTGTTATTCTTGATACCCTTCCGAATACCATGTTTCGGGTTGAGCTGAGCAACGGACACGTTGTGACTGCTCACATCTCTGGCAAGATGCGTAAAAACTATATTCGTATCCTGACTGGCGACAAGGTTAAGGTTGAACTGACGCCTTATGATCTGAGCAAAGGCCGGATTGTTTACCGCGCCCGCTAAGGCAACAGCGACGTCCGGGACACATAAAAAAACCGCTGCATGAATGCAGCGGTTTTTTTATGGGCGAAATTTCCGCCCAGCCTGCACACCGGTCAAACGGCTTCCGCAGGCTCATCCTCATAGTCAAAAACCAGATCGTCATCCTTGAGATGGACAAAAACATCGCCGCCCTTCTCGGATAACCTGCCAAACAGGATCTGCTCAGCAAGCGGACGCTTGATCTTATCCTGGATCAGGCGCGACATCGGGCGAGCCCCCATAGTGACATCATAACCCTTGTCAGCCAGCCACAGCTTCGCAGCATCATCCACGTGTAACACCACGTGTTTCTCATCCAGCTGCGCCTGCAATTCGGTAAGGAATTTATCCACAACATGGGTGATGGTTCCCCGCTGCAAATCTCCGAACTGAATAATGCTATCCAGACGATTGCGAAACTCAGGTGTGAAGGTCTTGCTGATAATCTCCATACCATCACTGCTGTGATCCTGCTCGCTAAAGCCCATCGAACGCCGAGCCATGCTTTCAGCTCCCGCATTCGTAGTCATCACAAGAATAACGTGGCGGAAATCAGCTTTGCGTCCGTTATTATCGGTCAGAGTACCATGATCCATAACCTGCAATAACAGATTGAAGACCTCCGGATGCGCCTTCTCGATTTCGTCCAGCAACAGCACACAGTGCGGATGTTTGTTTACAGCTTCAGTTAACAGACCACCCTGATCGTAGCCCACATACCCCGGAGGAGCACCTATGAGCCTGGACACCGTATGGCGCTCCATATACTCGGACATGTCGAACCGAACCAGCTCAACCCCCAGCGCCTTGGCCAACTGCTTGGTTACTTCTGTTTTACCAACGCCTGTGGGCCCGGCAAACAAGAAAGAACCTTCCGGTTTTTCCGGCGCCTTCAGGCCGGCACGAGCCAGCTTGATTGCCATAGACAAAGACTCAATGGCCGGATCCTGCCCGAACACCACCATTTTAAGATCCCGCTCCAGATTACGCAGAAGATCCTTGTCGCTGGTGGAAACATTCTTCGGTGGGATACGGGCAATTTTGGCGACCACATCCTCGATTTCCGGAACATCGACCGTTTTCAGGCGTTTGTCCTCAGGCATAAGACGCTGACGTGCACCAGCCTCATCGATTACATCAATAGCTTTATCCGGCAGGTGACGATCCGTGATGTAACGATCCGCCAACTCTGCTGCCACGCGCAATGCTCTGTCCGTGTATTTCAGATCATGATGTTTTTCGAAGTTCGGCTTCAGCCCTTTGAGAATCAGATAGGTATCCTCAACACTGGGCTCATTCACATCAATCTTCTGGAAGCGACGGGCCAGCGCGCTGTCTTTCTCGAAAATACCCCGGAATTCCTGGTACGTGGTGGAACCGATACACCGGATCTCTCCCGAGCTCAACATAGGCTTGAGCAGGTTTGAGGCATCCATCACGCCGCCAGAGGCAGACCCTGCCCCTATAATGGTGTGAATCTCATCAATGAATAATATTGCGTGTTTTTCTTTCTTCAGATCAGCAAGCAGCCCTTTGAGTCGTTTCTCAAAATCACCACGGTACTTGGTCCCTGCAAGCAGAGCACCAAGATCCAGAGAGTACACCACGCCATCGGCGATGATGCCAGGCACCTCACCATCAACAATACGTTTGGCCAACCCTTCAGCAATAGCTGTTTTACCCACACCAGCTTCGCCAACCAGTAAAGGGTTGTTTTTGCGCCGGCGTACCAGTATCTGCACCACACGCTCAACTTCATGCTCGCGGCCGATAAGAGGATCAATACGACCCTGACGCGCCTGTTCATTCAGGTTCGTTGCATAGTTTTCAAGAGGCTTGGGCGGTGCACCCTCATCAGCAGCCTCATCGTGAGAAATCTGCTCGTGACCATCCTGATCTTCCGCTCCCTGTACACGGGAAATCCCATGAGAAACGAAATTAACGACATCAATCCGTGCAACACTCTGTTTTTTGAGCACGTACACAGCCTGACTTTCCTGCTCGCTGAAAATAGCGACCAGAACATTGGCTCCGGTAACCTCTTTCTTACCCGAAGACTGCACATGAAACACAGCACGCTGAAGCACTCGCTGGAAGCCAAGTGTTGGCTGGGTCTCGCGCTCATCGTCACTGCTTGGAATTAAAGGTGTTGTGGAGTCCACAAACTCGATCAGCTCATCATGGAGTTGCTTGAGATCTGCACCACAGGCTTTGAGAACGCCCACCGCCGATTCATTATCCAGCAAAGCCAGCAATAAATGCTCCACTGTCATGAATTCATGACGCTTGTCGCGGGCACTTTTGAAGGCCGTATTCAGCGTAATTTCAAGATCTTTGCTCAGCATGGGCCACCCCGCCGTCTGTCAGTCTGCACATTCAATCTCGCAAAGGAGCGGATGCTCGCATTCCGAGGAATACTGGTTTACCTGTGCCGCCTTTGTTTCCGCGATGTCCCGGGTATAAACCCCGCATACCGCTTTTCCCTGCGTATGGACGAGCAGCATCACCTGTGTCGCCTTTTCTTCATTCATTCCGAAGAAGGTCATTAATACATCCACAACAAAATCCATGGGTGTGTAATCATCATTCAGAAGCATCACCTTGTATTGAGACGGACGCTTCAGCGCAGGTTTTTCGGGGGCAACGCTGAGGTCATCATGACGCCCAGGCTGTTCATCCTCCCCCTGATTTAATACTAGTAGAGAATTTTCGATAGTCCGCATCATTCTTTACCGGTTATCGGTGCCTTTCATCAATGTGGTTGCCTGGCCCCGGGATTTCAAGTGAGACACCAACCCCGGGATGAGATATTTACTTATACGGTCATGATACCGCGTCCGGACTGCCTTCAACCACACATTAACGTAACAGAAGCTATTGACTCGACTCCGGGTTTCGTCGACAGTTAGTCCGTAGTGTTAAATAATGTAAATACATGAGACATTCATGTAACAGAGTCCGGCACAAATGCGATACCAGGCCCGGTCAGCGCACGGAACAACAACAAGTGACAGTAAAAGTACAGGGGAGTTCATTATGCCAAGAGGCAAAGTCAAGTGGTTCAACAATGCCAAAGGGTACGGTTTCATCATAGAAGATGGCTGCAGTGACGACCTGTTTGCCCACTTTTCATCGGTTCAGATTGACGGTTACAAGACACTGAAAGCCGGTCAGATAGTCAATTTTGACAAAAAGCCCAGTGATAAAGGTGTACACGCGGTCAACATCGTACCCGAAGAAACGGCCAGCGAGCAGCCCCAGGTGGGCACTACAGATACTCAGGAGCAATCAGCTGAGCCTGATGACGCAGACCGCGGCGATGCACCCCCGCGTGCAGCCAACGCCTGAAGAAACCATAGAGCAGGCCGAACACATATGAGCCAGCCTGCCGGGCTGAACCCGGCGGGTTGAGTTTGTCTGCATTCAACCGAAGCCCAGGGCCGGATCAGGCCTGCGCTTTCAAATATCGCGTTTTCTGAGTACCCTCTAACCCTGATTCCAATTCCAAGGCCCGGGGAGCCGCCATGGCCGATCTCATCCTTTTCAACAAGCCCTTCCAGGCGCTCTGCCAGTTTACAGATGAGCGCGCCGCCGGACAAAAACCCCGAGCCACTCTGGCTGACTGGATTCGTATTCCTGACATCTACCCGGCCGGGAGACTGGACTACGACTCGGAGGGCCTTCTGCTGTTAACCAGTGACGGCGCGCTGCAGCATCGAATTGCATCGCCGGCCCTGAAGATGCCAAAAACTTACTGGGTTCAGGTAGAAGGCGATATTTCAGCAAGCGCAATAAGAGAACTCTCTACCGGCGTCAGGCTTAAAGATGGCCACACCAGGCCGGCACAGGCCCGCAAAATACCAGAGCCGGAACTGTGGCCAAGAGTCCCGCCCGTCCGCCGGCGCGATACGGTGCCCACCAGCTGGATTGAGCTGATCATAACTGAGGGGCGCAACAGACAGGTACGACGGATGACCGCTGCTGTCGGTTTTCCGACACTGAGATTAATCCGCTATCGTATCGGCGACTGGACCCTGGACGGCCTTGAGCCGGGCAAATACCGGAGAATATCCGTCAACCTGCCAGCAGCCACCCAAACTGAAAAGCACCCTGCGCGCGCCCGACCTGCCAGAGCCAGGATGCAAAGGAGAATCCGAAGATCATGATCTGGACACCCCATGCCACGGTTGCTGTGGTTGTAGAAGATGAGCTTGGTCGTTTTCTGATCGTTGAAGAACGCAGCAGCGGGCAAATTGTATTCAACCAGCCTGCAGGGCACATTGAGGAAGACGAGGCAATTCTGGACGCCGTGCGCAGGGAAGCTCTGGAAGAAACAGGCTGGGATATTGAGCCGGAAAACTTTCTGGGCCTCTATACCTACAAGGCGCCGGCAAACGGCATAACCTACTATCGCTTCTGCTTTACGGGCAAAGCCCGCCGGCGGGTAACAGAAGAACTGGACACTGGCATAATCGCTGCCCACTGGCTATCTCTGGAAGATATTCGTGAGCTGGGCGACAGAGTCCGTAGCCCACTGGTTATCAGAAGTATCGAAGATTACCGGAAGGGACGCTGCTATCCTCTGGACGTGATCACAGACTCGCAGACGTGACCAGCACAAAATGGTAAACTCCCGCGTTTTGAACCGGTGCCCCGACTTGCCATGACAAATCCATCTCCCGAAGCCCGCCTCCCGGAAAACACTCACGTAATCGTCGGCATGTCCGGCGGCGTCGATTCCTCGGTTGCGGCCTGGTTACTCAAAGATCAGGGATACCAGGTCGAAGGCCTGTTCATGAAGAACTGGGACGAAGACGACGGTACCGAATACTGTACCGCCATGACCGATCTGGCAGATGCCCAGGCAGTCGCAGATGCCGTCGGCATCAAACTCCATACGGCAAGCTTTGCTGCGGAATACTGGGACCGGGTATTCGAGCACTTCCTGTCTGAGTATCAGGCCGGGCGCACACCTAATCCGGACATCCTCTGCAACAAGGAGGTCAAGTTCCGGGCGTTCCTGGACTATGCCCTCACACTCGGAGCAGACTACATCGCCACCGGGCACTATACCCGTCAACGCCCCCTTGCGGATGGTTCAGGCAGGGCCCTGTTGCTGAAAGGCCTTGATGGCAACAAGGATCAGAGTTACTTCCTGCATGCAGTTTCCGGTGAACGCATCGCCCGTACACTGTTCCCGGTCGGAGAGCTGGAAAAGCCGGTAGTTCGCCGGATAGCTGAACAGCAGGGATTTGTCACTCACGACAAGAAAGACTCCACCGGAATCTGCTTTATCGGCGAGCGCAAGTTCAGCGACTTCCTCAAACAATACCTGCCGGCACAGCCAGGTGATATCGAAACTCCGGAAGGGCAGGTAATCGGCCGGCATCAGGGCCTTATGTATCACACTATTGGCCAGCGCCAGGGCCTTGGCATTGGTGGACTCAGCAACTTCGGAGACGATCCCTGGTACGTTGCCGGAAAAGACCTTGAGCGTAACGTGCTGACCGCTGTCCAGGGCAAGCACCACTCACTGCTGTTCTCCCGGGGACTGCTATCCGATCCGGTTGACTGGGTCGCGGGCGAGGCACCGGCAAGCTCTTTCCGTTGCAAGGCAAAAACCCGCTATCGGCAGCCTGATCAGGATTGCGAAGTCACGGTTATCGAAGGAGGCGTCAAAGTCGTTTTCGATGAGGCCCAGAGGGCCGTCACACCCGGACAGTCTGTCGTTTTCTATGATGGCGAAATCTGCCTGGGGGGAGCGGTAATTACCGAGACATGGCGTGACGACCAGGCCCTTCCCGCCCGGCTTGCTCTCACATCACGCTCTTCTCATGATCAGGAATCAAGCCAATGAGCCGTTCGCTTCACGATCAGACACTGGCGTTAGCGGGCGTATTCCAGGCCGCCAATCTGGTTCAACAGATCGCTAACAACGGACACTGCAACGAAACCAGCCTGGAAACCTGTCTGCGATCACTGTTCGCAACAAATCCGGCGACCACGCTTGATGTCTATGGCGGTGAACTGACTGACGTGCGCGAGGGACTGGTTACGCTCTCAACAGTTATGAGCGAACAGAGCAAACAACAGGATATCGAGGTACTTCGCTACGTACTGAACCTGATTCACCTGGAGTCAAAGCTCAACCGGAACAACGACATGATGGAAGTGATAGGCAGCCGTATAGAGCAGGCCCGCCATACCGCCAGCCACTTCGGTTATGTCCATACAAACCTGATCAGTAACCTGGCTTCTATCTACACGGATACCATCAGCACTTTCCGTCTGCGCATTCAGGTAAGCGGCAACCCATCGCTACTGCAACGAGACGAAAATGCTGCCAAAGTCCGGGCACTACTGCTAGCAGGCATTCGCTCTGCCGTGCTCTGGAGACAAACCGGTGGCCGCCGCTGGCAACTGATTCTATCCCGCCGCAAGGTGATCCAGCATGCGCGGGAACTTGCGGAGCAAGCGAACCGCTCATTTGATTAGTAACCCGTTACCACTGATTCACCGGCGGTGCTGGTGTATCATATTACATCCCTTTTTTCTGAACCGATTCTTTGATTATTTGAGAGGTTTTCGATGGAACTCAACGCCCTGACCGCCATTTCCCCGGTCGATGGACGCTACGGCAGTAAAGTCAGCGTTTTCCGTGACATTTTCAGTGAGTATGGCCTGATCAGGAACCGCGTGACCGTCGAAATCCGATGGTTGCAGCAGTTGGCAGCGCACCCCGAAATCACTGAAGTTCCCGAATTTACGTCAAGCGCCAACGCTTTCCTGGACAAGATGATCAGTGAGTTCAGTCTGCAGGATGCAGAGCGTATAAAAGAGATCGAGCGCACAACAAACCACGACGTAAAAGCAGTCGAGTACTTTATCAAGGAAAAAATCGCCGGCGTTCCCGAACTGCATGCAGTCACCGAATTTGTTCACTTTGCCTGCACCTCTGAGGATATCAATAATCTGTCCCATGCGCTTATGCTTCGCGAAGGCCTGGACAATGGCCTGCTTCCGGCGATGAATCAGGTTGCAGACCGATTGAGCGTGCTGGCCCGGGAACACGCTGAGCAGCCAATGCTATCCCGCACCCATGGCCAGACAGCGTCTCCAACCACTGTCGGAAAAGAGCTTGCCAACGTTGTTTATCGCCTTCAGCGCCAGATCAGACAGATCGGTGACATCGAAATTCTGGGCAAGATCAACGGCGCGGTGGGCAACTACAACGCACACATCTCTGCCTATCCGGCAATAGACTGGGCTGCCAACGCCAAAGCATTTATTGAAAAACTGGGGCTCGACCTCAACCCTTACACAACGCAGATCGAGCCTCACGACTACATCGCTGAACTCTTCGACGCCGTTGCCCGCTTCAATACAATCGTGATTGATCTTGACCGGGACGTCTGGGGCTATATTTCGCTGGGCTATTTCAAGCAGAAAACCGTTGAAGGCGAAGTGGGTTCTTCCACAATGCCCCACAAGGTCAATCCGATCGACTTTGAAAACTCGGAAGGAAACCTGGGTATTGCCAATGCACTGCTTGGCCATCTGTCGGCCAAACTGCCTATCTCTCGCTGGCAGCGCGACCTGACAGACTCCACCGTGCTACGCAATCTGGGCGTTGGTTTTGCCCACAGCCTGATTGCCTATGAAGCTACCCTCAAGGGCCTGGGCAAACTGGAGATAAACCCGGCACGCCTCAATGAAGACCTCGATAAGGCCTGGGAAGTTCTTGCAGAACCGATCCAGACAGTCATGCGCAGGTACAACATTGAGAAGCCCTATGAAAAGCTCAAAGCGCTTACCCGCGGCAAAGCCATGACACCGGAAGTCATCAGAAGCTTTGTGGAGACCCTTGAGATACCCGATAGTGCAAAGGCAGAACTAATGGCTCTGACACCGGGTAATTATATTGGCAGCGCCGTCGATCAGGCGCGCAACATCTGAACCGAGGAACCAGACAATGGATATGCTTGGCGGACTTTCGCCTTCTGAATTTCTCAGGGATTACTGGCAAAAAAAGCCACTGGTTATCCGCCAGGCATTCCCCGATTTCCAGTGCCCTGTCGATGCTGACGAACTTGCCGGCCTTGCTTGTGAAGAAGGCGTGGAATCACGCATTGTCATAGAAAACGACGACGGTAAACCCTGGCAACTGCACAACGGCCCCTTCTCCGAAGAACGTTTCAGCCAGCTTCCCGAGCATGACTGGACTTTGCTGGTACAGGGCCTTGATCATTGGGTTCCAGAGGTGGCAGAACTGCTCGAGCACTTCCGTTTCGTCCCCAACTGGCGCCTTGACGACATCATGGCCAGCTTTGCGCCAAAAGGTGGTAGCGTCGGCCCCCATTACGACCAATACGACGTATTTCTGCTGCAGGCTCAGGGACACAGGCGCTGGACGTTTGGTGGACGCTGCGATCACACTTCGCCCCGGGTAGAAGGCACACCACTGCGTATTCTCAGTAGCTGGGAAGGCGAAGAAACTGTTACCCTGGCGCCTGGCGATATGCTTTACCTCCCTCCGGGCCTCGGCCACCATGGAGTTGCAGAAGACGATTGCATTACACTTTCAGTAGGCTTCAGAGCGCCGACTGTTGACGACCTGCTTACCGGGTTTACTGACTTTCTGTGCAACCAGCCTGGCGCTGCCGACCACATGAACGATCCGGATCTTCAGGTTCAGGACAACCCGGGCGCCATTGCACCGGTGGTAATCGACCGCCTACAGGGCATTCTGGCAGAAAAACTGCAAGACAAACGCCAACTGGCCTTATGGTTTGGCCAGTACGCTACTGCACCGAAAAGCATGGATGTTGTAGTACCCGCGGAAGAGCCTGCCTCTGATGAAGACTTCGCTGAAGCCATCCGGGCTGGAGAGCAACTTCGCTGGAACGAAGGTTCCCGCTTTGCATACCATGAAGAAAACGACGAGACCGCCCTGTTCGCAGACGGCGAGCAGTTCCTGCTCAAAGGCGACGCCCGCCCTCTGGCCCCCTTATTGTGCGCCGGAGCGCGTATAGATATGCGCGCCTTGTCTCAGTTTGCCGAAGACCCTGCCCTGCTCGGCCTGCTGACCAATCTCTATAATCAGGGCTCGGTGTATTTCGAGTAAATCCATGACAGTCAAAATTCGAAAATACAGCTGGCAGCTTGCGCCGACGCATATCCGGGACATCCGCCAGAAAGTGTTTGTTGAAGAACAAAAGGTTCCACCAGAGCTGGAATGGGACGACACAGATGAAATTGCCGATCATTTTCTCGCAGTTTCGTCGGACAACAGGCCAGCTGGCGTAGCGCGGCTGTTCTCAACGCTGGGAGAAACCGGACACATCGGACGAATGGCCATCCTGCCGGAATTCCGGGGCCAGGGTATTGGTGAAGCCTTGCTCTGGCAACTGATTAAAGAGTCTGCCGGGCAGTATCAGGAGCTTAAACTCTCTGCCCAGCAGCACGCCATACCCTTCTACCAGCGCGCCGGGTTCCATGTCTGTTCAGAACCCTACGATGATGCAGGTATTCCTCATCTGGATATGCGAAACCTTGCTCCGGCTCTTCTTGCGGA
Organism: Marinobacter sp. ANT_B65; assembly: GCF_002407605.1. Taxonomy (NCBI): domain Bacteria; kingdom Pseudomonadati; phylum Pseudomonadota; class Gammaproteobacteria; order Pseudomonadales; family Marinobacteraceae; genus Marinobacter; species Marinobacter sp. ANT_B65. The sequence goes on along the minus strand of NZ_NXGV01000001.1, from coordinate 1,255,438 downwards.
TCAGGCGGATAACAAAAGATCCAGGCCCATGCTTCTCGGCACGGATACACAACCCTGGCTCTTCGATACCGAAAGCAGCATGATTGACCTGATGGATTCCATGGTTGGCCAGGCAGGCCAGCGATTGTGGCTGTACGACCAGCTATTGGATCACGACCGTTATGACCGCCAGAGGTTAAGTGCGCTAATATCAAGCCTTGCCCGTCGCCACAGGCTCAGCGAAGTCCGCCTGCTAATCCATGATGACAAGCCTCTCGTAAAACGTCGCCACCAACTGGTGGAACTGATGAGGCGATTGCCTAGCCGTATTGAACTGAGACTGGTCAACAAAGATTACCCCCATGAAGACCAGCCGTATCTTATTGCTGACAGGGAAGGAGTGGTTTACCGGCACGATTTTTCAGGGCCATCAGGGTTTGCCGGCTTCGCAGACAGTGGTCGGGTCAGGTTACTCGCGGAAAACTTCCAGCGCATGTGGGATGCGGGGCACCAGTCGCTGGAGCTGCGCGAACTACCGATCTGAGTGATTTGGCAAGGGAGCGCTCGCAGGTTCGAAGCGAGCACCAAAAGGTGCAAACTCTTCATCAACCTCTTCAGCAACTTCCGTAATCAGCCTGCGAAGCCACTGGTGATCAGCGTTGTGCTGCAACAACGGGCTCCACGCCATTTTAAGCTCAAACGGCGGGATATCGAACGGAGGAATCTTAACCACCAGATTGGCATTGTCTTTTTGCAACCAGGCAGCACGGGATGGAAGCGTAGCAATCAGATCGTGCTGCTCCGCCAGCAGCATGGCTGACTGATAATGGCGGGTAAATACAGAAATCTGCCGCTTGCTTCCTAGCCTCGACAAGGCTTCATCAACCCAACCAAGCCTTTGTACGTCTTTCGGGTTTACGCCCACACCCACGCCAAACCCGGTTTTGCTGACCCAGATATGGCTGGCACCCAAATAGGACTCTAATGTAAAAGACTCGTTCAATATCGGGTTACGGGCATTCATAAGGCAGGCAAAGTATTCAGTCCAGAGCGTCTTCTGATGAAAAGACTGAGGAATCTTATCAAAACGATTTATCGCCATATCAAGACGACCCTGCTCCACATCCAGAAAGCTCACATCGCTGGGCGTCAGTACATCCAGAGTCACATGTGGCGCCTCTTGCCGGATCCGGCGCAACACCCTTGGCATCAAACACGACTCGGCGTAATCACTCGCCATGATGCGAAATACCCGTTGACTCTCCAGCGCCGCAAACGGTGTTTTCTCCTGCACAGCCTGTTCAATATCAGAGAGTATCCGCCTGACCAGTGGCTGCAGCTCCCGCGCCCGCTCAGTTGCAGTCATACCCTCGCTGGTCCGGACCAGCAAAGGATCACAGAACAGATCCCGCAAACGGCGCAAGCTGTTACTCATGGCTGGTTGAGTAATGCCAAGATGGTTAGCCGCTTTGGTGACATTCCTCTCTCTGAGTAATACATCAAGATAAACAAGGAGATTGAGATCAATTCGGGAAATATCCATGAACAGCTCCGGGGCAGGATAACGACTATTAGCCGGGCGCAACCCAAACGCCCATTCACCATGGTAATATACAGAATACTGACAATTCATATAATCAATATGAAAGCCAATCTTTGACATTTGATTCCGGATTCAACGCTCTATTTCTGCTAGTCTTTCTATCAGGGTTGCCGGAGAAACCGGCAGTTCAGCTCATAATTCTGAATCGGGCATGACTTACCCATACGCCGGAGTCATTACTCAAACATGAATACAATATATATTGTCCTCGCTTTGGCAGCTATCGTTGTGATTTCTATCACCGTAATCGTCATCAGCCAGATGCGAGAGAAAGCCCGGATTGAGCGCATTCGCAAGATTACAGCGCTGGAAGACAGTTACAAAAGGTGCAACCGCCTGCTCTCTGAGCTTCCCGGGCAATATCTGGCCCCGGATCTGAAGCTGTTATTACTGAAACGCATTGAAGATATCTGCAATGACCTCGCAGGACTGAAGTCAGGGTTACCAGTTGATGAATGGCGTGAGGCTGCCTTGCAGAGAAAAACCCTGATTCGCGAAAATCGGGACGACGTCAAGGTCACCAAGATTGACTCACCCGAAAAATCCACCTACGTGAAAGAGCTTCTGCAAAACCTGTTCAAAATGATCGAGTCCATGCACAAAAGTGGCCGCGTAGATGGTGCAACTGCCAAGAAAAACCTGAAGTACGTCCTGTTCCTGGTTCACAAAACCCACGCAGATCTTCACGTTTTTCAGGCCCGCGAACACATCCGCCAGAACCAGATACGAAAAGCAATTCACTCCTATCACCTGGCAAGCACAGAAATGGGAAAATCCCGGGACAACCCTCTTGCAATGAAAGCGGTCAAAAGTTTCCGCACGCGGATAAAAGAACTGGAAACTGCGAGTGCAGATGGCAACAGCAAAGAATCGACAGCATCTCACTCATGCATGGATAAGCAGTGGGACAATTTTCTTCACGATGAAGAATGGAAGAAAAAGGCCGACTACGACGACTGAATGCATGAACCGGGCAATCCGACTGCCCGCATACAGAGACTGTGACACCTGTGATCCGAGGCCTCAAGCACCGCCTGTCCTACCGACTCACCCGCGATACCGTTCTGATCGCCATGGTGCTGGGTCTGGTTCTCAATGCTGTACAGATTACTCTGGACTATTTCAGCGCCCGGAACTCCATGGAAGCCGATGTCCAGGCGCTGATGGAAATAAGCCACAACCCGGCCGCCCAGATTGCTTATAACATCGATGTACGCCTGGCGAAGGAGCTTCTTGATGGCCTCCTCAGACACCCCGCTACCATTGACGCCAGAATTGTTGATAGCAGAAATAACACAATGGCCGCCGCCAGCACGAGCAGCCCGGTATCGCCCTGTCGCTGGATCAGTGATCAGCTGTTTGGCGCTACCCGGGTTTTCAGCCAGGAACTGAGCGTTTCACAGCTCAAAAACCTTCCCCTTGGCCAACTCGTAGTTACCATCGACACCTATCACTATGGCCTCCAGTTTCTCGAACGAGCAACTTACACCCTGGTCAGTGGCCTTTTAAAAAGCCTGATACTTTCCATGTCGCTGCTGGTTATTTTCTATCTGATTCTCACCCGTCCGTTGCTCAGTGTTATCAGCGCTCTGATCGAGGTCAAAGCCAGCTCACCGGAAAAAATCCGTTTACCCGTTCCTCAAGGTCATCAACATGATGAAATAGGCACAATGGTAGGCATCATCAATCAGCATCTGGAAACAATAGACTCCAGCCTGGCTCAGCTCCGCACTGCAAAAAGCGCCATGAAGAACTATTCCAGCGAACTGGAACATGACGTCGAAAGCCGGACCCGGGAAATATCAGATAAAAACAAGGCATTGCAAAGGGGTAACCGCGCACTGGTAAAGGCCAAGGAAGATGCCATGCGCAGGGCCAGGGCCAGGGCCAACTTTCTTGCCAGCATGAGCCACGAAATACGTACGCCGCTGAACGGAGTGCTGGGCATGCTGGGGCTGGTCCTGGAAGGCGAACAGGACTCCGCAAAGCGTCATCGCCTGCAGATCGCGTTGTCGGCTGGCGAAAGCCTGCTCGGAATACTCAATGATATTCTCGACATTTCAAAGGTTGAAGCCGGAAAGCTCAACCTTGAAAATATTCCCGTAGATATCCGTGGGCTTATTGACGAATGCGCCACACTGCACACTCAGCATGCACGAAAGAAGGGCATTGACCTGATTGCAGAAACAGACTTGAACTTCCCGAACCGTTTTCTCGGTGACCCCACCCGCCTCCGCCAGATCGTGAACAACCTGCTGAGCAATGCAATCAAATTCACAGACACCGGAAACGTACGTATCACCGCAAGCTATTCGGCCGGCACCCTCACCATCGATGTAAGCGATACTGGCATTGGCATGAGCAAGGAAGGTCTGCGCCGGATATTCTCACCCTTCTCCCAGGCCGCTACCCAGACCACACGCCTGTATGGCGGCACAGGGTTAGGATTAACCCTGTGCCGCCAACTTGTTGAACGTATGCACGGTGAAATAACCGTTGAATCAAAGGAACAGCAGGGAACCAGGTTTACTGTCTCCCTGCCCCTGCCCGTTCTCGACAACCGGAATACCGAAGACCCCCAGCAAAACACTGAGCAGTTATCCGGGCTGGAGGAACTGCCTGATCATTCCGCTGCCCGCCTCCCCCCGGCCCTGGAATACCTTCAGGTTTCCTCCAGCAATGAACCGGAAACGACACAGCAATCCGGGCTTCGCATATTGCTGGTAGAAGACAATGAAGTGAATCAGATGGTGGCGAGCACGTTACTGAGAAAAATGGGGCATCACGCAGATGTGGCAGAAAACGGTGAACTGGCGATTGAAGCGCTAGGATTGCAACATTATGACCTGGTGCTTATGGACTGCCAGATGCCGGTGATGGACGGTTTTGAAACAACACGACTGATCCGTAAAAACCCACAGTGGAGCGAACTCCCGATCATAGCCGTTACCGCCAACGTGATGCAGGGCGACCGCGATGATTGCCTGGCCTGCGGCATGAATGATTACATTACGAAACCATACAGCCGCAGCCAGTTGAATGCTGCAATTATGCGCTGGACTCCTCCGCCCGCGCCTCAATAGACCTTAACACTTCATTAAGCTCATCCCTCAGCGCCAGCAACCTCTCGGGGGCAACCTCAAGGCCGCATAGCAGCTTCTGAGGTATCTGCGCAGCCTGCGCCCGAAGATCAGCACCCTTCCCGGTCAGTGAAAGAGTCACCACACGCTCATCATCAACGCTTCGTTCTCTGCGGATAAGCCCCCTTATAGCCAGGCGCTTCAGCAGCGGGGTAAGGGTCCCGGAATCCAGTCGCAGGCGGGCCCCAAGATCAGAAACCCGGGTTACCTGGCTGGCGCGGGATCGCTCCCAAAGCACGAGCATCACCAGGTACTGAGGATAAGTCAGGTTCAGCTCTTTCAGCAGCGGGCGGTACCTTGCAGTAATCGCCCGGTTGGCTGCATAAAGGCTGAAGCAGATCTGGTTATCCAGTGCGAGTATGTCATCCATTGGTCAGCTCTGGAGAAGCTTTTCAATATCTGCCCGGATGTCTTCCGGTTTGGTCGTTGGTGGGTAACGACGCACCACCTTTCCATCCCGGCCTATAAGGAATTTGGTGAAGTTCCATTTAACCTGCTCCGAACCCAAAAGCCCCTTTGCCTCTGTTTTCAGGAACTGGAATAAAGGGTGCGCCCCCTCTCCGTTGACATCAACCTTTGAAAACATTGGGAAATTCACTCCGTAGTTCAGGCTGCAGAACTGACTGATGGCTGCGTCATCACCAGGATCCTGATTCAGGAACTGATTACAGGGAAACCCCAGAACCTCCAGTCCGCGCGGGCCCAGTTCATCGTACAAGGACTGCAGCCCCTCAAACTGCGGCGTGAAGCCGCACTTGCTGGCAGTATTCACAATCAGCAACACCTGACCCTGATAGTCAGACATCTTTTTCTCGTTACCGTTGATATCCCGTGCAGTGAAATCATAAACCGAGTGACCAGACATAAGTTTCTCCCTGGCAAAATGACGGCTACCTGATGATCACAGGCAATATTTTATTGTACACAGTTATATTGTGCGCAACCTAAATCCAAAATATACCGGGAAACCTGTTCACGCAAATGTTTTATGAAGGATGAATTAATGGAAGATAAAGCTAAACCGCCATAATTGATCACAATTTCCCTATTGCCGTTGGCCCCGCCTCCGCTAGAATAGTGGTTTACCTGAATGACAGGTGCCTGTTTTACGTTTACCGACTGAGGAAGCCCGGGTCTTATGCAGAACTACTACAAATCCGCCAAGCTGGATAATGTGTGTTATGAAATCCGTGGCGTAGTGATGCGGGAAGCACGCCGTCTGGAAGAAGAAGGTCACCGGGTACTTAAACTCAACATCGGCAACCCCGCCGCTTTTGAACTGGATGTTCCCGAAGAAATCCAGCAAGACGTGATCTACAACATGCACCAGGCTCAGGGCTACGTGGAATCAAAAGGGTTGTTTTCTGCCCGCAAGGCGGTAATGCACTACTGCCAGCAACGAGGTATCGATAAAGTCGATATTGACGATATTTTCCTGGGCAACGGGGTCAGTGAACTGATCGTCATGTCCATGCAGGCCATGCTCAACACCGGAGACGAGGTGCTTATTCCTGCACCGGACTACCCTCTCTGGACGGCCGCTGTGACACTCTCCAGCGGGAAACCCGTGCACTACCACTGCGATGAAGAACAGAACTGGTTCCCGGACATTGACGATATCCGTAAAAAGATAACCCGCCGTACCCGCGCCATTGTGCTGATCAACCCCAACAACCCCACAGGCGCGGTCTACAGCCAGGAACTGCTTGAGCAGGTGATTGAACTGGCTCGCAAGCACAACCTGATCGTGCTCTCAGACGAAATCTACGACAAGATTCTCTACGATGGCACCCAGCACGTATCCACGGCCTCTTTAGCCGATGATGTGCTCTTTTTCACATACAACGGGCTTTCCAAGAATTACCGTGCTGCCGGTTACCGTTCGGGATGGATGATTATCAGCGGCGCCAAACACCGGGCCAAAGATCTTATCGAAGGCATAGACATGCTTTCCAATATGCGCCTGTGCGCTAATGTTCCCGCACAGTTAGCAATACAGACAGCACTGGGCGGCTACCAGTCGATTGATGACCTGGTGGCGCCCGGTGGCCGCCTGTATGAACAGCGCGATACGGCGTGGCGGATGCTCAACGATATCCCCGGCGTAAGCTGCGTGAAGCCTCAGGGTGCACTGTATCTTTTCCCGCGCCTGGACCCGAAAAAGTTCCCTGTCGCAAATGATGAGAAGCTGGTCCTTGATCTGTTGCTTCAGGAAAAAATTCTTCTGGTCCAGGGGTCTGCCTTCAATGTTGATGACAAACAGCATCTCCGGGTTGTGTTCCTGCCCCGCAAAGACACTCTGGAAGATGCAATGGGCCGGCTGGGTAACTTCCTGGCAACATACGGCCGATAAAGGCATCAGCAGCAAAGGAAGCTATCTATGGCTGATATCCACGTTGAAGAATTCTACAAAGATGCAGCCGTAGCTCTGGTTCAGCTTTACGGCGCCTTCCCGAGGCGGGTAGACCTGTATGTAGAAGATATTGCGGGCCCTGATGAACCAGATGAATTTGGCTTACACAGTAAACGCCATATGGCCTGCTTTGGCGCATTACTCTGGCTGGCAGAGGAGGGTTTTCTGCGTTATGTCGATACAATCAGACAAGAAGCTCTCGATCAGGCCGTGCTGTCGCAAGAGGCATTTATCCGGTTAAGCGCACCAGCCCCTGAGACTCTGATAGAAGAACTCAAAGGGCCAGAGGATGCGACCAAAGCAACCTTGCCCCCGTCATTACAGGAAGACCTGTCCAGCCATATCCATCTTGTGCGCACAGCGCTGAAAAGCCGTCAGTCTGTGCGTATCAGCCGCGCTGTCCGCGCCACACTATTTACGGACAAGCAAGGCCATTAAATCCCGGTAATACTATTGAAACATCGAACCCAGACCCTATTCAGGTGTCTGAAGCAGGTCTTTCATATTTAACTGATCAGGAAAACACCATGCGTATTCTGCTATTTCTGGCTACTAACCTTGCGGTTATTCTCGTTGCCAGTTTTACATTGAAACTCCTGGGTGTAGACAGCTATCTCGCCCAGAATGGAATCGAATATGGCTCCCTGCTGGCATTTGCTGCTGTATTTGGTTTTGCCGGCGCCATTGTTTCCCTGCTCATATCCAAACCTGTTGCCAAGTGGAGCTCCAAAGCCCGCGTGATTGATTCCCCACGCACGCCAGCCGAACGCTGGCTTGTGCAGACCGTGGCAGAAATGGCCAAGAACGCAGGTATCGGCATGCCTGAAGTAGCCATATTTCCGGCAAGCCAATCCAACGCATTTGCCACGGGGTGGAACAAAAACAACGCCTTGGTCGCCGTCAGTGAAGGTCTTTTGCACCGGTTTAGCAAAGACGAGATTCGGGCTGTTTTAGGCCATGAAATCGGGCACGTTGCCAACGGCGATATGGTGACACTTGCTCTGATCCAGGGCGTTGTGAATACCTTCGTGATCTTCGCCTCACGGGTGATCGGCTCATTTGTGGATCGCGTGGTATTCAAAAATGAAAACGGCCATGGTATTGGATTTTTTGTGGTGAGTATCGTGGCAGAACTGGTACTTGGCATTCTCGCCAGTACCATTGTGTTCTGGTTCTCCCGCAGACGTGAATTCAGGGCAGATATTGCCGGCGCCCAGTTAGCCGGTCGTGCGGCCATGATCGGCGCTCTTGAGCGACTGAAACAGGAGAGCGGGGTACCCGATCAGATGCCAGACAGCCTCCAGGCCTTTGGTATTAACCGTGGTGCACGAACTGGCCTGAGCGCATTATTCATGACCCACCCGCCTCTTGAAGACAGGATAGCGGCACTGCAGCAAGCAAGCTTGCAGTAGATTTCAGGAACAAAAAAACAGGGGCTCAGGGCCCCTGTTTTGATTATTGCGACAAGCAGCAAGACAAACTTCAGATTTTCAGCTTGAAACCAATAGCACGAAAACTGTCCTGCAAGGATTTACTCGTACCTTTCAGCTGAACTTTAAGGCTGGAGCATTCCCGTCGTACAGGGTAATCCCGCCGCAGGCGATCAAAAGCGTTTCCGCGCTCGTCTGCTGGGACTCTCATGGCTTTACGCAGACGTGCATCGTCCTGTCGCGGATCGTAGCAGGCTCGTAACGCTATCCGGATAGCTGCATGCTCATCAGCCGCACTCGTAAACGAAACTTTACTGAGAGCCGGCTCCGGCAAGAACTGACCAGCCTGCTTACGCGTCGGAAGCCCCAGGAATCTGCTGAGTGCCTGGTAAATCATCTCTGTCCCATGCACCTTGCCCTCAAGGCTGTAACCAGCGATGTGGGGCGTCGCAAGCCAGACCTTGTCCACAAGTTCCGGATTGATCCGGGGTTCCTGCTCCCAGACATCAAGAGCAACCAGTGGCGCGCCAGCCTGATCCAGCCTCTCACACAGCGCAGCACCATCAATCACCTCGCCTCGCCCTGCATTGATCAGCAGCTGTTCAGATGTGAGTGCAGCGAGCTCATGCTCACCAATCATGTGAAATGTAGAGTGTGCCGAGTCACGGGTAAGGGGCGTATGAAGGGAGACAACATCGCACGCAAGGGCTTCATCCAGACTAACAAAGGTATCGGTGGCTTCCGGCTCACTTTCTGCCCTGGGAGGGTCACAAAGTTTGACACTGAAACCGAGGCGAAGAAGTTTATCAGCAAGCTCCGCGCCGACATTCCCGACACCAACAATACCGACAGTGAGCCGCGACCAGTCACTTAAAACACAACGCTCTGCATAAAGGGACAGAACTGCCAGCACATATTCGACAACGCTGTTGGCATTACAGCCTGGTGCAGCAGAAAAACGGATACCTCTTGCCGCAAGCCAGTCCAGATCAATGTGATCAGTTCCGATCGTAGTGGTTCCGACAAAGCGCACATTACTGCCTTCAAGCAGGGCACAGTTTACCCGTGTGACCGACCGGACCAGCAACACATCGGCGTCCCGGACATCTTCCGGGCTCATGGTGCGGCCGGAGACGCGCCGGATCTCACCGATGTCGCCGAAAAAAGCCTCCAGCAGCGGGATGTTCTCATCTGCGACGATCAACATAATAGGTTCCCGGTATGTCAGTTCCTGCGTGGTCGCGGGCTACGACCACCCGCTCCCCGTCCGCCCTGCCCCTGCGGCGGGCGACGGCCACGCTTGCGGGTAATAGGCGGGTTATCCATTTCGGCCATTAACTCTTCTTCCGGAACGGTTGTTTTGAGTTTCTGGCCAATGTACTTCTCAATGGCCGGAAGACCAAATGAATCGTCCTCGCCCGCAAAACTGACAGATACGCCTGTTTTTCCTGCCCGGCCCGTACGCCCTATGCGATGCACATAATCTTCGGCGCTATCTGGCAGGCTGTAATTGAAAACATGGGTAACGCCATCCACATGGATACCACGCCCGGCAACATCGGTGGCCACAAGAACCTGAATACTTCCGGCCTTGAACTGATCCAGAGTCTTCAGGCGTTTGGCCTGGGCAATCTCACCGGACATAAGAGCTACTTTAACGCCCTGATTACGAAGATCCTCTTCAAGATCCCGGCATTGATCCCGCCGATTGGCAAATACCAGGGCCTTCTCTACTTCCGGCCGCTTAAGGTAATTCACCAGCACTGGTAGTTTCTCGTCGTCACCCACCATGTAAACCGTCTGCTCTACCCGTTCAGCAGTTTTCTGCTCCGGCTCGATTTCAACAAATTCGGCGTTATTGGTCCACATGGAAGCAAGGTTGAGAACATCCTGATTAAACGTAGCACTGAACAGCAACGTCTGGCGCTCATCCTTGGGGGTGCATTTCCGGATTATGCGCTTCACATCAGGAATAAAGCCCATGTCGAGCATTCGGTCAGCTTCATCCAGAATAAGAATATCAAGCTGATCAAGGAATACATCCTGAGAGCCCAGAAAATCAATCAGACGCCCCGGGGTAGCTACGAGGATATCAACAATACCGTTGTGTAGCTGCTCACGCTGTTTGTCATAGTGCATGCCACCAACAACGGTTACCACCTTATGGCCCGTATGCTTGCATAGCTCCTCGGCATCCTTGGCGATCTGCATGGCCAGCTCGCGGGTTGGCGCAAGAGCAAGAACGCGCGGCTCCGAAGCAAAGCGATCGCTTTCCGGTATGGGCGTCTCCAGAAGACTCTGGATTGCGGTTATAAGAAATGCCGCTGTTTTGCCGGTTCCGGTCTGGGCCTGGCCGATCAGGTCTTCACACGCCAATGTCCAGGGCAGAGTTTCTGCCTGTATCGGAGTGCAGTATTCGAAACCAATGGCAGCAATGGCGTCCAGCAGGCGCTTGTCCAGATTCAGATCACTGAATCTCAGATCGCCGGTGTGCTTTGGGTCAGATGTCATGGAGTCTCAGTTTGCCTCATAGTGTTCTTTTGCGGAATATAACGGAACCACACGCCTGACATCATCCTGCCAGGCCGCTCTGAAGGAATCACCGGTTCCATAAAACAATTTCAGCGTATCAAAAAAGGCCTGCGCTCGCTCAGGAAGACCTCTATCCAGATAATACTCTGCCTGATCCAGCACCCTGCGCCGGAAGCGACGCTCGTCAGACGCACCGCCTCCCGACAGGTTGTCCACGCTGATATGAAAACACGAGCCGGCGGCTACTGAAAACAGCCACTCTATAGCCTGAGGCTTCACCTCAACCAGCTCAAATTCTCTCTGCTGCTCTGGTGTCCGACCATCGGGACAATACCAGTAGCCATAATCGAGAAGTGTGCGCCGGTGCTCACCGGCAATACACCAATGAGCAATTTCATGCAGAGCACTGGCATAATAGCCATGAGCGAACACCACATGGGCCAGCTCCCTGGCCCCGCCTGCAGGTATGTATTCAGGTTCTTCGTCGCCTCTGACCAGCGTTGTCCGGTAAGCTTCCCGGAACAGGTCATTAAACAGCATGACAAGATCGTTTGGACTGTGATTCATTGGGAGGCTATTGTGCGACTTTAACGCGCCCAATGCCAGAGGGAACTTTCGCTGGCCCAGAGTGTCCACCAGCTCCCTGAACATTATCAGACCGGCGGCTGACTCAGCATGATCGCCTGCTTACTTTGACATGATACAAACCGGGAAACTGCGCATTCCATGATAGCTCTACTCACCAAATCCGGCAGCACCCTCGGCCTTAACAGGCCATACAGCCTTCTTTTCATGTTATTGCTGCTACTCACGGCAGCAAATGCGTCCGGGGCACTGGGCAGCAACAATTCCCTTTTCGGAAACAAGGGCAATCAGTTTCTTCCGGTAGATGAAGCCCTTCCATTCAGTCACACCACCGATGGTGACGCCATTGTCCTTTACTGGGATATAACACCCAAGCATTACCTGTACCTCGACCGCATCAGCGTAAAAGCCCTGGATGACGGCGCCAGCGCTGGCACAGCAAAGTTCTCATACCCGGGAACTGAAATTGAGGATGAGTATTTTGGCAAGACCACCGTCTTCTTCGATCCGGTAGAAGCGCGGATTCCGGTGAAGCTTCCTGACAACACTCGCGAAGCAAGGTTCGAAGTCACTTATCAGGGGTGTGCCAAAGCTGGTCTCTGTTACCCGCCGCAGACTCGCGAAGTGCTCTTTTACCAAAGCAAGGACGCCGGATCCGGCCAGGCTCAAGCCAGCCAGATCAGTGCAACGCCTCAGGTAGACACCCAATCCGCAACCGGGCTTGCCGGTTTTCTGTCCGAGCAATCAACCCTTGTTATTGCCGGCGTCTTTCTCCTGCTGGGCCTTGGGCTGACCTTCACACCCTGCGTACTGCCAATGGTTCCGATTATTTCTTCTCTGGTCTCGGGACAAAACACACGTACAACCTGGCATGCTCTGCTGCTTTCAGGAAGCTATGTTCTGGGCATGGCACTTACCTATGCGGGGGCCGGAGTGCTTACCGGCCTTCTGGGCGCGAGTTTCAACCTGCAGGCACAGCTCCAGTCACCCTGGGTGCTCAGTGTTTTCGCACTGATGTTTACCGTGTTTGCCCTTTCCATGTTTGACCTGTTCGAAATTCAGCTTCCGCGCTTTATCAGCGAGCCACTGAATAATGCAAGCCAGAAACTCACTGGCGGACGTGTTATCAGCATTTTCGGCATCGGCGCCCTCTCCGCTCTGATTGTATCCCCCTGCGTGTCCGCTCCGCTTGCAGGCAGCTTGCTGTACATATCAACAACCCAGGATGCCGTGATCGGTGGAATAGCTCTTTTCTCCCTTGGCCTTGGCATGGGAATCCCGCTGATACTCGTAGCTATAGGTGGGCGTACGCTTCTGCCTTCTACCGGACACTGGATGACCACTGTAAAACACTTTTATGGCGTCATGCTGATAGCTGTGGCCATCTGGCTGGTAGAGCGCCTTGTTCCAGGCTGGATTGGGCTGACGCTCTGGGGGGCTCTGATCACCATAACCGGCGTACAACTAGGTGCATTTGACGCAGCAAAAGCGGGCTGGGAACGCACACGGAAAGGACTGGGGCTGATCTTTTTTGCCTATGGGCTCGCTCTGCTGGCAGGAGCAGTTGCCGGCGCCGATGACCCGCTCGCACCACTGGACCCGTTCATTGCCAAAGCCATTCCTGCCGGATCGCCAGGCAATACGAGCCTTCATGCAGAATTTGCGCGCGTTAAGGCCCCATCCGAAATTGAGGCTCTATTGTCGCAGGCAAGCCAGCAGGGACGCCCCGTTGTGCTGGACTTCTATGCAGACTGGTGCATCTCCTGCAAGGTCATGGAACGCAATGTGTTCAGTGACGCCGAGGTGGTTCGTGCGCTCAGTCCCTTCACTCTGTTGCAGATTGATTTAACCGAGAACACACCTGCTCAACAGGCAATGCTGGACGATCTGGGACTGTTTGGACCACCAGCCATACTGTTCTACGACTCTAACGGCGAAGAAATGGCGCGACAGAGGGTTCTGGGCGAAATGGATCGGGAAGAGTTCATGAATCATATCAACGGTGTAAAGCCAGCCATCTGAACATCCAGCCCCGGGAGGGAGGAGAGGGGAAGGCTCAGACGCCGCGGCGCACAAGATAAATGTAACGTTCGCCCTGCTCTGTATGGCTGACCAGTTCATGCCCGAGAAACTGGCAGAACCGGGGAATATCGCGTGTTGTTGAGGGGTCCGTTGCAATAACCCTGAGGATCTTTCCCGGCGCCACATCCTTGATGCGATTATGCAGCATCATCACGGGCTCCGGGCAAAACAACCCGCATGTATCCATCTCTGCATCAAATTCGACCGCAGTCACAAAGCTTCTCCTTCTATCCAGTCTGACTTTTCAGAAATACGTGCTAAATTACTGTTTATACCATTAAAACATCTGGAGGTTTCCATGATCCGGGTTCTGATTGAGCGCCACATAGCCGAGTCACTTGAAACTGCATACGAAGAACGTTCTCGCCGGGTTCTTCAACGGGCAGTGGCAGCGCCTGGATTTATTTCCGGAGAAACACTGGTCGACAGTCATGACACCAATCACCGGATCACACTTGCCAACTGGCGCTCAGAAGCCGACTGGAACCGCTGGCACCGGTCCCTGGACCGCCGCAACCTGATGGCCGAACTGATACCTATGATGGACAAGGATGAAACCATAACGGTACTCAAGCAGAGCGGCATTTAATCAATTCAGGCTCTGCCTGGCGTCACTTGCCCGTCACGCCGATTTCGCCAATAAATCGAAAGCCCGATACGGAATCGAACCTGCCGGGCCTGATCACATAGCAATTACTTTCGTTTCAACACTGCTTTTATTGTTCTTAATCAACTTTGCCAAGTTCACCTCAACCCACTCCAAGGCTATCATAGAGCCTCAGCCTGCAAAACGTCACGAAATGACGCCATGCGGTTGATTCGGGCGCATTTGACAGATATCAGGAGTTGATCCGGGTCATTGCAAACAGCTAATGGTTTCTCCATACTTGCGCCCGCATATTTCCCCACTTTGAACCCATTGGTAAGGCTATGAGCACACAAAATCCGAACCTGACATATAACTATAAGGTGGTGAGACAGTTCGCCATCATGACAGTGGTATGGGGTATTGTTGGCATGGCACTAGGGGTGTTGATCGCAGCACAACTGGTTTGGCCATCCCTCAACCTCGATCTGCCGTTTACTCATTTCGGTCGCCTGCGACCGCTGCATACCAACGCCGTTATTTTTGGATTTGGTGGCAGTGCCCTGTTCGCGACGTCATATTACGTGGTTCAGCGCACCTGTCAGACACGTCTGATTTCCGACAAACTTGCAGCCTTTACCTTCTGGGGCTGGACGGCAATCATCGTTTCTGCGGCAATTACCCTGCCAATGGGTTTGACCAGCACCAAAGAATACGCTGAGCTGGAATGGCCAATTGATATTGCCATTACCATAGTCTGGGTTGTTTACGCACTGGTGTTTTTCGG
This sequence comes from Marinobacter sp. ANT_B65, assembly GCF_002407605.1. Taxonomy (NCBI): domain Bacteria; kingdom Pseudomonadati; phylum Pseudomonadota; class Gammaproteobacteria; order Pseudomonadales; family Marinobacteraceae; genus Marinobacter; species Marinobacter sp. ANT_B65. Next base: position 1,240,301 of record NZ_NXGV01000001.1, on the reverse strand, counting down.
AACAATTACCAAGCGCAGCACCTCACACATCTACGTTGCCAACTGGTTCTATGGCGCTTTCATTATTACCATCGCAGTACTTCACATCGGTAATAACCTGGCGCTGCCAGTCAGTGCTTTCAAGTCCTACTCTGCTTACGCCGGCGTAACCGACGCGATGATCCAGTGGTGGTACGGCCATAACGCAGTAGGCTTCTTCCTGACTGCTGGCTTCCTGGGCATGATGTACTACTTTGTTCCCAAGCAGGCCGGCCGGCCGGTGTATTCCTACCGTCTGTCCATCGTGCATTTCTGGGCGCTCATTGCTACCTACGTATGGGCCGGTGGCCACCACCTGCACTACTCTTCACTGCCAGACTGGGCCCAGACTGCCAGCATGGTTATGTCCCTGATCCTCCTTGCTCCCTCCTGGGGCGGCATGATCAACGGTATGATGACCCTGTCCGGCGCATGGCACAAACTGCGCACTGACCCAATCCTGCGCTTCCTGGTGGTTTCCCTGTCGTTCTACGGCATGTCCACTTTTGAAGGCCCTATGATGTCTATCAAAACGGTGAACGCACTCTCTCACAACACTGACTGGACCATCGGCCACGTACACTCCGGTGCTCTGGGCTGGGTTGCCATGATCAGTATCGGTGCGATCTACCACGTGATTCCCAAAGTCTGGGGTCTCAAGGAAATGTACAGCATAAGCCTGATTAACGTGCACTTCTGGCTGGCGACTGTCGGAACCGTTCTGTACATCGTTGCCATGTGGGTCAACGGCATTATGCAGGGTTTGATGTGGCGTGCGGTTAACGAAGACGGCACCCTGACCTACAGCTTTGTGGAAGCTCTTGAAGCATCCTACCCGGGTTATTTCGTGCGCTTCCTTGGCGGCGTCATCTTCCTGTCCGGCATGCTGTTCATGGCCTACAACGTTTACATGACCGTGCGCCAAAAAGAAGCGGTTGCGCAGGACAACGCAGCAATTCAGGCGGCGTAACGGAGAGAGACCAGATGAAACACGAAATCGTAGAAAAAAATATAGGCTTGATGATCGTTTTCATCATCCTGACCATCAGTGGCGGTTTCCTCGCAGAAGTAGTGCCGCTGTTCTTCCTGAAACAAGTCAACGAGCCTATAGAAGGTCTTGAGCCTCTGTCGGCTCTGGAACTGGAAGGCCGCGACATCTATATCCGTGAAGGTTGTCACGTCTGCCATACTCAGCAGATCCGCCCCTTCCGCGCAGAAACCGAGCGTTACGGCCACTACTCCGTTGCGGGTGAGTTTGTTTACGACCGCCCGTTCCTGTGGGGCTCCAAACGCACAGGGCCTGATCTGGCCCGTGTTGGCGGTCGTTATTCTGATGCTTGGCAACGTCAGCATCTGTATAACCCGCGCAGTGTGGTTCCTGAGTCCAATATGCCTGCTTTCCCGTGGCTGTTCGAAGATGTAGTAAACCACAAAGCCACTGCGGCCAAGTTGAACGGCCTGCAGACGCTGGGCGTGCCTTACACAGACGAACAGATTGCTGCTGCACCCGGTGAAGTGGAAGGCAAGTTTGAAATCGAGGCCCTGGTCGCGTACCTGCAGCAGTTGGGCACGGTACTTTCAGACAAACGGTGATTTGATGGACATTAACGAGTTACGCGGCATTCATACCCTTGTGCTGATGGCGGTTTTTATAGGCATCATCTGGTGGGCGTTCAGCGCCCACCGCAAAAAGGCAAACGAAGAAGCAGCCCACCTCCCGTTCGATGATGACGAGGTGGAACGGCGTACTCTTGAACAGGAAAAAACGGAGAAAAAACAATGAGTACCTTCTGGAGCATCTGGGTCACTGTGATCGTGCTCGGTACCGTTTTTGGTTGTGCCTGGCTACTCTTCGCAACACGTAAGAGCCAGACAACTGATGTGGAAACTGACCGCACCATGGGCCATTCCTTCGATGGCATCGAAGAGTACGACAACCCGCTGCCAAAATGGTGGTTCTACTTGTTTGTCGCTACATGCATTTTCGCTCTGGGTTATCTGGCTCTGTATCCTGGCCTTGGTAACTACAAAGGGCTTCTTGGCTGGACATCCGCCAATCAGTGGGAGGCGGAAGTCGCCGCAGCTGACGAGCAATACGGTCCAATCTATGCCCAGTATGGTCAGACCCCGGTACCAGAGCTGGCAAAGGATGAAGACGCGCTGAAGATTGGTCAGCGCCTGTTCGCCAACAACTGTTCTGTGTGTCACGGTTCCGCAGCTCGCGGCCAGGTAGGCTTCCCTAACCTGACCGATGATGACTGGCTGTGGGGTGGTACACCGGAACTTATCCTGCAAACCCTGCATAACGGTCGTATGGGCAATATGCCTGCAAAAGGTGTAATGCCTAATATGACCAATGAACAGGTTGACCAGGTGGTGAATTACGTTCTGAGCTTCAGTGGTCGTGAAATCGATGCTGCTGCAGCCACTGCCGGCCAGGGCGTCTTTGCTCAGGCCTGCGTTGCCTGCCACGGCCCTGAAGGCAAAGGCAATCCGGCCCTCGGCGCGCCGAACCTTACAGACAACGTATGGCTGTATGGTTCCAACTATGAGTGGATCAAGGAGACCGTACTGCACGGTCGCCAGAACGAAATGCCAGCTCAGGGTGGTCGCCTGTCAGACGATCAGATCCAGATTCTGGCTGCATACGTTTACAGCTTGTCTAACTGACTTTCCAGCCGGGCTTCTTCAAAGCCCGGCATGGTCTGTTCAACCCTGTGTCTGCGTGCGGACACAGGCTTGAGAAGATCAGCATAAGCCTGAAAAGGCACCGCACCAGCATTACTACTCCATCTGGAGATATCCATGAGCAATGAAATTCCGGTCAAACAGATCGATCCCTCTTCAGAACCCTCAGGCAAAAAAAAGAAAGCAGAAACCGTCGAACTCTACGCAAGTCGTAAGAAAATCTACGTCAAGGAAGTGAAAGGCCTCTTCCAGCGTATCCGAACGGTCAGCTTGCTGTTGCTTATGAGCATGTACTTTCTGTTCGTGTGGCTCACCCTGGATGGAAGCCCTCTGATCCACTTTGACCTGCCAGCAAGGGAATTCCATCTCTACGGCATCACTTTTTATCCAAAAGACTTTTTCCTGCTTTCAGGCATGCTGATCATCTGCGCTTTCGGCCTTTTCTTCATCACCACACTGTTTGGCCGTGTCTGGTGCGGTTATACCTGTCCTCAGACAGTATGGACGTTCATCTTTATGTGGATTGAAGAGCGCATTGAGGGGAGCCGCAACAAGCGAATGAAGCTCGACAAGGCTCCAAACTCAAAGGAAAAAGTAGTCAAGAAAGCTCTGAAACATACACTCTGGCTGCTTATCGCCCTGATGACCGGGCTTACATTTGTCGGCTATTTCTATCCGATTCGTGAACTGATTGTTGACATCTTCACCTTTCAGGCCAATGGCTGGGCTTATTTCTGGGTTGCGTTTTTCACCATAGCTACTTATCTGAACGCTGGCTGGATGCGTGAGCAGGTGTGCTTGTATATGTGCCCGTATGCTCGCTTTCAGTCGGTCATGTTTGACCCGAATACCCGGGTTGTTTCCTACGACCCCAACCGCGGGGAGCCTCGCGGTGGCCGCAAAAAAGACGTGAAACCGGAAGAAGTTGGCCTTGGCGACTGTATTGATTGTGGGCAGTGCGTGCACGTATGCCCTACCGGTATTGATATCCGTGACGGCCTTCAGTATGAGTGCATCGGGTGTGCGCTTTGCATCGACGCATGTGATGAAGTCATGGACAAAATGAACTACCCTCGGGGCCTGATCCGCTACACCACTGAAAATGAGCTTGAAGGCAAACAATCGAAATTGCTGCGGCCTCGTACATTTGGTTACGGCGCAGTTTTAACAGCAATGATCATTGCCATCGTGTTCGTAATTGCAACCCGGGTGCCTGCCCAGATGGATGCACTGAGAGATCGTGGCACACTTTTCAGCTTTAATGGTGAAGGACGCATTGAGAACTCTTACACCCTGAAAATAGCCAACATGTCGGAAGTTCCCCAAACCTTTACGCTATCCGTAACAGGGCTGGATGGCTTACGCATTCTGACCCAGACCCAGGTAACTGTAGACAGCGGTGAAAACCGGTCCCTGCCTACCGTTGTGGATGTTCCACCTGAATCCATACCACAATCAAACAACGAAATAATATTCCACGCACAGTCTGAAACGGACGCTTCACTCAAGCTGGAAACTGAAAGCCGATTTGTCGGTCCAACACAGTAAGGCCTTAGCGGGCCACTGTGAGCAACCTGTATTAGACGAGACTGAGCAATATGAATAACGAAGTACCCGTAGCGCCCTGGTACCGGCAGCCCTGGTTCTGGTTCCTGACCATCGCCCCGCTATCTGCAATCACCTTCAGCATGTGCATGCTGGTGGTAGCATCGAACATGAAAGATACAATGGTTACTGATGACTATTCAAAAGAAGGCAGGGGTATCAACCTTGAAATAGCCCGCGATGAGGCCGCAAAAAAGATGGGCCTGACTGCCGACATGGTATTCGAGGATCGCAGCATTTTGTTGAAAGTTAACGCCGAGCAGGGACCCTTGGATTCCCCCTATCTGGTACTCACCCTCTTTCACCCGACACTGGCCCAGAACGATCGTACAATCCAGTTCCGGAGTGATGGCAATGGGCATTATTCCGGAACCATGCTGCAGGACATCGACGGTCGCTGGTATTATGAGCTTCGAGGCCCAGAGAACCATTGGCGTCTCAAAGGTGAGGTCTGGTTACCACTCGATGGCAATCTCCACATGACCCCGAAAGGCGCCGCAAAAGGGTGACCCCCCAGGATTGCTACCACTGCGGCGAACCAGCTGATGGTGAGCCGCCCATTACGCTTGAGCTTGATGGGCAAAGCCGTTTTTTCTGTTGCCAAGGCTGCAAGGCTGTTTGTGAAACCATTCACAACGAAGGTTTGACTGGCTTCTACCAACTCCGGACGGAAACCGCAGTCACACCCCGCCAGCTAAACAAATCCGAGCTGGACAGGATCAGAGAGCTGGATCACCCTCTGGTCCAGCAGGCCTTTGTCTCACCGGTTAAAGGTGGGCAGGAAGCTCAGCTTCTGATTGGCGGCATTACCTGCGCTGCCTGCATCTGGTTGCTGGAAAACCACATGAAGAAGCAACCAGGCGTACTTTCCTTCTCCGTAAATCACACAACCCAGCGGGCCCGGCTCGTCTGGGCACAGGACAAGGCGTTGCTGAGCGATTTGCTGATCGCAATTCATGAACTCGGCTACACCGCCCGCCCCTATCAGTCAGATGCTGTAGAAGATCAGCTGAAAGCGGAGCACCGCTCCATGTTGATCCGCCTGGCCGTAGCGGGCATAGGCACCTTCCAGAGCATGATGCTGGCGTTTCCACTTTATTTTGAACTGGTCAGCAACCTGTCACATGAATTTGTGAGCTTTTTCCGCTGGTTCAGCTTACTGGTTGCAACGCCGGTTGTGCTTTACAGCGCAGGGCCTTTTTTCCGCAATGCGCTGCGCGATATAAAAACCCGCCACCTGACAATGGATGTTCCGGTTGCCATCGCTATTGGCCTTGCGTATCTGGCCAGCGCCTGGGTAACCGTTATGGGCGGCGAAGAAGTATATTTTGAATCTGTTTGTATGTTCACATTCTTTCTGTTGCTGGGTCGCTACATTGAAGTTCAGGCCAGGTACCGCGCAGGGCTTACGGGCAACGCACTGGCGGGTTTTCATCCTACAGTAGCAACCCGGGTGGATGGAGAAAACACGGAAATTGTTCCCGCCCATCAGATTAAACCCGGTGACGTCGTCCGGATCAGGCCCGGTGAAACCCTGCCCGTCGATGGGGTAATTTTGCGTGGCCAGTCCACTCTCAACGAATCCGCACTTACTGGCGAGTACCTTCCTGAAACCCGTTTACCCGGAGATACCGTCCATGCCGGAAGCGTCAACGGAGAAAACCCTTTAGATGTACGGGTGGAAAAATCCGGTGCACAGACCCGGCTTTCCGGGATTCTTCGGATACTGGACCGGGTGCAGTCGGAAAAACCACCAGTTGCCCGTATGGCAGACCGTATTGCCGGCAAGTTCGTAGGGCGCGTACTCATTCTTGCACCTGTAGTCTGGATCGGCTGGTGGCTGGCCGGCGCAGACAATGCTTTCGATATTACCCTCTCGGTTCTTGTTGTAACCTGCCCTTGTGCCCTGTCGCTTGCGACACCCACGGCGATCACCTCGGCCACGGTCAAGCTGCGACGACTCGGCTTTCTCCCGACCCGCGGCCATGCGCTGGAGTCGATGAACTCCATCGATACCGTGGTCTTCGATAAAACCGGCACTCTGACCCGCGGGGAGCTGAGTCTGATTGATACCCGGATTGTCGGCAGTAAAGATAAAGACACCTGCCTGCGACTGGCTGCGGGCCTGGAGCGACATTCAGAACATCCCATAGCCCGCGTATTCCATAATCACCCAGCGGCCGCTATTGACCATGTGAACAACCATATGGGCGGAGGACTTTCCGGAAAATCTGGCGACCAGGCATTTTTTATTGGTCACAAAGCCTTTGTTGCCGGACACATTTCTGCGCCGGAACCTGAATCGGAATCTCATTCAGGAATGGAGATCTGGCTGGCATCAGAAGACGAATGGCTGGCCTGCTTCCAGCTTGATGACCAGCCCAGGGACGATGCTGCAGAAGCAGTAAAAGCGTTGCAGGCCGCAGGTATTCGTACACTGCTGTTAAGCGGCGACAGGTCCGGCCATGTCCGTCAGATTGCAGACATTCTGGGCATTGATGAGGCCATTGGGCAGGCTTCGCCAGAGGACAAACTGGATGTACTGAACAGGCTCCGATCGGAGGGGCATCAGGTAATGATGGTCGGTGACGGCCTGAATGACCTCCCATCTATGGCTGGTGCCGGCATTTCTGTGGCTATGGGCTCGGCAGCTGACCTGACTCAGCTCAAGGCGGATGCAGTTCTGCTCAACGGTCAGCTGATGCAGTTAGTTGAAGCTCTCAATACCAGTCGCCGAACCCGAAAAATCATTCGCCAGAATATGGCATGGGCGCTTGTATATAACCTGTGCGCCCTTCCCCTTGCCGCTGCCGGCCTGGTGCCACCCTGGCTCGCTGCAATTGGTATGTCACTCAGTTCGTTGATAGTTGTGCTCAACGCCTTGCGTCTTGGAACCGAAACCCGCACCGTAAATACCAAGCTCTGACTATGAGGTTTAATCCGTGGAAATCGTAATGATTCTGGTACCGGTGATGCTGATCCTGGTGGTGATGGGTATTTTCCTGTTTTCCTGGGCAGTTAAAAATGGCCAATATGACGACCTTGAAGGCCCAGCACACCGCATTTTGTATGATGACGACAAAGACATGATTCCGGAAGAAGCACGCACGGACAAACCGCTGCAGGCAAAGAACCCGACCCCTGAGCAGAATTCCAGCCCCGGGAACAACTCCGAGGGCAAACCCGACCACCCATGAATCCGGAACTCTATCTCAGCTACCCCAGTGCATTTCTTATAGGTCTTCTTGGCAGCACCCACTGTTTAGGCATGTGCGGCGGTATAAGTGCCTCTCTCTCCATGGCCTTACGCGTCGGAAAGGGATTCCGGCTGCGCCAGTCGCTGCTTCTGATCGCCTTCAATTCAGGGCGGATAGCAAGTTATGCATTGATAGCAACATTAGTGGCAATATTGAGTACTTCTGCGGCAAATCAATGGGCCGGACTCGGCGTTGTTCTGCGCTCTATAGCCGGCTTATTACTGATTTTCATGGGGTTATCCATGGGGCAGTGGTGGCAGGGAATCCGCTACGTGGAGCGTATCGGAGCGCCGCTATGGACAAAACTGTCACCGCTTACCCGCCGGCTCCTGCCCGTCAATCACGCAGGGCAGGCGCTGGCACTAGGGGCTCTGTGGGGCTGGCTACCCTGTGGGCTCGTATACAGCACCCTTGGGTGGGCAGCTCTGCAGCCAACCATTGGCTCGGCCGCGCTCACCATGGTTTTTTTCGGGCTTGGTACCTTGCCATCCATGCTTGCGACCGGTTACGCAGCAAGCTGGATCAATGGAATGAAAAACAATCAGATGTTCCGTAAACTAACGGGCGTCCTGTTGATACTTTTCGGGCTATGGACTCTGCCGATCACTGCTGTAATCGGTCACAGCCACTGAGCCGGAATTACCTTCTTCGCCGGCCTCTCATAAACACTCAATCAAACCATCAGATGTTAAGAACGTCCAGGCGACCAAAACTCTGTTCTGATTCCTGCTCTGGCGCGGCTGTCTGAACTACCTGTTGTTTTTCGCCCAGACGTTTGCCCTCGCGAAAATCATACAGACTGGTATCAGCCAGATGTGAGGGCTCAACATTGCACAAGGCTTTGAACATGGTTTCAAGCCGACCCGGGTGCTGCTGATCCCAATGCTGGAACATTTCCTTGATAACCTGGCGCTGCAGATTTTCCTGGGAACCGCAAAGGTTGCAGGGGATGATAGGGAATTGCCTGAGAGCTGCGTACCGCGCAATATCCTTCTCACGACTGTAGGCCAAAGGACGAATAACCGTATTCCGCCCATCATCACTGTGCAGTACCGGTGGCATTGTTTTAAGTTTGCCTCCGTAAAACATGTTCAGAAACAGGGTTTCCAGCAGATCATCACGGTGATGCCCCAATGCAATCTTGGTAACGCCATGCTCTTCGGCAAAGTTATAGAGAATACCGCGACGCAGTCTCGAACATAGCCCGCAGGTGGTTTTACCTTCTGGCACCTTGTCCTTGACGATGCTGTACGTATCCTTCTCGACAATGTGATATTCGATGCCCAGTTCTGAAAGATAGCCAGGCAGGATCTCCTCAGGGAAACCTGGCTGTTTCTGGTCCAGGTTAACAGCTATCAACTCAAACGATACGGGTGCGTTTTTCTGTAAATTAAGCAGAATGTCCAGCATGGCATATGAGTCTTTGCCCCCGGACAAACAACACATTACCTTGTCTCCTGCTTCGATCATCGAAAAATCTGCAATGGCCCGACCGGCTTCCCGGCGCAGACGCTTCTGCAGTTTATTCTGCTCTACCTTGCAGGAACGTTCGTACTCACTATTCGAGAGCTGTTTCGGGCTATCGGTTATCACTTGGGACATATAAACTATATTCGTCTGGAAAATGGTAGAACTGATTATACGCATCCCGTCATTTCAGTGACAGGATGCCGGCATGGAGATCTTGAGTTCAAATAAAATCCCCCTTGGCAAACGGAAACAGAAATCCATCTCTCGTGCTTGCAGAGCGAATGCACCAGCCCCCGGAGCTATCAGAACCATGAATAACATTCGCCCGGTCACTGATATTGATTCTGAAAACAACACGCAAACCTCCCGGAACCAGTCCCGGCCAGCACCGCCCATTGAGTCAGGAGAGATTCTTGAACAGCAGATTCAGCATTTGCTGGTGGCCACTGAGCATGAACTTCGAAGTTCACCAGACGGGATCGACGAGCTCACCCTGATCAGAAAACTGCAAAGCCCTCCCTGGCAACTGATCGGAAATCTGGAATTTCACGAACCGAAAAAGCTCTACCCTGTGCACTTTCTGCTTTTTCACGTGCTGTACCGTCTGAGGGATACCTTGGCAGAGGCGGGTGAAAATCTGATGATTTCGCCCCTGAAAATCAGTATCAGACATCAGGATACCATCGGCGGAAACGGCCTGCCCGGAGCCTTGGACAGCCTGCGCAATTTCTATCTGGATCTGTCCCAATATGAACTTCCTGAAGATGCCATTCAGCAGATGATGGAGAGCTTCTGGAGCGGCTACCAAAACTCAGGGCCCGGCGCCCCTGAAACACTGGCAGCTGCAAAGACACTTGGATTTACAGAGATCCCGTCCTGTTTCTCCGAAACAAAAAAGGCGTTTCGTCGCGCTGTCATGCAGGCACATCCGGACCGGGGGGGAGATACAGAGGCTATTCAGGAGCTCAATGGGGCATTCGCCGTTCTGAAAGCGCATTTTCACCACGTAATGGAACAGATATGAGAGCCCGGAAACTCTGGATATCCGTAATCCTGTTTTCACTCTCGCTGGCAGTTTTCCCAGCAAGGGCCGATCTCGTCATTCTTCAGTATCACCACATCAGCGATGCCACACCCCCGTCTACCAGTACGTCTGTTTCCCTGTTTCAGGCCCAGCTCGATATGATAAGGGAGCTGGACATTGATGTGGTTGACCTGGCGACAGCAACACAAAGTATCTTTTCGGGCAATCAACCAACTGGCCGGCGTGTTGCTATCACCTTCGATGATGCCTATGAGTCAGTATACAACCAGGCCGCTGGCATTCTTCGTGAGCGCTCCCTGCCCTATACCATTTTTGTAGACACAGCAGCCATAGGCAGCCACGGCTATATGACCTGGGAACAGTTACGGGAACTGACTGAGCAGGATGGCGCCAGCGTAGCCAACCACACGGCAGGGCATGGGCATCTAGTCAGAAGGCCGGATGAAACACAAAATGACTGGAAGCAGCGGATAAATCACAGCCTGGATACAGCGCAGGCAACACTCGAAAAACAACTTGCAGCCAGCCTGCCGCTGTTCGCTTACCCCTATGGTGAGTTTGATGAAGCGCTGGAGTCAGAAGTCGCTGCACGCGGCTGGTTCGGATTTGGACAACAGTCAGGAGCAGTCGGACCGCTCTCGGGAAAAACCCGACTGCCCAGATTTCCCATGGCCAATGCCTATGGGCAGCTGAACGGTCTCAAAGACAAGCTTTACAGCAAAGTCTTTCCCGTCGATGCCAGCGAGCTGCCGGATGGCATTATTGCAGCCAACCCTCCGACATTGACATTACCCGCATCGGAAGCGATTCAACCGGAAAAGCTGACCTGTTTCGCTTCCGGCATGGGGAGAATAGATTTTGAGGCCACCGATGAGAAAATCATCGTCAAAGCACCAAAACCCTTCAACAGCCGTCGGTTCCGCTACAACTGCACTCACCCGGCTGAAGACGGCAGCTTCTACTGGCTCTCCCAGCAATGGCTGGATCTCAGCCAACCAGAAGACTGAACCGACCTCTGTTGTACCGGTATGAGGGAGTGCGGACGCAAAAAGTAGCGCCCGCACAGGGTTCATTGGGTAAAAACCATGCCCATAAGGAAATAGCAAAGCAGAGTAACCACTATGATGCCGGCGATGTTCAACGCAAACCCTGTGCGAATCATCTCGCCTATCTTCATGTGCCCGCTGGAAAAAACAATCGCATTCGGTGGCGTAGCCACCGGCATCATGAACGCACAACTGGCGGCAATAGCAGCGGGAACTGTCAGAAGCAGTGGTGATGCGTCCTGAGAAACTGCCAATGCGCCCAGCAATGGCAAAAAAGCAGCCGCAGTTGCTGTATTGCTGGTCACTTCCGTGAGGAAAATAATCACCGTCACGACCAGCACGATCATTACGATCACCGGTAATGCGCCTGCAACATGCATACTTGCTGCTATCCAGTCGGCCAGTCCGGAACTGCTGATAGCTCCGGCCATGGCAAGACCGCCACCAAACAGCAAAAGAACCCCCCACGGAATGCCTTTTGCTGTATCCCAGTCCAGCACAAAACTCTGTTCACGGGTATTAACCGGGATAATAAACATGGCAATGGCCGCCGATATGGCAATCCCCGTATCGGTCAACCATGGTGCAATGTTCACCGACAACAGCGGCCGGAAAATCCAGGCACCGGCCGTCAGGACAAAGATCACGGATACAAGCTTTTCGCCACGACTCATGGGCCCCAGAGCAGCAAGTTCATCATGTATAACCTGACCCGCGTCTTCCTGCTCCACCAGGCCAAACTCTCTGCGGGTCAGCCACCACCAGACCAGCACCAGCATCACTGCTGCAACAGGGACGCCAAGCAACATCCACTGGGAAAACCCGATCGATATACCCTGGGTCTCATTCAGGTAGGCTGCCAGCAGAGCATTGGGCGGCGTGCCTATAAGAGTAGCGATACCGCCAATACTGGCGGAGTATGCTATGGCCAGCAAAAGCGCCGTGGCATAGCGCTGAACATTTTCCGACTGACCATTACCCGCCATTCCGATGACAGACAAGCCTATGGGCAGCATCATGATTGCAGTTGCGGTATTACTTACCCACATACTCAGAAAGGCTGTCGCCAGCATAAAGCCTGCAATCTGCCATTTAGGCTCAGAACCAACCGTCTTGAGCGTCATCAGTGCAATGCGCCGGTGAAGGTTCCAGCGCTGCATCGCCAGCCCCAGTGTAAAGCCACCAAGAAAGAGAAAAATGATCGGGTGCGCATAAGGAGATGTCGCCTGAGAGATACTCCCCAGGCCAAGCCCGGGTACAAGTACAACCGGCAAAAGTGCAGTAGCGGGAATCGGGATGGCTTCTGTTGACCACCAGGTAGCCATGAGCAACATAAGTCCCATCGCTGACCACGCCTCGGCCGTCATGGACTCCGGTGGAGACAAAAGCACCGTTATCAGAAGAAAGCCCGCACCGAGAAACAGGCCAGCCAGCTGGCTTCTGGAATACCCTTCCGGATTGTCAGTTATCTGCTGTTGTTCAGACATACAACCACTCCACGTCGCAAATTCGGGGCAGGATAATGCATGAACTCAGCCACCAAAGCGATACTCTGCAGACAGCAATAGTCCCGGTCAGCCTTCCAAAAGTTCTGTATAGGGTCTTTCCGGATTCAGCCTTTAGCGCAATCCACGCAAACAGTGGTGTAAGGCAGCACCTGAAGCCTTCGGGGATCAATAGGCTTGCCGCAGACCTCACACTCCTCACCTTTCCCCTGGTTAATGCGCTCAAGTGCCACTTTTATCTGCGCCAGCTCCACCCGGGTCTCTTCTTCAAGTGAATCCACAACCTCATCGTTCTGAATTTGTGAAGCCTGCTCTTCAGAGTCTTTGTCGAGAGCCCCTCCTTTACGTTGCTGGTGTGCCTCATAACGTTCCAGGCGTGCTATCAGATCCGCTTTCAGTGTTTCAAGTTCCGCTTTGCGATTGCTCATATAACATCTCCTGTTTCCTGCCTACGGTTTACAGCTTATCTATAGACTACATTAGCCTTTTAACCCTGATCAGGATTGATGCTGATCACAATTGTGTCAATGTGCTTGAGAGAGAATAGGGTTCTCCCCGTCATCCTAACTGAGGGCTGCACATGTTGGGTCTGGACAAGCTTGGAAAAACCGCAAATCGACTGGCAAGTACGTTTGAAACAAAAGTACGTGAGGGCCAGCAACACCTGGAAAAGTTGCTTGGAGATACCGGCGTTATGGATTACGCCAAGAGCTCCACATTGTCTGAAATGTCAGATGCCTACCGCACCATGGCAAAAGATTTGCTGCTTCACCCCTGGCGTCTCGCGGGAGCAGAGCTGGAACTGGCCCGAAAATACGCCGATCTAGGCTCTTACACGGTCGCCAGACTGAACGGAATCGACAAAGAGCCGGCTGCGCCCGCAGACAGTGATGACCGGCGCTTCAGGGCAGAAGAGTGGCACAGGCACCTGCCATTTGATGTATTGCATCAGGCCTACCTGATTAACTCCCGAGCGTTTCTGGATTGGGTAGAGAACATGGAAGGCATACCCCCGGCCGGCCACGAACAGATGCTTTTTTACGCTCGCCAGCTCACCAGCGCGCTCGCTCCTTCCAACTTTCTGGCAACGAACCCAGAGGCTCTCAAAATAACCTGGGAGCGCAAGGGCATGAATCTGGTCGATGGAGGGAAGCAGTTTATCGATGATTTCCGTCAGAACCCGAAGCTATTCAATGTTGGCATGACCGATCGCTCCGCATTCGAGGTCGGCCGTAACCTGGCCACGACACCAGGAAAAGTGGTATTTCAGAATGACCTGATGCAACTCATTCAGTACACACCTACCACGGATACTGTCTGCAAACGGCCCCTGCTGATTGTCCCGCCATGGATCAATAAGTATTACATTCTTGATCTCAGCCCGAAAAATTCTTTTATCCAATGGCTTGTCAGCCAGGGGCAGACCGTATTCATCATATCCTGGCGCAATCCAGGGCCCGAACTGAGAGACAAAGGCTGGGACGACTACATGGCTGAAGGGCCTCTGGCGGCCATGGAGGCAGTAACTGCGGCCACCGGCGAAGAGCAGATGAATCTGATCGGATACTGCATCGGAGGGACGCTTCTGGCATCAGCTCTGGCCTGGCTGAAGAAGAAAGGCAGGGATCCTGTTGTCAGTGCTACATACCTTGCAAGCCTGCTGGACTTCTCTGATCCCGGCGGCATTGGTGTATTCATCAATGAGCATTCAATCCGTGGTATTGAACGCGCGATGAATAAAAAGGGTTATCTGGATGGCCGGGCAATGGCGTTCACGTTCAACCTTTTACGGGAGAATGATCTGTTCTGGTCGTTCTGGACCAACAGTTATCTCAAGGGGCAGAAACCAACGGCTTTTGATCTGTTGTACTGGAACACCGACAGCACCAACCTGCCCGCAAAAATGCACAGCTTCTACCTGCGAGAGATGTATCTTAATAATCGGCTGGTGCAGCCTGATGCTCTCACTTTCGCTGGAGAGACAATTAATCTGGGCGAAATAGAGGTACCGTCGTTCTTTCTTTCCGCCCGGCAGGATCATATCGCAAAATGGAAAAGCACCTATAAAGGGGCTCTGGCCCATGGTGGCAATGTTCATTTCGTACTATCCGGTTCCGGCCATATTGCAGGGGTCATTAATCCTCCCTACAAGGAAAAGTATAGTTACTGGACGAATGACCCCATGAAACCGGATGCGGATAAGTGGCTTGCAAGCGCAGACGAGCATCATGGTTCCTGGTGGCCACACTGGCTCGAATGGATTCAGCAATATGCTGGCGAGCAGGTTGCCGCAAGAACACCCGGAGACGGCAAGCTTGCCGTAATTGAGGACGCTCCGGGCAGTTACGTGCTGGTGAAGGCCAAAGAAGCTGCGGAATAACGCGCATCTGAAGTGAACAACTGTCCGGGGCAGACAGCTCTGCAGAGAGCTATCAACCGGACAGCAGTTCAATCGGGTAGCGGATCGTCGTCTGGCCTACTCCCGGCCGCGGGCCGAAGTCTACAAGCAACAGACGATTACAGATCTTGTTTTCCAGACCCGGTTCTCCGAGCGTTGATTCGACAACAGAACATCGTGATACAGCACCACTGGGTTCGATCACCAGCTCAGGTGTAATACTACCCTGCAGCGATGGTTTTCGACGAAGCTCGCGATTGTATATGCTGTAAATCGCAGATTTATTCGCATCCATGGTACGCCGCAACTCTTCTTTGCTGCGCGTCCGGGAAGCGGTTTCCTGCTTTTCACGCCGGACCGTTTCTTTAACTTCAGCGACACGCTCTGCCTCCGCCACTTCCGCCCTTTCACGCCCCGCCAGGGCAACCTCGCGGCTTTCGCGCTCAAGTGCAGCATCATTCACACCTGAACTGCGCACATTGGCTGTTGCACGGGCGGCCAGTGTATCTTCGGCCTTACGTGCAATGGGCTTGGCTGTGCGGGTTACGGGCGCATCCAGCTTTACGGAACTGGCCAGTGCGCTGAGCTTTGAAAGCTCGTTCCCCATAGCCAGAATTCCACTGTTCTTCGCTTTTTCACGAGCCTTGGCCACAGCTTCAGGCTTGGGCGGTTCCTTTACCTCGGGCTTGGGCTTGGGCTTTGGTGGTTCTGGTTCAGGCGCTGGTTCAGGCTCAGGTTTCGGTTCTGGCATGGCCTGCTCAACCGGTTTTTCCTCCGGTTTGGGCTCTGGTTCAGGCTCGGGTTCTGGCATAACCGGTTTCGGCGGCTCCTTCTTCTCGATAACCAGCTTGGCCAGCTGCGGCGGCAAGGCCTCGCGTTCCTGTCGGTCCCGCTCAGGCAATTCAATCCAGCTCACATAACCGGCAAAGATCACAAACAGGGGCACAACAACCAACGCCACTAACATCAAGCGTCTGCGCTCACCCTGCTCCTCACTCCATGGCAGTCCATACCGGTGATCCATCATGCTCCCGCTCCCTCTTTTGCACGCTGGTTAACCGCCAGAGATATACTGGCGTATCCCGCATCCACGCAGGTAGACATGATTTTCTTAAGCAAATCGTAGGGCAACTCACGGTCTGCCAGAATAGTAATTGCCCTCCCTGCTTCAGGTGCCGGCTGCGATGAACGACTGGCCTGATAGTCCAGTTCCTGCTTCAGGCCTGGCTCAATTTGTCCGTCCAGTGCCTGCAGCACCGCCCGTTTGATAACAACATGCCCGTTCACCAGGATATCCTGGTCGGTAACGGTCAGTGCGAGCACATCACCGGGGGGCTGCTCCGCCGACGAATCAGGCAGTTTGATGGTACTGTTCTGGTTGAGAACCTGCACATCAGACGAAGAGTTAACCATAAGGAAGAACACAAGAATCGTGAAGATATCCATCAACGACACCAGGTTCATCTTGCTTTGACCCTTGTTACGCCTGTGATGACGCTTCAGTCGACGGGCTTTGGCAGACTCTTTCATGATTGCCCCCCTTCTTTCTGCGCTTCTGATGCTTCAGCCAAAGGTGCATCGCCGAGCGAGATTTCAGGAAAGAGTTCGGCCTCCACCAGATTCCCTGCAACGACTGCGTCGTAGGACCGGACCGTGTCCATAACCGTCACAAGTGCCTGATAAGAGGTTTCACGTGAGGGCATGATAATCACATCTTTTTTGTCAGGAACGCGGCTTTTAATCTCTTTCATTACCTCTTTGAGTACAGCAAAATCGTACTCTCCGTCCTTCTGGGCAATGGCCTTGATAACTCCACCCTGATTGTCCGAAACCACCAGGCGGTCCATATGGATAACCACCTGAATCTGTAACTCTTCAGCCTGGTCCGGAGTCATGCTTTCGCCGGTTGGGAAGTTAAGCTCCAGAACGCTGGTGTGAGCAAACACCATATTCAAAAGCAACACCGGCACCAACACGATCATAAGATTCATGAAAGGAGTGATATCAAGATCCGGTTCGCTTTGTAATCGACGATGTTTCCGCCTCATAGCCTGAAATCCTTTAGCTGATTATCAGACCGGGGTACGGGCGTTAGCGCCAGCAAGAGCTGCGGCCGGTGTTGCCGCCGTGGCGGCCTGCGCCTGAGGCTGAACACCTGCACGAGAGCCAGAACCGTCGCTGAGCAGATTCAGCACTTTGATCCCCGCCATTTCGAAGCTATCAACAATCTCATTGGTTTTCGTTTGCAGAACAGAATGAATCAGAAGAATGGGTATCGCTGACATCAGACCGAATGCGGTCGTGTTCATGGCTACCGAGATACTCTGGGAAAGCAGGCTGGCCTTTTGCGCCGGATCCGCTGCCGCAACTGCAGTAAACGCCGCAATCAGGCCAATGATGGTACCCAGAAGGCCCAGAAGCGTTGCGATATTAGCCAGCGTTGCGAGGTACTGTGTACGTTTTTCAATACGCGGCATAACATCCAGCAACCCTTCTTCCATGGCATACTCAATGTCCTCACGACCCTGCCTGCGAGCCAGTCGCTGCAGACCAAAGCCAATCATTGTAGACATGGCACTGCCAGATTCCTGGGCGTAATTGAGAGCACCTTTGAAATCACGCTTCGCAATCATCTGGTGCAGGCGGTTGAAGTCTCTGCGATTGATGATTTTCTGAGCAGACAGGTATACATATCGCTCAATGGCCACAATGATTCCGACAATCAGCACAATTGCGATCGGAAACATAAAAAAGCCACCTTCCTGAAAGAAGCGAACGGCGGTATCGATCATTATCTGGGCACTCCATGGTCCGGGTTTTGAGTCAGTCTAAGCGCAGCTCTGCCCCAAAGGGGTTAAGTTAGCGGAAGTCTTTGTTGCGGTTTGTTGTACTTTGCACTCAGCCACAGAGTCTCTGTGACACATATCTCATTAATTACCCCTTTCTGCTGCCGCTGGTTTGTCGATGAATGCGTCATGGTAGCGGACAAGTCTTTGAAAGTCGTAGCGCTCCAGAGGCGCAAATGCCTGCTCAACCATCAACTGTTCATCCGGTGCCCGAAGCTCGCCTACTTTTGGCGGCTGCCAGGGCACGAGATACATGACGGTCGGAACCTCCTGATCCCCCTGAATGCGGGTTCCCTCAATGGTGACCACTTCCGGGGTCAGTCCCGAATCCTGGGCATGGACGGTTTCATAGCAGGGCAATAACACGGCCGCCAGAAAAGCCAGTTTCTCCAATTGCCTCATAGCCCTGCCCTCATATCAGATTCTGTTTTTCGCATCGTATATCCAGTCTTCCAGCTTCGGGTCGGGCTCAGCAGCAAGTGTTTTATACTGTTCGTATAAAGGCAACGCCTGCTCAGGCGCGCCAAGATAAATATCCAGCAAAAATGCCAGATTAAGCAATGCCGGCAAGTATTCCGGGGTTGCGGAAAGGGCTGCCCGATAATAGTGTTCAGCAGCTGAAAAATCACCAGCATTGCGTGCGATTACGCCAAGGTGGTTAAGTGAAACTGCGTGTTCCGGATCAAGAGCAAGCACTTCGTTGAACCTGGTCTGGGCGAGTTCGGCATCGCCAGCCTGAAATGCGATTATGCCCAGGTTAACCAGAGGCCCGGTACGTTGTGGATACTGCACGGCCATTTGTTCAAAACGCCGCTTTGCCTCATCGGTATCACCGTTTTCCATTAATACGACGGCTTCGATAAAAGCTTCATGCAGAGCTTCTGTGGCTGCAACCGTCTCACCTGACGAGCCGCCGCTATGGGAGGCGGCCGGGCGCTCAGGCCCCGACGCACATCCAGCCAAAAGCAAAAGACCCGCAACTGCCATCGCACTCAGTTTTTTATCCCAGATCATGGACCGCTCCGACTGTAACTTCGGGTTTGTTGTAGCGTCCCGGCAGCAAACTTCGCAACGACTCATAACTACGCTGTACCCATTCATCGAATATGCCATCACGGGCACGACGGATATTCTGTTCGTGGATATCAATTGCGTTATCTTCGAATGGATAAGCCTGCTCCTCCAGCAACAGTTCGTACTGGGAGAGTTCCAGGTCACTGAGCCCTTCCGGGCGTTCGGAGTCCATCAGGTCTGCACCGAGGCGGCTGTAGATATGAGCAATCTGATAGCCTGCTTCTGTGGAGAAGGATGATATCCCGTAACCCGACGTTGTCTGGTAGGCCTGGACTGCAGCTTCAAGCGCGCGTGTTTTTGCTGCCATGCTCTCGTTCAGTGGCAATGTCAGACGAATACTGTCGTAATACGCCAGAGCGTCCCGCGCCAATGTCGCAGAGGCAGAGGCTGCCAGGTAGCGCATCCGGTCGTCCGCAGCTTCCGGATTCTCATCCACTTTCTCCATTTGTCTGTTCAACCAGACATCACGACTTGTGAGGTCGTCACGGGATTCGTAAAGCTCTGCCAGCCTGTTCGCAGCTTCCATATAAACCGCCGCTGGTTCCGGATGGTTGTTGGCGTATTGGCTCCAGGTATCGATCGCCTTGTCCAGATTCCCTGCCTGGTCGTATAGCTCAGCCGCGATCTGGAGGTTCTCCCGTCGTTCCTCCGGGGTGGTAGCCATGGCAACCATGCGATTGATTTCATCCCCGGCTTTCTCCCACTGGCCTGTCTCCCTATAGGCAAAAGCAAGCTTGGCGGGAACGGTATCAGCCAGTTCATGCTCAGGAAAGCGCGAACGGAAGCTATTCAGTACATCAATTGCCTCGTCCCATCGTGCTGCGCTGACCAGCAGGGACGCTGCGTCATACTGAGCATTTGCATAAAGGACTGACGCTGGAGCTACCGACCCTACACGCAGATACTCACTGAGTGCCGCATCAACATTGCCCGCCTCTGCCAATTGTTCTGCCTGACGGAATACAGACGCAGCCATATTTTCCTGTATGTCTGCCCGCCTTTCATCTTCAACTGACATCATTGCCAGGGCATCCCGGTAGGATTGCTCGGCTTCGGCATAGCGTGTGAGTTCAAACAGGCTATGCCCTGCCATCAACAAAGCCTCGGTAACCAGCACTGGATCTGCAGCCGGCTGCCAGGCTGCCAGGCGAGCAGCCATGGGAATAACTTCATCAAGGTTTTGCTGATCGAACTCCCGCTGCAGAGCGATATAGTAAACACCGGGGGCGCGGGAATCCTGCGAAAAGGCATTCACAAACCTAAAACGGTTAAGTTGCTGCATTTCCTGCAAGGCAAACAGATCATCATTTGTGTCATTCAACCAGGTTCGCGAATACTCCCGGAATGCAAGAACTGAGGCATACCCCGCTTCAACAGCACGCTCGTTTTGTTCCCCATTCACAGAGAAGTCATAAGCTACCCGCTCAAATGCCTGGATGGCATCAGGCCATTCCTGTAGTTCAATATAGGTTTCCGCCAGCAGGAACAGCCGCTCAGGTGTGCGGGGATGATCAGGGAAGGTAGCGGCAAACTCTGCGTAATAGGCTGCTGCCTGCCGAAAATGCTCATCCGCTCCGAAACTCTGCTGGTTACCAGGGTTCTGCCCCTGCTTTCGGACTTCGCCGGCAAGCAAGTAATGGCGATCAGCCAACTCCGGCAGCAGAATCTCTAACTGGTTTTTGATATAGGCCAGTGTTTCGGGGTCGGCCTCTGGCCAGTAGCCACTGTTGATACCATAACGTTTGATGAACTCCGCTTTACGATCCGGTATGGCCTTGTCAAAACCCGCCAACGCCAGGGTGTCAATTATCCGCATGTGATAACGCGGCGCCCAGGGGCTGTCTGGGTGCTCGTGAACATATACCTCAAAGACATCAACAGCATCACTATAACGTTCACGCTCAATCAGCAGTTTACTGTAGCGATCATAAACAAGGCTTTCGTAAGGCCGGCTCCCGGTCTGCCGGAACAGGGCCTGCAGGGTTTCCGCGCCATCAAGATAGGACAGTGAAAGGCCGACAACCCGAAAGAGGTCTTCAGTAAGCGTCTGGTAACGTTGATTCGGCGCCTCTGCCTCTGCAGTCCGGCCACCTGGCATAATCAGATCCAGCACCTCAACATAACTAAGCAGGGCCTGCTGATAGTCACCCTGTTTGAACTGACTCCAGCCCTTCATATAGTGGGCGTTCATCAGGAAGGAAGGGTCAGCGTTTTGCTCTCCGCTGGCACGGGTAACCTGATCAAAGGCCTGCTCCGCTTCAGAATAGCGGCCGTTAACAAACAGAATATCCGCGCGTCGAAACTGGGCTTCAACCCAATAATCCGATCCGGGATAGGTCGTTACCAGTGTATCGAGAGATTGCAGCTGCTCTTCGGTCCTGCCACGTAATCCCCAGGCGCGGGCCAACTGATAGTAAATCTGGTCATTACCTTCACGCTCCGGATATTCCGCCAGCAAAGTGGTATATGCTGCAATCGCTCCGGACAGATCATCTTCTGCTGTGTCTGTCATTATGCGTTCAGCGCGAGCGAACTCAAGATCGGCAAGCCTGTGCCGGATGGTGATCTGCTTGGAGGGGTCATCCACCAATGGCAGCAACTCCCGGTAACTGCGCATCACTGATTCAAGAGAAACAGCTTCCTCAGTGGCTTCCGCAGACTTGCCCTCTACAACAGCAAGATCTGCCGTACTTGTCGTATTTCCGGTGCTTAAAGACGCCAGTGTTCCGGGGCGTGCTTCCGGTATTTCGCCGCCCTGCCCCCACCACATTGTCTGGCACCCGGTCGTCAGCATTGCTGACAATATCGGTACCAATGCGCGTGTATAACTCAAAACCCGACCCCGGCCGGATAGCAGTGCAAAAAGCGGCGTTTTATTCATTGGCAGCCTCCGCATCACTATCAGCCCGGAACAGCTGATCCGCGAGCCGTGCCTGTGCATGTCGGGAGGCCACCAGATAACGCCTGAGTTCGCTGTTCTGTTGCTCAAGAGCCTCACCCAGGCGCCCCATAAGCATGCTCCTTGCCAGGGCTAACGCATCTTCCACCTCGTTTTTCAGCAACTGAAGCTCCGCGGCCTTGCGGGCAAGACGTCCAGCCAGTTCACTATGCTCCCTGTCTCCGGCCATCAGGGTTTCTATAGCAGCTCTTTGGTTGAGGAACAGCTCCATTTCCCTGTCCAGCTCGCGCAACTGCTTCTGGGCCGCCCAACGATTTACGGCGTAATCGTTAGCCACACTCCAGTCAAAGTAAGCCTTCATTCGTGTGTAGGTTTCCCGTTGCCGGGCCGTACTCTGGTCATCGGGGAGTTGTTCGAGCGTGGCTGCAACCTTATCTAACCTCGTTTTCAGGGCTTTCTGTTCAGTCGTCATGAAAAAACCGACATTATCTCCGGCAAGAGCTGCTTCAATATCTTTACGAAACGATGCGTGAGCCTCCGCCCAGTCATCCGCCTGCTGCTGCTCAAGCTCGAAACGAGCCTCGCGAATTCGACGCTCGCGCTGTATCCGCCGTGTTTCGAGCATGGTTTCGAAAGTGGCCAGTTGCTCCTCTCGCTGCGCAAGCAGTTCCTGCATCTGGTAAAGTTCATGCAGCTCCCCAAGCGCTTGCTGGAAAGATTCCGTTGCCAGCACTTCCGAGAGTCCGAAATCAGCAGGCATCACCTGCAAGCGGCCGTATGCGTCGGTAACAATTTCATTGCTGTCGCCCAGAAAACTCAACCGAGCCATCAGATTATCTTCGGTCAGTGCCTGCCTGGCTGCGATCAACTCCTCACCCCGTGCTTCATAATGTTCCGCAGCCTGCATAAACGCGGTTAACGCCTTACGGGGCTGGTTCATTTGCTCGAACACATAACCCCGGGCATAAGGAACCTGTTCCCGCCAGGCCAGAAACAGTGTGCGTTGCGATAAAGCATCAAGTGCATCAAGAGCCCGTTGCATCTGGCCCTGACCAGCCGCGGCCACCGCATAATCAAACAGTGCTCTGTCAGAAAACACTCCGTCTAATGGCATGGTCCCCAGCAAAGCCAGTGCGTCATCAAACCGGGCGTCTCTCAGGTACAGGCGAGCAAGGGATAACCTGCTTTTATCCAGCAGCGCACGGTGCTCGGACAGCAGAACTTCCTCCGGAGTTTCGGAACCCATATCGGCAATAAGCTTTCGCAGGTATTCCTGAGCTTCCGTAAAGTTTTCGGCATCAATCCCGGCCATGGCTATGTTGTAGCGGAGATAATATGCCCATGGACCAGACTGGCTGAGCTGTTCAAGCAGGCGTTTAACCAGAACTTCGCTATCCGGTTCGCCAGCGAAATCGTCGGATTTCATAGCCAGCCGGGCTCTGAGATAAAGCCATTCTTCATAAAGCCCGGGCTCGCTCTCTTCAAGCACTTCTTCATCAACCCGCATAAGGTTCTCATAGGCCGGCGCATAGTCGCCTTCGAGATAGAATACTTTTCCGAGATAGAACCAGGCCTGGCTAAGAACTTCGGGTTCAAGGGTTACAGGTGAGCCTTTACCTGCCGGGGCATCAGTAGCGCTGGCATTTGTCTCTGCAAGCAAGCGGGTGAACAATTCACGGGCTTCGCGGGTCATGCCATAAGAAAGCATAAGACCGCCTTCAATCAGCTCCGGATAGGCACCGTGCCCACTGATGCCACCACGTTCACGGGCGACATCCAGCAAAGTCAGCGCCTCAAAGGACTCGCCCTGGTGATAGTTGTAAAGGACCCAGCCATACATTGGGTCCCGGGCCCGTTCCGGTGCCTCACCGGCAGTTAGTACCGGTGCACTGAGTACGAACGGCAGCAGGCTGGCGGCTGCGGCAACGCAACGCGCCGCCTTGCTGGAATGGAATGCCCTTGTAATGAATGCCACAGGCCGTGTCACTCCCACTCCACTATGGAGACCATGGGCTGATAATCCGAGGAACGATCCTCAATCCGGATTTCCAGCGCAGCTGTCTCGGTACCTTTTTCAAAAGCCAGGGTTGCTGCCTGCTTGTAAGCACGATTGTCAGGACCAATGCCTTCTACAAAAGCCGTTATCTCGTGGGTACCGGTTTTAAGATTGCCAATAAACAACCGCTGCATGCCACCGCGTTCAAGCGCTGTAACCTGCCGATCCGTATAAAGGTGCGAAGCCACAATATCGCCATTCACCTTTAGTTTAACCGCGTCCAGTTTAAGGAATTCCCCCGTATCAACACTGAGGAAAACGGCAAACTGCGTGCTGGCCGGAAACAGCAGATCTTCTTCCAGGATAAAGAGATCCCTGTTAAGTCCGATGACTTTCTTTTTCAGCTCTTCAACCCGCTCAGCAACAGCCTTGCCGTCAGTGGTGTCTTCCTGTTCCGCAAGCACCGCTGTGCTCATAAACAGGATCATTGCCGCAAGTACGCCAGCCAACAGTGTTTTGAATGAATCCGTCATAATCAGATTTCCTGCAAACTCAGTATTCGAGAATCACCGATGCCCTGGTAACCAGCGCATCAAAAGAATAAAGCGGCTCTTCGCCCGGCAGGTAACTGCCCGAAGCTGTAACATCCCGGAAGTTGTCATAGTCAAAATTCAGCCAGTCCAGCAGCAGGCTGAATTGCAGCCGCTTTATGCCCGGCAGGGATGTCTGCTTCCACTCATAAACCGCCCCCGTTCCAAGGGTGGTGCCCGAAAGGGAGCTCATTTCCTTGTCTCTGGCCAGGTGCGTCTGAGAGTTTTCATAAGGGAAAAGGTCGCTATAGAAATCCGCTTCTCCCTGACTGTAATAGCGAACCGAGCCTTCAAGGGTCCAGCGTTCATTCAAAGCGTGAACGTAGCCCAATTCCAACGTATGGGCTTTGATGCCCCAGGTATCACTGAAATACCGGTATTCCCCGCGGATCGAGGCCCTGAATGGCAAATGATAGATGGCCCGGGCAGCTACAGACGTGCTGGTTCGTGTCTCAGGATAGCGTTCGGGCTGATAAAGAAACGAGGTTGTGTCGTCAGGGTCCAGATAGCGGTTCTGACGGTAGGGGTTCTGTAAAAAACCTTCATCCGTAACCACTTCAAGGTCAAGCCCAACCAATGTGTTGCGGGTAAGCACCTGACTGACACCAACCTGGAAGTTACGGCGATCAGCGTCTTCACTGAAGTTGTCATTGCCGATCCTGCCTACCTCGTCCCAGCCTTCGGCATAACCGAGCGTGACCGTAGACATACCACCAAAGAACTCCTGGCTGACAGTGAAGTACACAGTATTGGCTTCAAAGTCGTTTTCGGAACTGTTCGTATAGCCGAGACTCATGATCGAACGATCATAAAGATAGTCAACGCCAACCGTATACTCTGTGCGTTCTTCGGTATAAGCACTTGCAGTTGCCAGAACATCTACAGAGGCGGCTGATACCGCATCCACGTAATACTGGCCAGTCACCGACACCTGCGGCCCGACACTTTTGCGTGCAAGTACCACAGGACCATCAATCACCATGCCTCCACCGTCATAACGGTGGTAAAGCACATCCACACTATCCACTGGCAGCGTTGCCGCACGAGCGAACGGGCACGACACCATGAACACGAGAAAGGCCCACAACACAGGCGTCTGGCGACTGTGATCAGTTACACCCACAACCACCTCCTGAACCGCCTTCAGCCCCACGGGCAGATTCCCGGGCCTGGTAAACGTGGTGCATGTACGAATCTGCCTTGCCGTGGCGGCTCAGGCTCATGATCGGATCAGCCAGGCGATCCCTTTCATAGGGTTTAACCCAGGGTTTGACAGAACTGCATCCCGCAGTAGCCGACAGCACCATCGCCAGCAGCAATGGCATGATCATGGTTAATTTGCGCATAACACCTACCTGCCTTTGAATCACTCTCGAACCAGTTCTCTGATCTGAGCTTCATACTCGTCTTCATAGCCAGGTTTGTAGCCATAATGAATGTAACGGGCCGTGCCATCACGGTCGATCATCACGGTTGTCGGCATGGCCGGTACTTCGTATAGCTCACTTACCGAGCTTTCCGGGTCGTAAAGCACCGGGTAGTTAACCGGCACCTTGTCCAGAAAGCGCAAGGCTTCATCGCGATTCTCATCGACATTTACCGCAAGAATCGTAAAGCCCAAATCCTGATAACGGCTGTAAATGCCATCCATCAAAGGCATTTCCTGCCTGCAGGGTCCACACCAGGATGCCCAGAAGTTCAGCATGACCACTTCACCGCGATGGTCTTCAAGCCGGACGTTATCTCCGGAACGGCTTTCCAGCGTGAAATCCGGGGCCGGAACGTTGATGGCATCAGCCTGTACCGTGAACACCGCACCAGTCAGGGCAAGTGCCAATGCAATACTTGTAACAGGGTTATTCATATTAAAGGCTCCCGTATTCAGAAAAAGACCGACAGTCCGGAACTGATTTCCGTGTTCATGGACGTCTTCTCGGCACCCACTACATCAATGCGATAGTAGTGCTGGCGCACACCCAGATGAATTGCAAGACTGTCGGTCAGGAGAACCTGATAGCCCGCGCCAGCATTAAGGGTGAAGCGGGTATCGCCAGCGAAATCCGTAGAACCTGCGCCTGCAATCAAATAAAAGTTCGTATTGAAGGCGTAGTTCTCGGTCAGAAACGCCTGCCCGGGCAGGATGTTGTAGCCCAGGTTAATGTTGTAATAGAGGTAATCACGTTCGCCATCGGTCAGTACTTGTGCGTTACCTGCCAGGTTTTCAAAGCTGGTTTCGCCGCCCTCAGCAAAGCCGATTCCCGCCTCGAAGAAGAACGATTCGCTCAAGTGATAGGTTAGCTTGCCTCCGTACACAAACGACGACTCAAAATCTTCAATATTGAGCACGCCTGCGAAGGCTCCGATTTCAAAGTTCTCGGTATCAATCAGTGCTTCATCAACCGGCACAGGCTGTACGTCAGACTCAATCAGAGGCCGGTCGTCACGATCAGCGTTTTCCGCCGCAAACACATCAGGCGTAAAAGCAATGACTTGAGCCAGGCAGAACCCGGTCAGAAAAAGATACTTAATCCGATTTTCCATTCTGTCGCTTCTTCGTTGGTTGATCGGCTGGTAAAGACTTTGTAGTCCTTGAACTCGGCCCGGATAAAATAGCGATCGGTTATATAAGCGCGCAGCCCTACTCCCGCATGGCCGACCGGGTTGTCACGCTCCTCCGGCTCCGCGAGTGTCGCCTTTGGATCCACCCAGATGTGGCCCGCACCAAGAGTGAAAAATGGGGAAACCCGCCAGTGCGGAAAAGGCTGATGCACAATATTGGCATTCACCATGAGTATTTCCGAAGCGCTGCCCAGTACCTGAGAACCCCATAATTCGGCAGCCAGATTGGGCGTAAACCACCAGCCTCCGTACACTGAGGTTACGGGAGCCCCTTCAAACTCCCCCATCATGATTCCGGTTTCCAGGTTCCGGCTTCTGAATGCTTCCACGTCCGGCACACTGAGATAGACTGCTTCGCCCGTTGCATCCCGGGTTTGAGCAATTGCCGCCACCGCAACCCAGCCTTCCCGGCCTTTATCATCACGGACCTTCATCCAGCCGGTTTTGCGTTGCAGCAGGCTCAGCCATTCCCCTTTTTCACTGGCGTGAAAAACCGGATAGCCCACAGCCGGGCCACTCCGCCACACAACAAAAGGTTCGACAACCTCGACCCTGGGCGCGGATTCACCCTCTCCCCAAAGCCAGCCAGCCCAGGCGGTAACAGGTAAACACAGTGTCAGTATCAGAAAGGCAATGGGCATGGTTCTGGTGTCGGTTCCTGATCAGTCTTCCGGAGCTACGAAAGGGTTATTGTAATATTGGGCGCCTATGTCCAGCCATTCAGATATGAGGCGCAACTCCGCAGCGGACAGGAAATCTTCATGGGTCCCACCAGGACTGAATACACTCATAAACCGGGTGCTGGCTAAAGCACCATTGACTGACATGCTTTCTCTGACCGGGACAGGTTCCAGGATAGGCGTAGGCAGACCAGTCACTTCATCCAGTATCGGGTTACCTTCTTCATCCCTCAGGACATCGCCAGTATCAACCATTATGTCCACCAATACTCCGCCCGGGTTGAGTTCCATCGCGTTATCTGGAAACAGCAACTCACGATACGCCTTGAAGTGTAGTGGTTCAGCGTCTGAAGGACCGTCCGTGAGATCCAGTTGCGCCTCGGCAACGAGAGGTGCTCCGGCAGCGTCACTACTGGTGTGACAACCTGTACATGTGTAGTCGTCAATCACCTGATCATTTTCGTCCAGAATTTCACGGCTCAGCCCCCACAACGGATGGATATGGGATTCATAGTTGATAACTACCCGGCAGTTGGCTGCCCATTCATTTTCGCATGCACCGGAAACCGGAGGTGGCGTTTCAAGGTTTTCGTAGGCCAGGGACCTGTCCGCAACTCTGCTGTCGAAATCTACCCACTCACCGGCATGGTATACAGGATCAGGAGACGGCTCTCGTACACCCTTCACCCGGGCATACACCTCGGCCATAGTTTCGCCCATGTCTGCAAACAATGTCGGATCCGTATCCGGAAAAGGCAGCCCGTTTGTGCTTGCACCGGCCCAGACAGATGCAGGGCTGGCGTCTGGCCGGCCATGGGAAACAGGCGACGTGGGGTTATGGCAGCCCTTGCACTCAAGGGTTTCACCAGGCTTAACCGATAACCAGTTCTGATGACGAGAGCTGGTTCTTCGCCCCTGAGCATCCACCACACTCACCGCAAAGGCCACATTCGCCGGCACAGCCACTTTTACTGAGCCATCGGGTTCTATGGGCACATAACCCAGAATTTCCCGCATGAGCTGACCGCGGCTACGGCCAAAAGCACTGTTATCAAAATCGCGCACATCCTCGTCCGGCATGGACACAGGCTTCTCCAGACGCAAAAACCTTGCAGGGCGATCGGCTGCGGCGGTCAGCAAAGGGTTGGCAGTGGCTGCTATACCATTCGGTGCGGTGTCGATTCCGTCGATATCATACACACTGCGAACATGCAGAATACCAAACCCTCTATCGGCCAGCTCAGCAGCCTTTCCGACAACCTGAGCCTCAGGAATAAAGGTCTCGAGCGGGCGTTCACGCAAAAGCACGGCCCCATCAAACTGCTCACCTTCAGAAGACGCAACTATCGGCCTCTGAGTGCCGCTTGCAAGGTCGAGCAGCCAGAGACCATAAACTGGCGGCGCAGGAACATAAGCATCGGACTCAAGGCGATCTTCAGTGCAGCTCAGTATCCGGCCAGACGCGATCTCTGTGAGCCTGCATGGCGTCCAGCTCATAAGATATCTGTCGGTGCCATCCAGCAGGGAAGAGACAGATCCATAGCGTCCGGACAATGACAATTCACCATCAAGAGTGATCCCTGGAACCAATGAGGTCTGGCCCGATCCCTCACTGCCATCAATGCGCTGAACGGCCTCAACATAACCAGCGGCATCAACCACAGCAGGAACTGATGCGTAATCGTCGCTTTCGAAGGGGCGCAACTGGACCAGGAGAGCACCCGAGTCCGTCTTGCGGGGCTTCAGATACTGCACATTGATTGCGCCTTCGACAGAGCCATGGGAATGACGGCCATAAAGAAAGGCGAGCGCGGTTCCGTCGGGGTTTACACGATAAAGGTTAACGCCGTTATTGCCGGTCTGGCCGGCGTTATCCCAACGGCTGAAGACAATTGAACCATCATCCGTGACCAGAGGATCCAGATCGTGACTCTGGTTGAACGTAATCTGTTCAATATTACTGCCATCACTGTCCATTGTGTGCAGCACAAATGCAGGAACATCCCGGTTTTCATCAAGACCGGAAAACTGGCCCTTGCCTTCATCCAGCAACACAGCTTTGGAAGCACGCTGACGGGTGGAAGAGAACACAATTCTGCCATCCGGTAGATAAGCAGGGGCAACATCCTGGCCAGCCCCGGCTGTCACATCCGAAGTAATAACCCTGCGCAACAGGTCCGTTGGGTAATCATATTCCCAGATATTCCAGGTGGGCTGATCTTCCTCATCGGCTCCTTCTATTTCTGGTGCCCGCATGGCAAACAGAACGCGGCCACCATCGTGGGAAACATGAAGATCTTTTACGTCATAGAGAAGGCGACCGGCATCATCCAGAAACTCCGGGCCGGAAAACGCACGGGAAGACACATCCATCGCAACCGCATCAATCGATGCACTGGCTTTAAGGAACAGACGGGCTCCCGGCCGGAACTCTGAGGGGTCTGCCAGATTGTCCTCAATCAGAGCCCCGCTGTCCTCATCAAACAACAAAGGCCGCTTTATATAGGCAACCGGGTTCTCAACAACCACCGGATCCTCTTGCTGACTATCACTACTGGACAAACAGCCGGAAAGCATGGCAATCAAGGCAATACACAACCCGGCCATGATGATGTTGTTGTTCGGTTTTTGGGACACGCACCCTGACTCCAATGAAAAAAACTGCATTAATACCCTGCAGTAGTTGAAATTCATGACATAAATTAAGTGTGGGCCTTATAAAGCACTACGGATTTTACGTAAGCAAATGTAATTGCGTGGCCCGCTCCACAAATTCGATGCTAATTGCAAGTACAAACTATCAACAATTGTAAAATTCGCCTATTGTGCCGTAGCTAAAAACCAAGCCATCGAGGACATCGACATGAAAGCCCCGGAAAGAATGCAGCAAGGCGCATTCAAGGCATGCAGTATGTCACTCCTGATTCTGTTGATCACCGCCTATGCCACCACTGCAGGTGCAGGTGCACGGGAACAGGCCAAGCGGATTCACGACAGGATTGCAGGCGTGCCACCGTCCGCTTCTGTTCTTGATGTAATGGAAGGTCATATTGCTGATGGGAACGCTCTCGAAGCCGCAAAGCTCGCAATGGATGATCCGGCTTTCTACGATGCAACCCTCAAGAACTTTGCTGCGCCCTGGACCAATGAAGACATGTCGCCGTTCGTTCCACTTAATGATTACACAGCAACCGTAATTGGCCTGGTACGGGATGGCGCAGATTTTCGCGAGGTGCTGTTTGGCGACGTGCTCTATATCGGCGATTCAGGGCTCGGCCTGACTTCATATTCCCCATCCAACAACACCCATTACGAAGAGCTCGAGGAAAGTGGCGCACCTCTTAAAGACGCTCTCCAGCGGGTAAACCAGTCTGCTTTCAACGGACTTCCACCCAGCGCCACCGCCGGAGTAATTACGTCGCGCGCGGCAGCCAGAGCATTTTTCAGCGCCGGCACCAACCGGGCGATGTTCCGGTTCACCCTGATCAACCATATGTGCAGAGATCTGGAACAGGTTGCCGATGTGTCCCTGCCTCCGGACAGGATTCGTCAGGATGTTTCCAGAAGCCCTGGTGGCGATAGCAGAGTATTTCTGAACAACTGTGTGGGCTGTCACACAGGTATGGATCCAATGACCCAGGCTTTTGCCTACTACGACTTTGACTTCGACCCGGACAGTGATCCGGATGGAACTCTTGGCAGGCTGGTTTACAACACAGTCAACGACATAGATCCCGACACCAAATCGCGGGTACAGGGAAAGTACCACATTAACTCCACCACTTTTGAACAAGGCTATGTGACACCCGACGACCAGTGGGACAACTACTGGCGACAAGGCACCAACCGCCGTCTGGGATGGGACCCGAATCTGCCCGGCTCGGGTAATGGTGCAAAAAGTCTGGGCCAGGAGTGGGCTAATTCAGAAGCCTTTGCCGAATGTCAGGTGGAGAAAGTCTTCAGCAACGTATGTCTTCGACCACCTTCGGACAGCGATGATCATAACCAGATCGCAGCGATGGTAACCAGCTTCAGGACCAAAGGTTTCGACCTGAAGCAGGTATTCGCAGAGTCTGCCGTCTACTGTGCCGGGGAGTAAGAGAGCCATGATAAAAAAAATCCGTCGTCAAAAAAAATCTCTGCGCTCAGCGGCCTCCATCGCAACATTGGCCCTGAGCACGTTACTTCTCAGTGCCTGCGGAGGAGAGTCTACCGAACCCCTGCCGAATACGGCCTCCAATTCCGGAGCTGCTAACTACACCGGGCCAGCGGCGGCGAGTGAAGATGTACAAAACTTCAAGCTAAGTGTCTGGGACAACCTCGTACAAGACAACCGCTGTGGCTCCTGCCACGGCACCGGAGGACAGTCACCCACATTTGTCGACAGCCAGAATATCAACACGGCCTACGCCCAGGCCAATACGATCGTAAATCTGTCCGACCCTTCCCAGTCGCTGATGGTTACCAAGGTTGCCGGCGGCCACAACTGCTGGACAACAAGTGAATCCGCCTGTGCAGACATTCTCACCACCTACATTTCGAACTGGGCCGGAGGTACGTCAAACTCGGCCAAGACCATAGAACTTAATGCACCAGCCATTAAGGATCCCGGGAATACGGTTAGCCTGCCTGCCGACTCTACTGACTTCAGCAACACCGTCTACCCGGTGCTGCAGGACTTCTGCAGCGACTGCCATGGAGACAGCGGACAGACTCCTTATATTGCCAGCAGCAATGTTGAAACCGCATATGAGCAGTCCAAGAGCAGGATTAACCTGAACACACCTGCCAATTCACGCCTGGTGGTGCGACTGGCGTTTGACGCTCACAATTGCTGGTCGGCTGACTGTGCGAATGATGCAGCCCTTATGGAAACAAAAATACTGGAGTTGTCCGCGCTGCAGGAACTCCAGCCGGTCGATCCAAACCTGGTGACCAGTAAAGCCCTGGTTCTGGACAGTGATGGCCTTCTGGCCAACTCAGGCGGGCGCTTTGAAGAAAATATCATCGCTCTTTATGAGTTCAAGGCAGGTGAAGGCCAGACAGCATTCGATACCAGCGGTGTGTCCCCTGCCCTCAACCTGACACTCAGCGGGAATGTGGACTGGGTCGGAGGATGGGGTATAGACATGGGCCCGCCCGTGCAAACTGACCAGGGTGGTACTGTGCCTGCCGGCAAAGCTCAGGGCTCCACCGCAGACAGCAGCAAGCTGCACACACTGCTGACAGGTACCGGTGAATACGCTATCGAAGCCTGGGTGGCCCCCGGCAATATCACTCAGGAAGACGCCAGAATTGTTACTTATTCCGGCTCCGCCACCACGCGTAACATGACGCTGAGCCAGTCTTTGCAACGCTATGAAGTTTTACACCGCAGTACTACCAGCGATGAAAACACTCCATTCGCAACACAGGATGGCGATAAACTCCTGCAGGCGACCCTGCAACACGTTGTCATAAACTATTCCCCTGGAACCGGCCGGCAGATCTTTGTAAACGGCCAACCGTCCGGAGACATTGACCCTGACGATCCAGGCCTGCTCTCCGAGTGGGACGACACCTTTGCCCTGGTTCTGGGCAATGAAACCGATGGTAACTCGGCCTGGCAGGGCGTCATTCGTCTGGTCGCCATCCATAACCGGGCGCTGACTCCCGAGCAGGTTCAGGCCAACTTTGAAGTAGGTGTTGGCCAGAAGTTCTTCCTGCTGTTCAGCGTATCTGACCTTGTTGATCTGGACGAAAGCTACATTGTTTTCGAAGTCAGTCAGTTCGACAGCTTCAGCTATCGTTTCACGAGCCCGTTTTTTATAAGCCTCGATGAAACGGTCGAGCCTTCCAGCATCCCGCTTCAGGGTATGCGCCTTGGAATAAATGGCAAAGAGGCAGCCGTCGGTCAGGCCTGGGCCAATCTGGACGTGGTCCTCGACAGCGAGTTCTACGAACCCGGAACAGGCCAGCCACTATCCCGCCTGGGCACTATAATCGCCCTGGAAAACGGCCCTGAAACCGACGAGTTTTTCCTGACATTTGACCGTCTGGGCAGCACCACCTATTCGCGTACAGAGCCCACGCTGCCCAGCGTTGAATCTCCACCGGACCTGCCCGCCTCATCAGACATCGGCCTCAAGACTTTCGACGAGATCAACGAGTCCATGGCCCGCATGACCGGTATCGCGAAAACTCAGCCAGCGGTCCTGAATACTTTCAATACCGTTAAGCAACAGCTACCAACAGTTGAAAATATTGGCGGATTTTTATCGTCTCACCAGATGGCTGTAACCCAGATGGCAATTCAGTATTGCGATGCCCTTATCTCGGATGGTGCGGCAAGAGCAGCCTTTTTCCCTGGCTTTGATTTCTCTGCAGCTGTCGGATCCGCCTTTGATCACGAAGGAAAGAGCCTGATCACCGACCGGCTGTTAGAGCGTTTTGTGGGCGAAAATCTGGCTACACAGCCGGCCGCACTGGAAATTGAAACAGAACTGAGCAGCCTGATTGACAAGCTGTCCCAGTGTGGCACTGGCGGTTGTTCAAACGACCGCACCGAAACGATTGTTAAAGCAAGTTGTGCCGCTGTGCTTGGCAGCGCCACCACCCTTGTTCAGTAGAGGACAAAGCTCATGCTTATTCGTAAATCCCGTAAACGGCCCCTGGCCAATGGAGAGCCCCTCTTACACGATGATCACTCGCGGCCACGTACGCGCAGAGAGTTCATTGCTCAGGGCATGATGGCAGGCACCGCAACCGTATTTGGCGCCTCATTGTTCAGTTTGTTCGCAAATCCCAGGATGGCGGCTGCTGCACTTTCTCCGGATCTGGAAGGCCTGAAGAACAGTTGCGGCATTGCTGTACAGGGCGCAGGCAAGATCCCCTTTATCTGTTTTGATCTGGCAGGCGGGGCCAGCATTGCCGGTTCCAACGTACTACTGGGCAAATCCGGTGGTCAGATGGACTTTCTGAGCACTGCGGGCTATAGCAAACTGGGTCTGCCCGGTGACATGCTGCCAAACGACCCAGCCTTTGTGAATGAAGAAATGGGTCTGGCATTCCATTCCGACAGTGCATTTCTGCGCGGCATCCAGCAAAGCACCAGCGCTGGCACCCGTGCCGCTACTAATGGCGCAATAATCGCCGCACGTTCAGAAAACGACACTGGCAACAATCCTCACAACCCCATGTACGGCATCCACAAAGCCGGCGCGGATGGGTCTTTACTTTCCCTGGTCGGCTCCCGAAGTACTGAATCCGGAGGTAACTCTCTGGCACCCATGAGTCTGATCAACCCCCAGGTAAGGCCCACCAAGATTGACCAGCCATCCGATGTAACCGGCCTGGTAGACGTGGGTGATCTGATTGGCATTCTTGACCAGAAAGATGCTGTAGCGGTTATGGAATCCATACAGCGCATCAGCGATAAAAAAATGAGCAAGGTGAATACCCGCATCACTACAGATGAAGCGGTAAAAGAACTGGTTCGCTGTGGCTATATCAAGAGCGCCGACCTTGCAGACCGCTTCGGCAATCCGGCAGCACTCGACCCTATGGCCGATACCGACATCGTCGGACCAGGTGGAATATTTTCAAGCGCAGAATTCGATAGTAACAGTGAGTTCCGCAAAACAGCCTCTGTCATGAAGCTGGTGCTTAACGGCTATGCAGGAGCTGGCACCATCACCATGGGTGGCTATGATTATCACACTGGCGAGCGGGCAACAGGTGAACGAAGGGATGAACAGGCTGGCCGATGCATGGGTGCGTGCCTGGAATACGCTGCACGGGTAGGAATGCCACTGATGCTGTATGTATTCAGTGATGGATCCAACTCCAGTAACGGCCGGATCGATGATTCTGAGGACGGCCGTGGCAAAGGCGAGTGGACCGGTGATAACCAGCAGACCGCCGCTTCATTTTTCCTTGTATACAACCCGGCCGGGCGCCCGGTTGCCGCACGTAACCAGATTGGCTTCATGCGTGCTGATGGCTCCGTGGAAACAGCATCAAGCCCGGCTGCAAATAACGTAAACCAGCTCGTCCAGACCGTTTTGCTCAACTACATGGCACTGCACGGTGAACAGGGGGACTTCGCTTCAACGTTTATGGGCCATGGACTGGGCAATGCAGCCAGTCAGGACAGGCTAATTGCTTTTGAAAATATCGTCAGCGGTACAATTCCGCCTCAACCCTGACACGCCGATCAGGCACCCCGGCATCAGCTTCATGATTCCGGGGGTGCCAACCCCTCAGAAAAGTGCATTACCCGCTTATCATCTATGATAATCGCATCGATACCGGGTAGCCTTTCGATCATCTCGAGACCCTTCTCAGGACCCAGCACAAAAACTGCAGTAGACAACCCGTCCGTTGTCAGCGCATTGTCACCAATGATCGTAACGCTCTGCACTCCACGTACAGATTTACCAGTGCCTGGCGAAAGTATGTGATGAACACGTTCACCCTGATCATTGATAAAAAACCGCTCATAATCACCTGACGTGGATATGGCGACATTTTCCAGTGGTAGCACAACAGCACTGCGATCTTCCGAGCGCGGATCCCGGACACCCACAATCCATGGGGTTCCACGTTTGTCCCCCAAAAGACGCAAATCACCACCGGCACTGAGCCGCGCGTGGCGGACACCTGCACGCACAAGGCGCTCAATACCCAGATCTACCGCATAACCTTTGGCAATGCCTCCAAGATCAACCAACAGGCCTTTCTGACGATAGAAAACCGTGTGCGTGTCTTCATTCAGGACCACATCCTGATAATGGATATGGCCAAGCCGTGACCGGATATCTTCCTCTGATGGTTGCTGGTGCGCCCTGTAATCGTAAAGATAGCCGACGGACCCGAAGCTGACATCAAATGCCCCGCCGCTGAGTTCGGACACTTCACGCGCTTTTTTCAATACCCGAAAAAGACCGGGACTGACCTTTACCGGGTTATCTGCCCCGTGGCGATTAAGACCGGAGAGTTCGGAATCTTCCCGATAACGACTCATGTTCCTGTCAACCTGATGAAATACCGCCAGAACTTCTTCAGCCACGGCATCCGCTGCACTCTGATCACTGAACCAGAATTCCAGCTCTACCGGCGTTGTCATCGCGGTATCCGAGTACTTGTACCATTGGGCATGGGCTTCAGACGACGAAAAAGCCAGTAGCAGAAACCACAGGAGTGGCCGCAAACAGGCCTCGCGGCTGTTAGCCAGGGACTTCATGAATTTGTTTATTTCCATTAACGCTCAGACAACCCTTGTTCGTGACTTAATACTGCCTGCTTACGCCTGACCCCCCAGCGATACCCGGAAAGGCTGCCATCGCTACGAAGGATACGATGGCACGGAACAACAACAGCCAACGGGTTGGCAGCACATGCACCGGCTATAGCTCTTGAGGCTGAAGGTATCCCCATGCGCCGGGCAATTTCCCCATAACTGGCGGAACTGCCAGAGGGGATCTCCTGGAGTGCACGCCAGACTCTGCACTGGAAATCCGTACCTCGAAGGTCAAGCTGCACTGACAGCGGCTTGCGGCTGTCAATCAGGTAATTCATAACATCAGAAAACCAGTCAGCCCGGGAATTATTAGCATGTTCAAGTATGGCATTCGGGAATCGACGGGCGAGTTCCACGACCAGCTCCTCCGGAGATCCACCTGGTAACACGGCACATACACCCATTGATGTACGCGCGACCAGAACCTCACCGAGGTAACAATGACCTGTCTGCCAGGCGATAGTTTCACCTACTGCATTTTTGCCCGACATTGATGGTTCCTCCCGGATTCCTGAGTTTTATAGCTCCTGCTTTCGCCGGCAAGAGAAGTATGGCTCATGTCGGTACGGGTGCAAGCGTACAATTTTTTACGTGAATTTCCACTTTAGTCTGCTTGCCGTGATTATAATCCCATGCATGGTTGTCCTTCTCCCTGAACGGTAGACAGTCGCCTGATAAACAATAGTAGCCAGGGTGCCTGCTCTTCGCGTGACACCTAATAAAAGCAAACGGAGTTTTCATGAATCCCGGAAAAGCACTCTTTGCAGCATGTCTGCTGACCCTTGCTGCAAGCACAGTTGCCGCAGAAACTCTCAAAATCGGCCTGAACTATCCGCAGACTGGCCGCTACAAGGATCAGGGCCTGCAACAGCGGTTGGGTGCATTTCTTGCTGTGGATGAAATCAATCAGGCAGGCGGTGTGAGAGGGCAACAACTGGAACTCATTATCCGAAACAGCCGGAGCGATCCGGGAAAAGGAGCGAAAAATACTGCAGAACTGATTGACGTGGAAGGCGCCCAGATGGTGTTCGGCGGAGTATCCAGCGGCGTCGCCATTGCCTCAGGCAAGGCTGCACGTGACCGCAACCGACTCTATTTTGGCACCCTCACCTACTCCAACGCGACGACCGGAAGCGAAGCACATAGCCATATGTTCCGTGAGCCCTACAACGCCTGGATGACCGCCAAGGTTCTCAGCCAATATCTGAACCGCAATCACGCCGATGATGACTACTTTTATATTACAGCAGACTACACATGGGGCTGGTCAGTTGAGGAATCGGTGCGAAAATTTACCGATACCGAAGACACCGAGCGCCATGCCGGTGTAAAAACGCCGTTTCCCAGAGCCTTTGTGAACGATTTTCAGAAGGCCCTGAGCCAGGCCGACGCAAGCGGCGCGAAAGTATTGATGCTGGTTCTGTTTGGGGAAGACATGGTTCGTGCACTTAACGTGGCTTACGAGATGGGTCTGACCAAGAAAATGCAGGTGGTTGTTCCCAACCTGACACTGGGCATGGCCCGGCAGGTTGGCCCAACCATTATGGAGGGCGTTGTAGGCGGCAGTCCCTGGGTATGGAATGTGCCCTACGAGTTGGACTACCCGCGCGGCAAACAGTTCGTGGAAACTTTCTCTAAACGCTATGAAATGCGGCCATCCACCGCCGCAGCATCCGCTTATAGCATAGTTTATCAGTACAAGGATGCCGTGGAGCGTGCCGGAACAACCAACACCCAGTCATTGATTCGCGCTCTCGAGGGACACAGGTACACGTTTCTGAAAGATGAGCAGTACTGGCGTGATTTTGACCACCAGAATGTACAGTCCGTTTATGTGGTCAAAATCAAACCCCGGGAAACGATTTTGGCCGATCCGTTCGGCTCGGATTACTTCAGCATCGTCGAGTCGATGCAGGGCGATAACGCTGTTCAGACCCGGGAAGAGTGGGAGTCCCGACGCAGAGAGGCAGGCAAGCCGCTGAGTTTGTAACAATACTGCCTGTATTTCAGGCACAATAGCTGTGATAAAAACTTTCTGACGGAGGTTCTTCTTTGCAGCAGCAATCGTTTGACGTCGTCGTTATAGGGGGTGGCGTCAATGGCACCGGAATTGCCATGGATGCCGCAGGGCGGGGCCTGAAAGTCCTGCTCTGTGAAATGAACGACCTGGCCTCTGCTACTTCGTCCAACAGCAGCAAACTGATTCATGGTGGTTTGCGCTATCTGGAACACTATGAATTCAGGTTAGTTCGGGAAGCTCTGACCGAGCGCGAAGCCCTTTTGCGCAATTCACCCCACATTATGTGGCCCATGCGCTTTCGACTCCCCCACCAGCCGCACCTGCGTCCGGGCTGGATGATTCGCACAGGCCTTTTCCTTTACGACCACCTTGCACGGCGAGAGTTGCTGCCCGGTTCACGGGCCATCACCTTTGGTAGTGACAGCCCCCTGAAACCGGAGATCACCAAGGGGTTCGAGTACTCTGATGGCTGGGTAGATGACGCGCGCCTGGTTGTGCTCATGGCTCGCAAAGCTGAACAGCTGGGAGCCTCTATCCGACCCAGAACATGCTGCACCAAGGCCTTTCGTGAGAAAGGCGGCTGGACTATAAGATTACAAGACACTATTTCAGGTGCAGAAACAGAGATCTCTTCAAAAGCGCTAGTGAACGCAGCGGGCCCCTGGGCCAGTATGCTCTTTGCAGACACCATTACTGCCCCGGCTCCGAAACAGATCCGTCAGGTAAAAGGCAGTCACATTGTAGTTCCCCGCCTGAACATCAATGATGAAGCCTATATTCTGCAGAACGAAGATGAACGTATAGTCTTTGTAATCCCCTATGAAGAACAGTTTTCCCTGATAGGCACGACTGACGTGGACTACGACGGGGATCCGTCTCTCGCCCGCATTTCACAGGATGAAATCGACTACCTGTTGAAGATTGTAAACACTTATTTCCGGCACCAGATAACCCCTGCAGACATTGTCTGGTCCTATTCCGGGGTGCGACCGCTCATAGATGATGAGGAAGACGCACAGAAAGCCTCACGGGATTACTCCTATGAACTGGATGACGACGGAGGCCAGGCACCACTGGTGTCAATCTTCGGTGGCAAAATAACCACATACAGGAAGCTGGCAGAGGTCGCAACAGACAAGCTTTGCGAGTTTTTCCCTACCGCTGGCACTCCCTGGACCCATGATGCAGTGCTGCCGGGCGGAAACTTCAACAGCAAAGCATCGTTTCAGGTTCAGCTGAAAAAAGAATTCCCATGGCTGCCTACG